>DGFH01000135.1:6212-12214 GCA_002391565.1 Anaerolineales bacterium UBA3905
GCAAGACAGTTCATGCAAGACAGACAGTCAATTATTCAAGGAGACAAGAGATGTTGCGCAATTGGAAGTCATTCTGGAGTCTGGCCGTCGTGCTCGTCCTGTTGACCTTCGTAGCCGCTGGCTGCACCACCATGCCAGCCGCCGCCCCTGCTGGCAGTCAGGCGCCTGCCGAGTCCGCCGCCCCTGCCGCCAGCGACATTCGCATCGCCTTTATCCCCAAGCTGACCGGCGTCGGTTTCTTCGAGTCTGGCGGCAAGGGCGCCATGGAGATGGGCAAAGAGCTGGGCGTCGAAGTCAAATATGATGGCCCCAGCGAAGCCAGCGTCAGCGGGCAGATCGAGTATCTCAACAACTTCATCAATCAAGGCTATGACGCCATCGCCATTTCATCCCTTTCGCCCGATGGCCTGTGCGAGACCCTCAATCGCGCTAAGGAGCGCGGCATCAAAGTTGTCACGTGGGACTCCGATGTGAACCCAGAATGCCGCACGTTCTACATCAACCAGGGCACGCCCGAACAGTTGGGGCGCCTGTTGGTTGAGATGGCCGCCAGCCAGATGGAAGACCCCAAGGGAGAGCCCAAACAGGTCGCTTTCCACTACTCCAGCCCGACTGTCACTGACCAGAATCAGTGGGTCGATGTCGCCAAACGGATCATTGCCGAAGAGTACCCGAATTGGGAGATTGTGACCACGCAGTTCAGCGGTGAGGATGCACAGAAGGCCGTGCAGGTGCCGACCGACATCTTCCAGACCTACCCAGACCTGGACGCCGTGATTGCGCCCGACGCCAACGCGCTGCCTGGCACCGCCCAGGCCGCCGAAAACCTCGGCATCGCCGGCAAAGTGATCATCGTTGGCTTCTCCACGCCCAATGTGATGCGCCAGTATGTCAAGAGCGGCACCGTCAAACAGTTTGGTCTGTGGGATGTCGTGGTGCAGGGCAAGCTGGCGACCTTCATCGCCGCCGAGCTGGCCAAAGGCAAGACCTTCAACGTCGGCGACAAAATCGAAGTGCCAGGCATCGGCACGGTGGAGGTGTCGCCGAACTCGATCCAGGGCTACGATTATGAAGCCGAAAACAACGGCATCATTCTGTTGCCCGAACGCACCGTTTTCACCGCCGAAAACATCGACAATTTCGACTTCTAAGTTGTGGACGTTGTGACGGCTGTCCTTGTAAGATGAAGGCAACGCAGGCTGGTTTGGCCCGGATGAAACTCTCCTCGTCGAGCCAGCCTGACGCCAACACAACAAGGTCACAGGCATTCAGCCGCGCCCATCAACAGGGCGCCGCCACCAACAGCGAAACAGGATGGAAGCACCATGAAGCATCTTCTCGCACTTGACGCCGGCACCGGCAGCGGACGCGCTGTCATCTTCGACGAAGCAGGCGTGCAACTGGCTGCCGCCAGCCGTGAATGGCATCACACCGAAGACCCGCGCTATCCCGGCTCGATGGATTTTGCCGTGGAGCAGAACTGGCAACTCATGGTGACATGCATCCGCGAAGCGGCGGCGCAAGTGCCCAATCTTGACATCGCCGCCATCAGCACCACGAGCATGCGCGAAGGCATCGTCCTGCTCGATCGCAATGGGCGCGAACTGTGGGCGTGCGCCAACGTCGATTCCCGCGCGATCGCCGAAGTTCGCGAACTGCGCGCTCTGCGTCCGGGCATCGAGCACGCCATGTATTTACGTTCCGGCCAGACCCTGGCGTTGGGCGCTGCGCCGCGCCTGCGCTGGCTTCAGCGCCACCGGCCCGATCTATACGACCGCGCCGAGCACATGATCATGTTGAGCGACTGGTTAGCGGTGCGCTTGGGCGCCGCGCCAGCAGTCGATCCCTCCAACGGCGGCACGACCGGTTTGTTGAATCTAAAGACGCGCACGTGGGATGCTGAGATTGTCCAGGCCTATGAACTGGACAGCCGCTTTACCCACACGCCTGTCGTCGAGTCGGGCACGGTGATCGGTGCAGTGTCTCACACCTGCGCTGCCGAGACCGGCCTCAAGGCCGGCACGCCCATCGTCATGGGCGGCGGCGATGCCCAGTTGGGGGCAGTCGGGCTGGGTGTGGTGCGCCCAGGACAGACAGCCGTGCTTGGCGGTACTTTCTGGCAGCAGATGGTCAATATTGACCATGCCATCGAAGACCCATCAGGGCGCACCCGCATCAACTTTCACGCCATGCCTGGCATGTGGCAGGCGGAGGCCATCGTCTTCTTCCCAGGCTTTGCTGTGCGCTGGTTCCGCGATGCCATGGCGCCAGATATCAAGGCCAAAGCAGCAAGCGAACAACGCGACGCTTACGCCCTGTTGGAAGAGATGGCGAGCACGGCGCCGCCTGGCGCCAATGGCATCTTGCCAATCTTTTCCGATGCCATGAACTACTCGCGCTGGCGCCATGCGGCGCCGTCGTTCCTGAACCTGACGGTCGATCCGCAGACAACCTCGCGCGCCGCGCTCTTCCGCGCTTTACAGGAAAATGCCGCCATTGTGACGCTCGCCAATCTCCAGCAGATCGCCAGCATCACCGGGCGCTTTCCTGACGCGGTGACCTTTGCCAGCGGAGCCGCCAAAGGCGCGCTGTGGAGCCAGATTCTGGCCGACGTGCTGCAGGTGGAGGTGACCACGCCGGTCGTCAAGGAGGCCACCTCGTTAGGCGCCGTCATCTGTGCTGGCATCGGCATCGGGCTGTACGCATCCTTCGCCGAAGCTGCCCGCCAGCTGGTGCGGATGGAACGCAGCTACGCCCCCAATCCGGCCAATGCCGCGGTCTACGCCGACCTGCTGGAGCGCTGGCGCGCCGCCTACGCGCTTCAATTAGAGCTGGCAGATCGAGGCGTCACGAAATCAATGTGGCGCGCGCCGGGCGAGTAAATGCAGGCGTCGTCACCCACCCAAAACAACTATTCTCGGGGGAGATTCAAATGGAAACCCTGTTCAAGATTCACGAAAGCGAAGTGCAGTACCGGTTCAATGGCGTCTCTGGCCCAAAGTATCTTTTGCGCGGGCCGCGTTCAGACTTTGGGCTGGTTGTGCTGCAACCCGGCGAAGATTTCAATACGCATTATCATCGCGCGTTGGAGGAAAATTTTTACACCCTGTCAGGCAGTGTTGAGATTTATGTCAAAGATCAGCACATGACGCTGAACCCTGGCGATCTCTGTCACGTGCCGCCACTGCATCCACACTACCTGATCAACACCGGCGACACGCCCTGGTTGGCGATTTTCGCCAAAGCGCCTTACGATCCCAAAGACAAAGTCGATGTCGTATGGCTGCCCGGCGACCCGCCGCTCATGGAAGTAGCCTGAGGCGCGTTGCACAACATTGGAATGACCAAACCTGAATTGCAACCCTTGAGAATGCAGACTTGATCCTATGGCAAATGCAGCGCGGTTAATGTACCTGGCCCGTGTGGCGTCGCTTTACTACGATCAAGACAAGACCCAGCAGGAAATTGCCGACGAACTCAACATCACCCGTTCGGCGATCTCACGGCTGTTGACCGAAGCACGAAAAGAAGGCATTGTTGAAATCAAGGTGCATTACCCCTGGCGATCTTCAGGCGGTTTGCAAGAGATGCTGCGCACTACCTTTGGACTCAAAGAGGCGCGGGTGTTGGTGCGCGACAACAAAGCCTACGACGAAGTCGTCAAGGGGCTGGGCATCCTGGCATCTGAGTACCTGACTTCGATCTTGCGTCCTGATCTCAAAATTGGGTTGTCATGGGGCACAGCGCTCTACCAGATGATTTCAGCGCTGCCGCCAGTCGATCTCCCTCATTGCGAGGTAATCCAGCTGATCGGCGCAACCGGCGCCGAGAACAACCCGACAGATGGCCCACTGCTGGCGCAATTGCTGGCAAATCGGCTAAACTGCATCGGACGTTTCCTCCACGCCCCGCTCATCGTGGATAGTGAGCTTGCCTGTCAAACGATTCGCCAGGATCGCAACATTCAACGTTCACTGCAATTCGCCCGCACCGTCGATGTGGCGTTTGTTGGCATTGGTTCGACCGATCCGGAGTTGTACAGCCTGGCGCGCGCAGGCTATGTGCTCAAAGAAGAAATCGATGAGTTGCGCGCGCAAGGGGCAGTGGGCGATATTTGTGCACACCACTATGCCCTCGACGGTCACGTGTTGGATATTGCGATCAATCGTCGTATTGTCGGCATCTCGTTAGAGGACCTGAAACGGATTCCTTGCGTCGTTGGGGTGGCGGGTGGACGCAAGAAGGCGGAGACGATTCTCGGCGCACTGCGCGGCGGCTATATCAACGTGTTGATCACCGATGAGGAGGCGGCGGAAGCCGTCCTGGAGCGCCATCTGCGCGAAACACAGGCGGCGTAATCCCGTCAGCAGCGACAACAAATTGCGGACAACAATGGAGTGAGCAGGTGTGTGAAGACACAGAGATTTGCTTCATTGCGCCGCCGAAAATCATAAAAAATTGCTGAGCATGATTGTTCAGCCACCAAAAAGGGACGAGAGGTTGAAAAACCGCCTCTCGTCCCTTTTTGATCGAAACAACGACGCTGACAAACGCCTATGCGTCAGTTACGCAGCCTTCGGACGCCGATGCCACCGTCTTGTAATACTTGTAGAGCATCCCTTTCGTAAACTTGGGCGCCGGCATCGTCCAGGCGGCGCGACGGCGGGCGATCTCCTCATCGCTGACGTGCATGTCGAGGCGGTTGTTCTCGGCGTCGATGGTGATCAGGTCGCCGTCCTGCACCAACGCCAGGTTGCCGCCGGTCTGCGCTTCCGGTGTAATGTGGCCGACAACGAAGCCGTGCGTGCCGCCGGAGAAGCGCCCATCGGTGATCAGCGCCACGCTCTTGCCCAACCCTGCGCCCATGATCGCCGAGGTGATGGAGAGCATCTCGCGCATGCCTGGGCCGCCTTTGGGACCCTCGTAGCGAATCACCACCACATCGCCGTGCGTGATGCGGCCCTGCTGCAAGGCTTCGAGCGTCAACTCCTCGGAGTCGAAAACCTTAGCCGGACCGGTGAATTTCACACCTTCTTTGCCCGTAATCTTGGCGACCGCGCCTTCCGTCGCCAGATTGCCGTAAAGAATCTGCAAATGTCCTGTGGGCTTGATCGGTTTTGTAATCGGCTGCACGATGCGCTGTCCCTCCTTCAGGCCGGGCAGCTCTGCCAGATTTTCCGCCACCGTCTTGCCGGTGACAGTGAGACAGTCGCCATGCAGCAGACCGTTTTCCAACAGCAGCTTCATCACCGCCGGCACGCCGCCCACTTCCCACAAATCTTCCATCACCCAAGGCCCGCTCGGCTTCATGTCGGCCAGCAGCGGCGTGCGGTTGGAGACCGCCTGGAAGTCGTCGATGGTCAGGGGTACGTCGGCGGCGCGCGCCATCGCCAGCAGGTGCAGCACGGCATTGGTCGAACCGCCCAGCGCAATGACAACTGCGATAGCATTCTCGAAGGCTTTGCGCGTCATAATGTCGAGCGGCTTGATATCGCGTTCCAACAGGTTGAGCAGCGCAGGCCCCACAGCGTGACACTCAGCGATCTTCTCTTTGGCGTTGGCCGGAATCGAGGAGCTGTAGGGCAGGCTCATGCCCAGCGCCTCGATGGCGGAGGACATAGTGTTGGCGGTGTACATGCCGCCGCACGCACCCTCGCCCGGACAGGCATTGCGCAGCACTGCGCGCAGTTGCTCTTCGGTGATCTCCTTTGCCAGCCACTTGCCATACGCCTCGAAGGCCGAGACGATGTCGAGCTTTTGGTCGCCCAGGTGACCGGCGCGGATCGTGCCGCCGTAGACAATGATGGTGGGGCGGTTGAGGCGCGCCGCCGCCATAATCGTGCCGGGCATGTTCTTGTCGCAGCCGGGCAGCGAGACGTTGGCGTCATAATACTGGGCGCGCATCACGGCCTCGATCGAATCGGCGATGATGTCGCGCGAGGGTAGCGACGCCTTCATGCCCTGCGTACCCATCGAGA
This sequence comes from Anaerolineales bacterium UBA3905, assembly GCA_002391565.1. Taxonomy (GTDB): domain Bacteria; phylum Chloroflexota; class Anaerolineae; order Caldilineales; family Caldilineaceae; genus Caldilinea. The sequence continues at coordinate 12,191 of DGFH01000135.1, forward strand.
TGCCGTCGCTGACGCCGATGGTGT
>DGFH01000165.1:0-16404 GCA_002391565.1 Anaerolineales bacterium UBA3905
GCGATGGCGCCTTCCGCCGTCTCGCCAAAGGTGACGCGGCGGTCGATGTAGACGCGCGCCTGGTCGGGCACAGCGTTGATCGACGGCGTGGAGACTTTCATGTCGCTGACGGTGATCTTGCCGTGCCCCAGGAAGGGGTCGTCGCCCAGTTGCGGCTCCAGTTTGCTGACGCCTTCGATCAGTGGCAGCACCTTGTAGATGGCGTTGTCGCCCAGGTGGTTGCTGGCGGCGTGGGCGCTGCGCCCGCGCGCGATCACTTCGATCTCGACGCGCCCCTTGTGCCCGCGATAGACTTGCATCTTGGTTGGCTCGCCGATGACGACGCAATCCGGGCGGATGCCCTCATGCTCGACAAAGGCGTGCGGGGCAATGCCATCACACCACTCCTCCATGTTGCCAAAATAATAGGCTGTCCAGCCGTCGAGCAGCCCCAACTCTTTGGCGATCTTCAGCCCATAGATCATCGGCGGCGTGCTGCCCTTTTCGTCGCAGGCGCCGCGCGCATAGAAGCGCCCTTTCTCGATCTTGCCGATGAAGGGATCCCAATCCCACTCGTCCGGGTTGCCGATGCCGACGGTGTCGATGTGGCTGTCGTAGACCAGGATGCGCGGCCCGTCGCCGATGCGCCCGACGGTGTTGCCCATCGAGTCAAACCAGACTTCGTCGAAGCCCAGTTTGCGCATTTCCGTCTGGATGCGCTCGCCGACCGGGCCGATCTGCGAGTCCATCGACGGGATGGCGCAGATTTCGCGCAGGAAGCTGATGATGGTTTCGCTCTGTTGGCCGACCTGTTGCTGGACGGCGGCGACATCTACTGTAGGCATAAAAGAATCCTTTGGAATGGCAGCGCCGTGTAATTCTACGCCGGCGCCAGGTGCACGCTTGTACATAGCACAACAGATGGAGATGACGGGATTATATCGGTCGCCGCGAAGCGTTGTCAAAAGCGCCACCGTCACAGTAGGTCATCGCCTTCGGCGTGACATGGCCCCCGTCACGCCGAAGGCTACAGATGCACATTCGCTTGATTCTCTCTGCGTTGCTCTGCATCTCTCTGCGCCAAATTGGGTGACTCTTCAAACCGGTGCTCAGGCGTCAAGGCACGCGTGTGATGCTTGCGCCCAGCGCGCGCAGCTTGACGTCGATCTCCTGGTAGCCGCGGTCGATCTGCTCGACGTTGCCGATGGTGGTGACGCCCTCCGCCGCCAGCGCGGCCAGCACCAGCGCCATGCCGGCGCGGATGTCGGGGCTGGTCACGTGCTGGCCGCTCAACCGGCTGGGACCTACGACGACGGCGCGGTGCGGATCGCAGAGGATAATTTGCGCGCCCATCGCGATCAGCTTGTCCACGAAGAACATGCGGCTCTCGTACATCTTCTCGTGGATGATCACCGTGCCCTGCGCCTGCGTGGCCGTGACGATGGCGATGCTCATCAGGTCGGGTGGAAAGGCAGGCCAGGGGGCGTCGTCGATCTTCGGGACGGCGCCGCCAAAATCTGGGCGCACGCGCAGCGCCTGTTCTTCTTCGATAACCAGGGTGTATCGCTCATTGGGCGCCGCCGCCGGGTCTTCTTCCAGGTGCATGCGCACGCCCAACCGGTCAACGAAGACCATCTCCATCATGCGGAGATGCTCTGGCACCACGCCGACAATGCGTAATTCGCCCGGCGTGATGGCGCCCATGCCAATGTAACTGCCCACCTCGATGAAGTCCGGGCTGATGTGCATTTCGGCGCCGCCCAGATGCTCCACGCCATGGATCGTGAGCACATTGCTGCCGATGCCGTCGATCGGGCAGCCCATCTTCACAAGCAGGTGGCAGAGGTCCTGCACGTGCGGTTCGCTGGCGGCGTTGCGTAAGATTGTGACGCCGTCGGCCAGCGCCGCCGCCATGATGCCATTTTCCGTGGCGGTGACAGAGGCTTCATCCAGCAGAATGTCGCGCCCGCGCAGCCGTTGATCGGCGCGCAGCTCAAATTTGCCATTGTGCTCCAGTCTGGCGCCCAGGGCGGTCAGCACCTGCAAATGTGTGTCGATGCGCCGCCGGCCAATATCGTCGCCCCCCGCCGACGTCTGCACGCAAAAATGGCCGAAGCGACCAAGCAGCGGCCCCATCATCGTGAGCGAGCCACGAATCTGTGAAAAGAGCGCAGCATCGGGAGCGGCGGTGCGCACCTGGCGGGCGCACAGGGTCACGGTGTTGCCCTGTTCCTGAATCTCAACGCCCATCCCGCGCAGGATGCGCATCATCGTATGCACGTCGCCAATGCGCGGCAGGTTGTGAAGCGTCACCGGCGCGTCGGTGAGCAGGCAGGCCGCCAGCATCGGCAGCGCCGCGTTCTTGTTGCCGATCGGTCGAATTGCGCCGCGCAGGGGGCGTCCGCCTTCGATCACAAATGAAGTCATAACAAATTCCTCTGGTGTGCGCTGTGGTGCGACGAATGGAAAGTCGTTGTGTGTTCAGGTAGCAAACGCCGCCATCGCCGCCTGCGTTCCTCATCGGCGGGCAAGGGTGTTTTCGACGCCGATTTACAACGCTGGAAAGGTGTAGCGAGCAACGGTGGACAGGCTTGATAGGGCTGAGGTGTGCGTTTTCCTGGCTTCTTCATGTGGTTGCGTACATGTAGCTCCTCTTGCCCATAACCTCCCCATAGTAGCGCATATGCGCGTGCAGTGGAAATGTTCCTGCTGCTATTTGACCGGAACACACGTTCGATTGGCGCTATGGCGAATTCGGTTTTGGACAAGTGTATGCTACAATTCTTTCGTTGTTCTGGCGCTGCAGCATGGCGTCTGGGAACAAGTCGCAGGCGGTGGTGCCGCATGGAAAGTTGGGATCGCGTGAGCGTAATTGACTCTCTGTCGGCGGGTTTCCGATTTTTGGGCTGGCGGTTGGAACTGCTACTGATTCCAGTGGCGCTTGACCTGTTGCTCTGGTTGGCGCCGCAGTTCAGTGTTGTCACATTGGCCGAGGAAGCAGCGCATTGGTACCGCGAGTTGGGCGCCGTGGAAGGGGTGCCCGCCGACGCGGCGATCCTCACGCAGCAGGTTGCCGAGAGCATCGAGCAATTTGGCGGCAGTTTCAATCTCTTGTCGGCGCTGGTGAGCACAACTTTGCTGCACATGCCGAGCCTGCTGGTCACCGGCAGCCAATCATCCCCGTTGCCCCCCATCGAGTTGACGACGCCGATCGAGGCGTTTGTCTTTTGGGTGGTCTTCAGCCTGTTGGGGCTGCTGATCGGGGTCGTGTATCTTGATTTGCTGGCGCGGCGTCTGCCGATTGGTGGCATGGCGGCGGTGCGCGGCGGCGTGCTGGCGGGGCGAGCAATTGCGCAGTGGCTGCAAGTGATCGCCTTTGTGTTGCTAGTGGCGCTGTTGCTGTTGGCGATCTATATTCCCATAAGCGTTGCACTCAGCATCGTGACATTGGTTAGCCCGGCTTTGGGTTCGCTGCTGGCGTTAGGTTCGGGTGCATTGGCGCTGATCATCTTCTTCTATTTGTATTTTGCGACAGCCGGCATTGTGATGGATAACCTGTCGGCGCCAGAGGCTATCAAGCGGAGTTTTTTGCTGGTGCGCGCCCATTTTTTTGCCACACTCGGCTTTTTTGCGCTGAGTACGCTGATCGGGCTGGGCATCTCGCTCTTGCTCATCCGGCTTGCCAGTTATGCGTTGTGGGCAGTGACGCCGGCGATCTTGCTGAACGCCTACGTCGGCACCGGGCTGGCAATGGCGCTGCTCATTTTCTACCGGACGCGGCTGCTGAGCAGCGAGGCTGCGCTGGTGCAATAGCAACGGTTCAAACACGGTTCAAACACGGAAAGCGGTGGGGTGATCCCTGCCTGGGTTGTGAAGGAAGCTGTGATGGATAACAACAAGAAGACGCAAGAATACACTGCCGATCAAATCCAGGTGCTTGAAGGGCTGGAGGCAGTGCGCCGGCGCCCCGGCATGTACATTGGCGGCACCGACCAGAAGGCGTTGCACCATATGGTGTACGAAGTGGTCGATAACTCGATTGACGAGGCGATGCAGGGACGTTGTAGCCGTATCAATATCGTCATTCACAAGGACGAAAGCATCACTGTCGAGGATGATGGCGCTGGCATTCCGGTCGACATCCAGAAACAGACAGGGCTGCCCGCTGTCACCGTCGTGATGACCAAGCTACACGCGGGCGGCAAATTTGGCGGCGGCGGCTACAAGGTCTCTGGCGGTCTGCATGGCGTCGGCGTCAGCGCTGTCAACGCGCTCAGCACGTGGATGGAGACGAAGGTGAAGCGCGACGGCAACATCTACCGTCAGCGCTTTGAACGCGGCGTACCCGTCACTGGCGTCGAGATTATCGGTCACTGCGACCCCAACGACACGGGTACGATCCAGACCTTCTTGCGCGACGACACCATCTTCCAGGCGCTGGAGTACAACTATCACACGCTGGCAACGCGTTTCCGCGAGATGGCCTTCCTGACACGCGGCATTGACATCCGCTTCATCGACGAACGACCAGAGTTGCCGCATGAGATGAATTTTCATTTTGAGGGCGGCGTCAAGTCCTTTGTGCGTTATCTGAACCGCAATCGTGAAGTTGTCAATGAGCCGGTCTACATCGACATGGAGGTCGAATCCACGCAGATTGAAGCCGCGATCCAGTATACGGACAGCTTCTCGGAGTCGGTCTTCGCCTTTGCTAATACGATCAACACGCCCGACGGCGGCACCCATCTGACGGGGCTGCGCACAGCGGTGACGCGCATCATCAACGACTATGCGCGCAAGCAGGGCATGATCAAAGACAAAGAAGAGAACTTCACCGGTGAAGACACGCGCCAGGGCATGACTGCCATCATCAGCGTCAAAGTGATGGAGCCACAATTTGAGGGGCAAAATAAACTCAAGTTGCTCAACAACGAGGTGCGCTACCACGTCGAGACCGCCGTCGCCGAAGCGATGGGGCGCTGGATGGAGGAGAATCCGCGTGACGCCAAAGCGATCATTGAGAAGTGTCGCACTGCTTATCGCGCCCGAGAAGCCGCCAAGAAGGCGCGCGACCTGGTCATCCGGAAGAGCGCGCTGGAAAGCCTGACCCTGCCTGGCAAACTGGCGGATTGCTCCAGCCGCAACCCGGAGGAGTGCGAGATCTATATCGTCGAGGGCGACAGCGCCGGCGGCACCGCCAAACAGGGGCGCGACCGCCGTTTCCAGGCGATTCTGCCGCTGCGTGGCAAGATTCTCAATATCGAGAAGACTAGTCTTGACAAGGCGCTTGCCAACAAGGAGATTCAGGCGCTGATCACGGCCCTGGGCACCAATATCGGCGAGAACTTTGATCTGGATGGACTGCGCTACCATCGTATCATTCTGATGACCGACGCGGACGTGGATGGCGCCCACATTCGCACGTTGCTGCTCACCTTTTTCTACCGATATATGGAGCCGCTGGTGGCGCAGGGGCATCTTTACATTGCACAGCCGCCACTCTATCGCGTCACCGTCAATCGCAGCGAAAATGGCAAGATCAAACGTAGCTCGGAATATGTCTACGATGACAAGGCGCTGGAAACGTTGCGCAAGGAGTTGGGCGAAAGCAACGTCAAGCTCGACCAGCGTTACAAAGGGCTGGGTGAAATGAACGACGAGCAGCTTTGGGAGACAACCATGAATCCCGCCAATCGCACAATCCTGCGTGTCAGCGTGGAGGATGCCGCCGAGGCTGACCGCACCTTCGACATGCTGATGGGGTCGAGTGTGCCACCGCGTCGCCGCTTCATCCAGACGCACGCTAACCAGGCGCGGCTCGACGTGTGACATCTGCGCAACAGGCGGGGCGCCGCCGGCGTGATCTACAAAGTTCGTTGCTTCTGAGGTCGCCAATTCGCGTGGTGACAGTTGCTTTCCAAAGTGGCTGTCACCTGTTATGCTTATCCACGATTCATCCAATTCATTGATCCATCCAATTCACTCTGTAGGAAGGGAGAAGCCTTATGCGTCGAAATCATCTGTGGTATGGGTTGGCGCTGCTATTGGTGCTGCTGGTTTTGGCGGCGTGCACCGCAGCGCCGGCCGCGCCTGGCGAAGCGAATGCACCGGCGGCGCCGGCTACGTCTGGCGAGGCGCTTACTTTGCGACTTGCCACCGTGTCAGAGCCATCCACACTGGATCCGAACCTGGCGGAGGACTATTACTCGATCACGCCAATCGAGCAGATGTTCCTGGGGCTGACCAACATCAACAATGCTACGTCGGAGATCGAACCGGAGCTGGCTGAAAGCTGGACGGTGTCAGACGATGGCACGGTCTGGACTTTTAACCTGCGTCAGGATGTAAAATGGAGCGACGGCAACCCGGTCACGGCCAACGACATTGTCTATAGCGTCAGACGCGCTGTCATGCCGGAGACAGCCTCGCCGTATGCCTATGTCCTCTACAGCATTAAGAATGCTGCAGCCATCAATCAGACGGAGATTCCCACCGCCACCTATGACATCGAGAGTCTGGGCGTCAAAGCGCTGGACGACTACACTGTTGAGTTCACGCTAGAATCGCCAGCAGCCTACTTCGAGTCGATCTCCAGCATGTGGACGCTGCGCCCCGTGCCGAGTTGGGCCATCGAGCAGTTTGGCGACGCCTGGACCGATCCGGCCAATATCGTCGTCAACGGGCCGTACAAGCTTGTTGAGTGGCGCCCAGGTGAGAAGCTGATCTTTGAGAAGAACCCAGACTATTTCGCCGCCGATAACGTCCAGATCGATCGCGTCGAACTGAACATCATCACCGACCAGTTCACCGAGGTTGCGCTCTATGAAAAAGGCGAGCTGGACGTTGCGGGTGAAGGCGCAGCGTCGTTGCCCGCCGAAGAGGTCGCCCGCATCCTGGCCGACCCGGTGTTAAGCGCCGAGTTCCACCAGGGTCCGCGCGCCTCGACGACCTATGTCGGCTTCACGATGACCAAGCCACCCTTCGACAACGTGCTCGTGCGCAAGGCCTTTTCCGCCGCCATCGATCGCGAGACGATGGTGCGCGACGTAGTCGGTTCGGGTGTGCCGGCGACGCAATTCGCGCCCCCCGGCATCTTCGGCGCTCCGGATCCAGAAGTCGGTCTTGGCTATGACCCGGAACAGGCGAAGGCATGGCTGGCGGAAGCAGGCTACCCCGACGGCGCCGGCTTCCCGACAGTCACCTATCGCTACTTCTCCAACTCGTTGGAAGAGGCATTGGCGCAGGCGCTGCAGGCGATGTGGAAAGAGACGCTCAATGTCGATGTCCAGCTCGAGGCGCAGGAGTTCCCGGTCTTCCTGGCCAGCACCGCCCCCGATGTTCCGGTTGAAGAAATGCCCGAAATGTGGCGGCTCGGCTGGGGCGCCGATTACCCGGATGAGAATAACTGGGTCTACGAGGTCTTCCACTGCACCGACAGCCAGAACCGCCCACGCGCTGCCTGCACCGAGGCTGACGCGAAGGCCAAACAAGCTGGCATCGAGACCGATCCGGAAGTGCGCAAGGCGCTCTACGCTGAAGTCGAGCAGTTGATGTTTGGCGAAGAAGTGCGCGTGGCGCCTTACTACCATCGCGGTTACACCATCCTGACCAAGCCCTATCTCCAGCGCGCGTATCCCACCTTTGCGCCGGTGAACTGGGATACGTGGCGGATCGAGAAATAACAGCATGAGAGATTGAGGGGTTAAGAGATTATCGATTTCTAGGTTGTCACGTGATATTGCTCGCAATCTTCCCGGAAGCTCCAAAGCTTCCGGGAAGATAAACAGTTAACCTAGCGGTCAGTAGGAGATTGAGAGATTGGAGATTGAACGTGCAAGAAATTGGCGGGATGAGCGCGCAGGGCGTCCCGAAAAATCTCCAATCTCCCAATTTCTTAATCCCCCTAACCTCTTAGTCTCTCAATCGCCTGATCTCTAAATTTCCTCTATGCTACGCGTTATTATTCGCCGCCTGCTCTGGTTTATTCCAGTCTTCTTCGTCGTGACGGGGCTGACTTTTGTCACGATGCATGCATTGCCGGGCGGCCCCTTCGATTCCGACAAGACGCCGCCCGCACTTATCCAGCAAATGGAAGAAGTTTTCGGGCTGAATCGACCGGTGCCAGAGCAGTATCTGATCTGGCTATCCAACGTGGCGCAACTTAAGTTTGGCCCGTCGTTGAGTGCGCGCGGCAAGCCGGTGGAGGGGTTCCTGTTGCCTGGCCTGGCAGTCTCAGCGCAACTTGGCCTGTTTGCGTTGCTTTTTGCGTTGGCGGTGGGGGTTCCGGCTGGCATCACGGCGGCCATGCATCGTGGCTCTTGGCGCGACCGCAGCGCTACACTGGTGGCAATCATCGGCGTCTCTGTGCCGGCGATCGTGCTCGGCCCGGTGCTGCAATACATCTTTGCCTTGCAGCTCGGCTGGCTGCCGGTGGCGCAATGGGAGAGTCTCAGCGCAGGGCTGATCCCGTACCTGAGCCATATCATCTTGCCGGCGGTGACGCTGGGCGCTGGATTGTCGGCGATCATTGCGCGGCTGACGCGCGCCAGCATGTTGTCGGTGTTGGGCGAGGATTATATCCGCACGGCCCACGCCAAAGGGCTGGCGCGACGCACTGTCACCGTGCGCCACGCACTGCGCAATGCACTCATCCCGGTTGTCACCTACCTGGGGCCGCTGGCGGCGGCCGTGCTGACCGGTTCGCTCGTCGTCGAGCAAATTTTCGCCATCCCAGGCATGGGGCGCTACTTCGTCAGCAGTATCAGCGCCCGTGATTATCCGATGGTGATGGCGGTCGTCGTGCTCTACGCACTGATCATTGTGGGCGTCAACCTGGTGGTGGATATTCTCTACACCGTCATCGATCCGAGGATCGGGCATGGCAACTAGCACTCACTCTGCAGCGGCGGCATCCGTTGCTCGCCCCTCGCGTTCGCTTCTTCAAGACGTGATGAGGCGTCTCTTCAAAGACCCGGTTGTCGTCCTGTGCGTCCTCTATCTCAGTGTGTTGATCGTGGTGGCGATCAACCCTTCGGCGTTTGCCCCGCTCAGTTACGAGACAACCAGTTTTCCAGACAAGCTGGCGCCGCCCGGCGCCTACGCCACGTCGGAGAAACTGACCGGCTTTCGCTACCTCTTTGGCGCCGATCGGCTTGGCCGCGACATCCTGAGCCGGCTTATCTATGGCACGCGCGTTTCGATGGCAGTGGCGTTTTTGGGGGCGGGCATCAGCTTCTTGATCGGCGTTACTTACGGGCTGGTGGCTGGCTATAGCCGCGCGCGCATCGACAACGTGATGATGCGCATCGTTGACATCATTTACGCCTACCCAACGTTAATCTTGATTATTCTGTTGCAGGTCTTTCTCACCTCACTTGCGCAACAGCCAGCGGAGAGTCTGAACGCTTTTCAGACCTTGCTGGTGACGCTCGATACGCGCTCTGGTGGGCTGTTCTTCGTCTTCGTCGCCATCGGTGCGGTAAGCTGGCTCAACATGGCGCGCCTGACGCGAGGGCAGACATTGCACTATCGCCAGCAGGAGTTCGTTCAGGCGGCGCATTTGGTCGGCGCCACCGATCGCCGCATCATGGGGCGTCACCTGCTGCCCAATATCATTGGCACCTGCATCGTCGCCGAAACGTTGGCGATCCCGGCTTACATCTACACGGAGGCGTTTCTCAGCTTTATTGGGCTGGGCGTGCAGCCGCCGATGCCAAGCTGGGGCAGCATGATCGCCGACGGCTACGGCGCGCTGCGTTCGGCGCCACACGTCATCTTTTTCCCGGCGTTGGCACTCTCCCTGACGATGCTGGCCTTCAATTTTCTGGGCGATGCGATCCGCGATGCGATGGATCCCAGGCTGCGTAATCGGTAGCAGGATTCATGCCACGATGCGCCCGTCGCTTAAATTGATCACACGATCCACGTAGTCATCGGCCAGGGTGTCGTGCGTTGCCATCAACATCGTTATGTTGCGTTCGCGGACAAGCGTGCGGAAGAGCGCCAGGACGCTATGCGCCGTCTTGGAGTCGAGATTGCCGGTTGGTTCGTCGGCGATGAGCAGGCGTGGCCGCCCTGCCAGCGCACGTGCAATCGCCACACGCTGCTGTTGCCCCCCGGATAGTTCGTAGGGACGATGGTCGTTCCACTTGGTGAGGCCGACCAGTTCCAACGCCTCCAACGTGGCCTTGTGGCGTTCGCTGGCGCCGACGCCATTGAGTCGCAGCGCCAGCTCCACATTTTCATAGGCTGACAATACGGGCAGCAGCCCCAGCGACTGAAAGATGAAGCCGACCTGTTCGCGGCGCCAGGTTGTGCGGCGGCCTTCTGACCACGCGCCGATGGCGTCGCCAAAGACGCGCACGACGCCCGATGTCGGTTGATCCAGCCCGCTGATGCAGTTGAGCAACGTTGTCTTGCCGCTGCCAGAGCGCCCTTTGATGGCGATGAATTGGCCTGCGTCGATGGTCAGATCGAGTCCATCCAGGGCGCGCACCTGCTGTTGTCCGCGCCGATAGATGCGCGTCAGGTTTTGAATGTCAATGGCTGGTGTGGTGGTAGACGCGTCTGGTGTGACTTCCTGGTGACGTGTGGCGTCCATCTATGCCTGCTTTCCTGTGCGGCGACCAAAAAGCGCGCGCAATCCGCCGCGCTTTGGCGGCTCGCTACCCGCTGCTGTTGTGATTTGCGTCTGCGCGGCAACTTCCTCCACCGGACGGATCAAGATGCCCGCATCGGTGACTTCGAGACGAGCGCGCCCGCGAATCTGCACCTGCTCCAGATATTCGGGCGGAATGTGGACGCGACCCGCCTTGTCGAGCACGACCAGTTCCTCAAAAGTGTGATGTTCGCCCCCGGCATCGTGGCCGTTTTCCGCCAGCCATTCCGGCGTGCGCACAATAGGCTGACGCACTGTCTCGCTGGCGAGCATCCCATCCCGGATGGCCACTACGCGATCGACCTGGCGCGCCACGCCCGGATCGTGGCTGACGATGATCGTGGTGACGCCCATTTCGCGAGTCAGGGTGCGGAAGGTGTCGTAGATCAGGGCGGCAGTGGCGGTGTCCACTTCGCCGGTCGGCTCATCGGCAAGCAGCAGGGGTGGATTATTCGCCAGCCCTACAGCAATGGCGACGCGTTGCTGTTCGCCACCGGAGAGTTCGGAAAGGCGATGGTGCATGCGGTTGCCCAGCCCCACCAGGCTCAGCAACTCGGCGGCGCGCTGCCGGCTACGGCGCGTCTTGCCAGCCACCGTCATGGGCAGCATGACATTGTCGATGGCGTTGAGATAGGGAATCAGGTTGCGCGTGCTCTGTTGCCAGACAAAGCCGACTTGCTCGCGTCGATAGCGGTTGAGGTCGCGGTCGGACATGCGCAGCAAGTCTTTGCCGCCCACCAATACACGCCCGGCGGATGGACGATCCAGTCCGCCAAGGATATTCATCAGTGTGGTCTTGCCACTGCCGCTGGCGCCGACAATTGCCATCAATTCACCTGCCTGCACACTCAGGTTCAGTTCGCGCAGCGCCACCTGTTCCAGCCCGGCGATTTTATAGATTTTGACGAGACCGTCGCAAAGAATGAATGGTTCTGCCAATGGTTCACCTGCCGTATTCAAGATTAGAGATTGGAGATTACGCGTAGGCGCTGTCCCAATCTCCAACCTCCCAATCTCCAGTCTCTCACACCGTCTCCCCCAACTTGATCGCCTGGAAAACCTTCATGCGCAGCAAGAGCACGATCAGCACAAGAAAGGCGACGAAAAATAGTGCGCCAAAGAGCACGTACAGACGCGTGACGGCGAACCAGGCGATCTCCACCGTGAAGGGCGGGATGTTGGCGGTTGGCCCGCTGCCGACCTGAAAATATGGAATGAAGAGTTCGCTGATCAACGCGCCAATGCCGGTGCCCGCGCCCAGACCGAGCACAATCAAAAAAGCCAGTTCACAGGAGAGGAAGATCGCAAGCTGCCGGGTCGAAAGGCCGATTGCGCGCAGGGTGCCCAACTCGATGAAGCGTCGCCGGAAGGAGAAGAGCGCATAGAGGAGAAAACCGAGCACGGTCAGTAGCGCCGAGGCCAGAAAGCCGACGGAAAGCACGCCAAAGAGTCCCTGGCGTTCAGGACGGCGCAACTCTTCAGCGATACGCACCGACGCCGCCTGATAATCGAGCACGGTGATTTCGTACTTGCGCAGGTCGGCGACCATTTGCTCGAAGTCGATCGCAGGCTTTGTCTTGATCCACACATCGTAGGGTCGTTCGCCGCCCGTCTGCTCGAAGAGCCAGTCCAGGTTGGCAACGATCAACGGCTTGTTCTCCTCCGCCGGGCTATACCAGGTAGGCCAGTAGCGAAAATCGCCCATAATGCGCACAGGTATGCCTTCACGCGTATTGGACGCCGCATTCAGCCGTATCTGGATGGTGTCGCCGACGCGCAATGCATGTTGTCGCATGAAGGCGCGCTCGACCAGCACCCCGTCGCTGGCAAGGGCGAGCGAATTCATCAATGCACCCAGACTGGCCGAAGCAAAGTCTGTGCGCCAGAAGGCCACCTTGGGAAAGTCGATGCGGTCGATGCCGATCACCTGGAGCGCCTGCCAGCGATCTTGCAGTTGCACCGCACCCTCAAATTCACCCACGCGCGCAGCCGCTTCGATTTCTTTGACATTGAGATGTTCGCCGACTGGAATGAAGACCCACTCCGGCCCGGTGATCTTGGTGATCGAGCTTTCCTCCGTCGCCGCTGGTTCAGGCGTGGCGGTGGCATTGGCGGTTTGTAAGCCAGCGCCGCCAAAGGCGCTTTCGCCTGCGTCGGAAGCTGCGCCCAACTCCACGAGCCGGGCATCCGCACCGATCGTGTAATAGCTCTGGTCGTAGAGGTGGTTGTCCAGCGTCTGTGCCAGTGAAGCGGTGAAGACCGACAGTCCCAGCGTCAACATCAGCAGCACCAGCGGCGTGCTGTAGAGACCTGGCTCGCGCGCCAGATAGCGCGTCGCCAGCAAGAAGCCGACGCTGCTGGTGTGGGCGGCCATCCAGGCAATCAAGGCCATGAGCAGCGGCAACAGGCGCAGGATCAGCAGCGTCAATGCCAGCGCCACCAGCGCCGGCAGCAAGATCAGCAGCGGGTTCTCGAAGATGTCGCCTGCCGCAGCGCCAGTTGGCGACAGAATGGTGCCCTGTTGTTGCACCAGGTAGATGCCGTAGCCTGCCGGAATCAACAGCAGTACGTCTAGCCAGGCGCGCTGCCACCAGGGACGCGCCACCGTACGCGCCAGTTCTTGCTTGTAGCTGACGATAGTATGCCGGGCAGCGCCAAGTGAAGGCAACACTTGCGCCAGCAGCGTCACGCCCACGGCGATCAGGCCAATTTGCACCGGATTGGCTGTCACCTGGACGCGTAGCCCGGAATCGAGTGAGAAGTTGAGGAAGGAACGCGTGGCGCCAAAGGCCTGCGCCACCCAGACGCTCAACGGTACGGCGATCAGCAGCGCTACTAGCCCCAGGATGGTAGCCTCCAACAACGCGACTGCCGCGATCTGGATAGCTGTTGCGCCGCGACTGCGCAGGACAGCGATCTCGTTGCGTTGGCGCCCCACCGCCAGCCCTACCACCAACCCGATGAAAGCTAACAGCAGCGCCACAATCGGGATGCTGAAGGCATAGAGCAGCACAGTCAACAATCGCGCCGACGCCTGATATTTCTGCAACGCATCGTAGGGGGAGCTGTCGAGCCGGGTGTTGGGCAACAGCGTGGCTGCGCGCTGTGTGATCTGGTCGATGCGCGCCACTAACCGGGGCGCATCCGCCGCCGTCACGTTGGCGCCATCGACGATCCAGTACCAGACGATCAGGGCGACTTCATTATCTAGCAAAGAAGCCAACCGTCCCTCAAAGGTGGCATGCGGCACGATCAATTGCGTGTCGAAGGCGCGCGGTCGATAGAACCAGAAACCATCTTCAGGGTCGATAGGCGTCCAAATGCCACTGACGCGCACCGGCAATTGCACCGTGCGCGTACCTGTATCGGTTTCCATGTTGCGGAAGGTGAGAAATTCTTCACCAACCTGGATGCCGAGCGCATCGGCCAGCACGCTGCTGATGGCGACCTCAATTGCCTCGGCTGGGTCGGTGGATGCCGGCGCGGGCGGGCCGCCTTCCAACCAGGTGACATGGTCGGCAAATTGCTCGATGGCGCCGAAGCTCACCCATTCCAGCGGTTCCTGAGTGCTGGCGTAAGTCTGATTGGTGTTGGCCGGAAAGAGCCGAAAATTATCTGTTTTGACATAACGGATAATTGTCTTGATCGGCAAGCCCAGCTGCCGGGCGGCCGGCCCCGCAAGATAGGCGTCGACTGGCGTTATCTCTTCCCAGTCCTTGGCGCCGTAGATGGAGCCGATGTTGCGAAACACGAAGGCAAAGGCGCGCGGGTCGCCTTTGATGCCCTGGCCGGCTTTCACCAGCTCTTCTTGCAGCACGCGATAATAGACGGCATCTGCGTAGAGCGGAATGCTCATGATGAGCGTGATGGCAGCGACCAGTCCCAGTACAGTCGCCAGCGCCAGCCACCGTTGTGCAATGATGCGGCGCACGGCGATGAGCAGCGTAGCCCAAATGCGAGAGAGAAAATTCATGTGTGAGTCACAGTTTTCATGGACCGACGACGACCTGACCCTCTTCAACGCCTTCTAGAATCTCGACGCGATCTTCAGCTTCGACGCCGATGCGCACATCGACGCGTCGCTGCACTTCGCCATCCTGGACGACGACAAAAAGGCGGCCATTGAAATTACGGATGGCAGCGGGAGGCAGCCAGAGCACATTGTCGGCGCGCTCGACTTCGGCTGTGACGCGCACCAGGTCGCCCAGCGCATAGTCGCCAGCGGCCAAAGTCTCCTCGATGGTGATGCGCGTGCTTTTGTCCTTCTCTTCGATAGTCTGTCCGCTGCCGCCGCTGCCATAAGGATACGGCAGCCGCCGGATCACGCCATGATAGGTCTGACCCGGTCGTGAGGAAAAGACGAATGTCACCGGCATTTGTTCGGCGAGCAGTTCGAGCTGGTTGCTGAGCAAGTCGGCGCTGATCTCCAATGTGTTGGCGTCGGCGACAGAGGCAACCGGCTGATAGCCATTGACAGCCTGTCCTGGCGTCAGCGCCAGCGAGAGCAAGATGCCGTCGAAGGGTGCAATGATCTGCGCCTCGGCAATCTCCTGTTTGAGTTTCTCGACGGCGTACTGCGCTCGTGTCAGGTCGTTCTGCAACAGCGGGCTGATGCCGGCGGCCAGGCGTTCCACCTCGATCTGCGCCAGTTCGACATCCTTCTGGTAGGCCTCAGCCTGGAAGCGCGAGGTGTTGCGATCGCGTTCGGCCCCCTCCAGCACGATTTGGGCGCGTTCCAGTCTGGCCTGCGCCTCGCGTCGATCCAGTTCTAGGTTGCGCAACGCTTCGTCGAGTGTGACCTGGGCGCGTTCCAGTTCAAGTTCGGCAGCGTTCAGCTCGCGTTCCAGCGCATCGATCTCGTACTCGGCGATCACGTCCCCTTGCCTGACCTCTGCATTGCGTTTGAAGAAGACGGAGCGAATGCGCCCATCGGTGCGGAAGTAAAGCTCTTCCTCTCGTGCGGGCGAGATGCGCCCGGAAAAGGTGGCGGTGTCGATCACATCGCCGCGCTGCACAATATACGTAGGTTTGAGGGCGATCTGCGCCGTTGGAATTGGCGTCGGCGTTGGCTCGGCGGCGCTTTGTTCGGTGCGGGTGGCCGGCATGAGTGCACAGCTTGCCAGCATCAGCGCCGCGCCGGCCATGGAAAGTACTCTTGCAACCTGTCTGCGAATCACTTGATTTCCTTCATTGACAATGCGAAAAACGTTTTAAAGCGATCTCGCAATAACGAGATGGTTCTTGAAAGGCGACAACGTAATTGTAAAGCATACACGATCCAGCGCAAAAGTGTGGGCTTAACGGTTTTGGGGGTGGGCAGCTTTTTAAGCCGAGACGGCGCAAAAAGGTGGGACAATCATCCGCTGTCCCACCTGGAATTATCGATTTCTAGGTTGTCACGTGATATTGCTCGCAATCTTCCCGGAAGCTCCAAAGCTTCCGGGAAGACAAACAGTTAACCTAGCGGTCAGTAAAATGATGGAAATGAGCGTGTGGCGCCGGGGTGGTAACCTGTTTCAGGAAGTTTCAGTACGGCGCCTTCGCTTCATAAGCCGCAATGGCTGCTTCCTTAGAAGCGATGTAGCCGAGATCGTCCACTCCTTCGAGCAGGCACAGCTTACGGAAGGCGTCGATGGCGAAAGTGTGCTGTTGACCATCGGGCAGCGTGACGGTCTGGCTCTTGAGATCGACGTAGATCATCGTCTCCGGGTCTTCCTCGACCAGATCCCAGAGCATGTTGACCACTTCCTCGGGCAGCGTCACCGGCA
>DGFH01000165.1:16612-30830 GCA_002391565.1 Anaerolineales bacterium UBA3905
CTCGGGCAGCGTCACCGGCAGCAAGCCGTTCTTGAGGCTGTTGTTGTAGAAGATGTCGGCGAAGCCCGGCGAGATCACGCAGCGGAAGCCGTAGTCGGTCAGCGCCCAGACTGCGTGCTCGCGACTGGAGCCGCTGCCAAAGTTGCGTCCGGCGATCAGAATTTCGGCGCCCTGATACTCCGGCCGGTTGAGCACAAAGTCGGCTTTAGGCGTGCCGTCAGGATTGTAGCGAATCCATGAGAAGAGTCCCTTGCCCATGCCTTCTTTGGTCACAGCGGTCAGGTATTTGGCGGGGATGATTTGGTCAGTGTCCACATTTTCCATGCGCAGCGGCACGGCAGTGGCGGAGAGTGTTGTAAATGGTTGCATTGTTCTATCACCTTTTCAATCGGTTAGAGCCGCATAAAGTTCATCGCGTTCAAGCCAGGCAAGATCGAAATCTCCTAGGGGAACGGCTATCGGCGCCTGCACAATTGCGGGATCATTCAAGTAAATTTCACTTCCGCTCATTCCAACCACGACAACTGCATGGTGGACATCTTCAGTCCAATAGGGCAGTTGTCCAGTCTGTACGAATACAATCGGCGGACGATTTCGCTGAAGATGTCTGTACAGTGTAGCCAGGTTTCCCTGCCCATATTCGACCTTGACGCCGAGTGAACGCCCGGCGTCGAGAAGTCGAAATGACGGCGTACCAAAACCAGGGATTGTGCCAAGAAGTTTGGTAAGTTGTGCGTAGTGCACATCAACACCGCGGTAATGCAGCACCATGGCAACGCAAGTCGGCAGGCACTCCCCAGTTTGCGGCTGTTGGAAGTGAACTACTGGCAGCAGAATACGCTGCATCAGCTTATCCTTCTTCTGCTACCAACAAGGCTGCTTGCGGTACATCTCCAGGTACAAATGTGTTCGATATTGAGCGCGAACCAGGATACGGAGGAATCGTCGCCGCCAGCTTGACACCGTTGACGGTCAATTCCTCACGACGCTGGTCGGCGTCGATCAGGTCGCCCGTCGCAGCATCGACTTCCACTGTTCCAACCACGCCGACTACGCCAACGTGTGTTGCTGTCAAGACCGTAGGCACGCGCCAGACTGTTCGACCGTTGACCACCAGGGTGGGCGGTTCTGCATGAAGCATATCGCTCACCTGTTCCAACAGCCACCGATTGACCGCGCGCCGCGCCTGTTCAGCCGTGACCTGCACGGTGAGCGTCTGTTTGATCTCGTAGACGCCGACCTCGCTGATGTTGATGCCTTCGAGCAGAACTGGCATGACGTCACCTCCCTGGTCAACAACTCACCTACAGCATTTCGCGCACATCCACCACACGGCCATTGACCGCCGCCGCCGCCGCCATGATCGGGCTCATCAGCAGGCTGCGCGCGCCTGGTCCCTGGCGTCCCTGGAAGTTGCGATTGCTGGTGCTGGCGACATACTTGCCCGCGCCGGCTTTGTCGTCGTTCATCGCCAGACACATGCTGCAGCCGGCGCCGCGCCACTCAAAACCGGCTTCCATGAAGATGCGATCCAGCCCTTCGGCTTCGGCCTGGCGCTTGACTTCTTTCGAACCGGGCACGACGATTGCCTCGATGTTGCTCGACACGCGCTTGCCCTTGACGATCTCGGCGGCGGCGCGCAGGTCTTCGATCCGCCCGTTGGTGCAGGAGCCGATGAAGACGATGTCGACCGGTTGACCCTCCATCGGTTGTCCCGGTTTCAGCCCCATGTATTCCATCGCCGCCAGCAGACTGCGCCGCTCCGCCGGGTCTTCCAGTTCCTCGGGCAGGGGGATGCGCCCCGTCACCGGCACGCCCTGACCTGGATTGGTGCCGTAGGTGACCATCGGCTGGAGCTGGTTGGCGTCGAGGAAGAGTTCGCGGTCGAAGACGGCGTCCTCATCCGTGACCAGCGTCTTCCAGTAAGCGACGGCGCGCTCCCACGCCTCACCCTTTGGCGCGTAGGGGCGCCCTTTGACAAACTCGAAGGTCGTCTCGTCCGGCGCGATCATGCCGGCGCGGGCGCCGCCTTCGATGCTCATGTTGCAGATCGTCATGCGGTTCGCCATGCTCAGCTTGCGGATGGCGCTGCCGCGATACTCGAAGACATAGCCGGCGCCGCCGCCCGCGCCGTTCTTGGCGATGATCGCCAGGATGATGTCCTTCGCCGTGACGCCCTTGCCCAGCTCGCCGTCGACCGTGATCGCCATCGTCTTAGGCTTCTTCTGGAGCAGACACTGCGTCGCCAGCACGTGGCCGACCTCGCTGGTGCCGATGCCGAACGCCAGCGCGCCGAAGGCGCCGTGCGTGCTGGTGTGGCTGTCGCCGCAGACAATGGTCATGCCGGGCTGTGTGACGCCCATCTCCGGGCCGACGACATGGACGATGCCCTGGATGGGGCCGTCGATGTCCCACAAGGTGATGCCGAAGTCCTCGCAGTTCTGCCGCAGCGTGCGCACCTGCGTGGCGGCGTCAGCGGGCCACAGCGCAATGTCGGTGCTGCGCGTGGGGATGGCATGATCCATCGTGGCAAAGGTCTTGTCGGGGCGGCGCACCTTCAGCCCCTGCTCGCGCAGCATGGCAAACGCCTGTGGCGAGGTGACCTCGTGGATCAGGTGCGCGTCGATGTACAACACGGCGGGTGCGCCTTCGTCCTGTGCAACGACGTGCGCATCCCAGACTTTTTCAAAGAGCGTTTTTCCCATCAGTCTCTCCACTATCTTCGCTTTCTTGCGGTCGAATTACTTCCTCAATTTCTGCGATAATCGCAGGTAGATTGGGCTTTACAAAACTCATTTCAGGCGCCGGAACACGGTTATGTTTGATATCGGGCGGCACATGTTTATGATGCGGGTGCGTGCTTTGCAGCTCTGGTTCATAATGAACAACTCATAGTCTGCATCAGTACGCAGTGGATTGTAGATCATGCGGCAGCAACGTGTACAAGGCCTCGCAGGCTGTTCTGCGCGCGCTGTCTTCGCTGAACTTCACTTCGATAGTCAGCTTGACGACGCAGCCAGAGCTTGTAGGCGCTCGCCCACTCTCCAAAATCCAATACCCAGCTATCATCTTCTGGCTCTTCACCGGCGACGTAAGCGGCATACATCGTTTCTGATCGCACACCGTATCGACGTTCAAAATTCAGCAACTCTTGCTCAAGGGCATGGATATCTGCGAGCAGGTCTTTGATTTCCACAGGGCACTCCTTTACGGTACTCTCAATCCACATCGTTCAGTGGGTAGACAGGTGCATCATCACCCTCTTCAGCATCCATGCGCCGCAGCATATACTCCAGACCAGCATGTGACCATTCACCTTCTTCATGACGCGCAGCGTTTCGGTCAACTTTCGTCAGAAGGAATTCGACGAAGTCTACGACTTCTTGCTGCAAGTCGGTCGGTAGTTTCTGGATATCGGACTGTAGTTTTTCGACCAGTAACATAAGAATACTTGTCCTTCCCATTGCAGGCTCACGTGCCGCGTTCTACGCCGGCACAAGTGAACGCACATGCAAAATCTCGGCTTGATGCATCGGGCGCAAGTCTGTCTCTGACAGGGTAAGCACCACAACCGTTGCACCCTCGCCTGTGACAAACTCTACCTCATAGGTTATGCCATCCGCATAACAATGCACCACTGCACCGACATCACCGGACTTACCGACATCACCGGACTTAAGGGAATAACCCTCGATATCTCGATCCAGTACGACGATGTCAAGCACCCGAATCATTTTACTGAAATCCGTACACCTGATTGATACAATCCTGGTCGTACTACGCCGCCGTCAACACCGGTGCAAAGACTCAACCATGATGCATTCCTTCCATTCGGGTTTGATTGGTTGAAATATGTTTACTCTACCGAGTAGGTTTCGCCCTTCTCCGCTAATTGTAGCGCTGCGACACCAGAGCTTAGATTCGTGTTTTGCGCACTGCGCTTCGCCAACCACCGCTGGATCGACGCTTCGCTTTCCGCGCTTGGCCCCGTCATTCTGAACAACTGCACGGCGTCGATATCCTCGCGAGTAGAAGCGGAACTCGTAGGGGCCGATCCGTTTGATGAGCGGCATACGTTCAATCAGTCTACAAATATGATCGGTTGATATGGATTCACTCAGCCGAATTGAGTACGCTCCGCTCAGTTAGTTCGATGACAATCCCTGGTGCTGCAGCAGCTTTTCCAACAGCCACATATTAACCAAAGCCACCCACAGGCTTGCTGGCCTAGCCATTTGTTCCGTGCTGCAGCAGCTTTTCCAACAGCCACATATTAACCAGCGTCTCTGTCCCGACACCTTGATCGCGCGCCTTTGCCTGTAGTTGCACTGCAACATCTCTGGCAACCGCCACGTAGAGTTTGTGGTCAAGTACATCAAGTTCGATGTCTATAGGCGTCATGGTGTCTTCATAGGCGCCGCTGTCATGTGTATCCCAGAATTCACCTGCTTCAACCAGCGACGCAAACTCCTCAGGAATTTCATCGTGTAGATTAACGACGGTGTCGCTCATATTCTCTCCGTTCCATTCGCTCCATATCGCGCACACTGATTACCAACGCACGGCTACCCTGTTTCAGCACAAAGAAAACGGCAAGATAGCGCCCTTCTACAGTTTGGCCAAGCGCTCGATATACGTCCTCACCTTGCACCCGACCACGTTCAATACGCGTCACAAAGGGCTTTCTACTGAAGACAGCCTCGACCTCGTCCGTGGCAACACCATGCTTTCTATCTAATTTCTCAACAAACACATCAAGCCACAAAAAACCACTGACTTTCACGAACGAATCTCCGGCAGTTCGGTTGCTATGAATGCACTCAGCCACATGGGTTTCGCCCAATTCAGCTAGTTGCATCTCTATTTTATCATGGCTTAACCGATCGGCATTGCCAATTCATCTTCTGGAGTGCGTCCCAAAGTTTGGGCGAAAAGCGTGCGACGCACTGGTCAACGCGTTTGCGGTGGGACAGCACCTCATGACCAGTGCGTCGCACGCGCCAAGAATCTGGGACGCACCCCATCTTCTGTAGAGCGGAGTCAACCGCCTCCTTCCCTACGCCTTCACCGCCTCCTCATCCTCCTCACTCTCCGCCGATCCTTCGGTCGCTGCTTCGAGCTGCACAACGTTGTCTTTCGGCATGACGTGCCAGAAGAAGTAGCGCTGCGTCTCCCAGTGGTCGAGCAACATGCGCGCCAGCGGCGAGCCGGTCTTGTCGAGATGCTCTGCGATCAGCGCCTTCAGGAAATGTTCGTATTCGTCGCCGTTCAGCCTTGAGAGCGCGATCAGTTCGTGGTTGTAGCGGCGCTCAAAGGTCTCGTTGACATCATAGACATAGGCGTGCCCGCCCGTCATACCGGCGCCAAAGTTGCGCCCCGTTTCGCCAAGGACGACCACGCAGCCGCCGGTCATGTATTCGCAACAGTGCTCGCCCGCGCCTTCGATCACGGCGGTGGCGCCGCTGTTGCGCACGGCGAAGCGCTCACCCGCCACGCCCGCCGCAAAAAGCCTGCCCGCCGTCGCGCCGTAGAGCGCCGTATTGCCCAGGATCACGCTTTGGTGCGGTGTGAAGCGCGCTTCCTCAGAAGGACGGATGACGATCTCGCCGCCGCCCAATCCCTTGCCGACATAGTCGTTGGCGGCGCCCCACAGCCGCAGTGAAAGCCCGCGGATCGCAAAGGCGCCGAAACTTTGCCCGGCTGTGCCCTCGAAGTCGATGCGAATTTGCCCTTCCGGTAGACCGGCGTCGCCATAGCGCAGGGCAAGCTGGCCGGAGATGCGCGCGCCGACCGTGCGCTCCGTATTGCGAATCTTGTGCGCCAGATGGATCGGCGCATCAGGATTCGCCTGCAATCCCGCCAGCACCTGCTCGGTGATGCGGTCGCTCAGCGTCGGATCAGGCGGGATCACCTCGTTGCGCGGCAGGACGTTGCGCCGCGCTGTGCCCGTATCCGGCACGTAGAGCAGCGGCGACAATTCCAGGAAGCCCGCCTCGCGCCCGTGGACAACCTGCTCCAAATATTCAGGATGTCCGACAACCTCATCCAGGCTGCGGAAGCCAAGATCGGCCAGGATCGCGCGCACGTCTTCTGCGATGGCGGTCATAAAGCGGATCACATCCTCTGGCGCACCCGTGAATTTCTTGCGCAACTCCGGGTCTTGCGTAGCGACGCCGACCGGGCAGGTGTTTTTGTGACAGACGCGCGCCATGATGCNNTATAAGAGACAGGCTCCAGATATTCAGGGTGTCCGACCACTTCATCCAAACTGCGGAAGCCAAGTCCCGCCAGAATTTGGCGCACATCTTCCGCCACCGCTGTCATGAAGCGCATCACATCTTCCGGCGTGCCCGTGAACTTCTGGCGCAGTTCCGGGTCCTGTGTGGCGACGCCGACCGGGCAGGTGTTTTTGTGACAGACGCGCGCCATGATGCAACCCTCGGCGATCATGGCGCTGGTGCCGAAGCTCATTTCGTCGGCGCCAAGCATCGCCGCCATCACCACATCGCGGCCCGTGGCGAGACCGCCGTCGGTGCGCACGGTGACGCGCGTGCGCAGCCCATTTGCCAGCAACACCTGATGCGTCTCCGCCAACCCGATCTCCCACGGCAGACCGGCGTGTTTGATGCTGCTGAGCGGGCTGGCGCCGGTGCCGCCCGACGCGCCGGAGATGTGGATCACATCCGCCAGCCCCTTGGCGACGCCCGCTGCAATCGTGCCGACGCCCATCTCCGACACTAGCTTGACGCTAACTCTGGCGTTCGGGTTGATCGCTTTCAGGTCGTAGATGAGCTGCGCCAGGTCTTCGATGGAGTAGATGTCGTGATGGGGCGGTGGGCTGATCAGCGCCACGCCGGGCGTACTGTGGCGCAAGATGGCGATCTCCGCCGTGACTTTGTGGCCGGGAAGCTGCCCGCCCTCGCCCGGCTTGGAGCCTTGCGCCATCTTGATCTGGAGCTCTTCTGCGCTCATCAGATATTCGGGCGTGACGCCGAAGCGTCCAGACGCCACCTGCTTGATCTTGCTGGCGCGCTCGGTAAAGTAGCGGTCTTTGGCCTCGCCGCCTTCGCCGCTATTGCTCATGCCGCCCAGCCGGTTCATGGCGATGGCGAGTGTTTCGTGCGCCTCTGCGCTCAGCGCACCGTGACTCATGGCCGCCGTCGAGAAGCGGCGTAGAATGCGCTCGACTGGCTCGACCTGCGTCACCGGGATTGCCGGGCGCGTGTGGCGGAAAGCGAGCAGGTGGCGCGGGGCAAGTTTCATGCTGTTGACCATCTCCGCGTATTTGCGATAGTTGGCGGGCGCATCCTCGATCTTCTTAGGGCGGCTGACCGCCGTGAGCGCGTGGACGACCTGCGGATTCCACTCGTGTAGCTCGCCTCCACGCCGCGACTTGTAGATGCCCCACGTCACCAGCTTGACGGCCTGGCTGGTTTCGCTGTTCGGGTAGCCATATTGATGCCACGCCAGCACATCCTCCGCCACGCTAGCGAAGCCAACGCCGCCCAGCACGCTTGGCGTATCGACAAAGGCTACATCGAGCAGTTCCTGGCCGATGCCCAGCGCCTCGAAAATCTGGGCGCCGCAGTAAGCGTCGATGGTGCTGATGCCCATCTTGCTCATCACCTTGAGCAGTCCTTTGTCGATGGCTTTGACGAAGTTTTTGCGCGCCTGTTCAATCGTCAGGTCGCCGGTTTTGCGCCCTTCGCGTACGATTTCGTCCACAGTCTCATATGCCAGGTACGGGTAAACAGCGTTGGCGCCATAACCGATGAGCGTGGCGAAGTGGTGCACTTCACGCGGTTCGCCACTCACACTGACCAGACTGGCGCGCATGCGCAAGCCCTGGCGGATCAGGTGATGATGCACTGCACCGACGGCGATCATCGACGGGATCGGGAGTGTGTGGGCGTCGGCTGCTTCGTCGCTGAGCAGGAGAATGCGTGCCCCGCTGCGCACCGCCTCTTCGGCGTCGCGGCAGAGTTTTTCCACAGCCGCACGCAACGCCGCACCTGCTTTCTCCGGCGTAACCTCCTCATCCACCGGCGCGTGCCAGACGGCGTCGACTGTAGCGACGGTGAATTCCGCCAGCTTGTTATTGCGCAGCACAACCATTTGTTCGGGCAGCAAGATTGGCGACTTGAGCGCAAGCAAGCGCGTGGCTTCTGGCGTCTCGCTGAGCACGTTGGCGCGCTTGCCCAGCAACATGCGCAGGCTCATCACCAGCTCCTCGCGCAGCGGGTCGATAGGCGGGTTGGTGACTTCGGCAAAGCGCTGTTTGAAGTAGCCAAAGAGCGGGCGCGGCAGCTTGCTCATGGCGGCGGGCGGCGTGTCATCGCCCATGGCGCCGACCGGCTCGTTGCCGGTCGTGATCATCGGGCGGAGGATGACGATCAGCTCTTCCGATGTGTAGCCGAAGCTGGCCTGGCGGTTGGAAAGCGGAATTGAATGATAGCTTGTGACTTGTGATTTGTGACTTGTGACGCCGTGGCCATTGGCGCCGGCGTGACCGTTTGTGGCCGCTGCTGTCTGTTTGACCAGGTCATCGAGGTGGATCAGGTTTTCTTTGATCCACTTGTCATAAGGACGACGAGCGGCGAATTTTTGGGTGATCTCCTCGTCGTCCATGATCACGCCACGCGTGGTGTCGACGCAGAAAATCTGTCCAGGCCCGATGCGCCCCTTGCGCACGACGCGGCTCTCATCGTAGGCGACCGCGCCGGTTTCGCTGGCGCAGATCACCAGCCCGTTATCGAGCACGACATAGCGCGCCGGACGCAGGCCGTTGCGATCCATCGCCGTGCCAACGATGCGCCCATCGGTGTAGGTGAGCGCAGCCGGCCCATCCCAGGGTTCCATCAACGCGCTGTGATATTCATAGAAGGCGCGACGTTCGGGCGTGACCTCGCCTTCGGGCAGGCGCTCCCACGCTTCCGGCACCATCATCATGAGTGCGTGACGGATATCGCGTCCGCTGCGCACCAGCAATTCCAGTACGTTATCAAGCTTGCCGCTGTCGCTGCCTTCGCGCGCAATGATCGGGACGAGCTGACTTTGCGGGTCATCCCAGACGGGGCTTGCCAGGTCGGCCTCGCGGGCGCGCATCCAGTTCTCATTGCCTTGCAGTGTGTTGATCTCGCCGTTGTGGCAGACGAGCCGGAAGGGCTGCGCTCGCTCCCATGTGGGGAAGGTGTTGGTGCTATAGCGTTGATGGAAGACCGCAATTGCCGTCTTGTATTCCGGGTCGCTCAGGTCGGGGTAGAAGTGCGCCAGTTCTTCGGCCAGCATCAAGCCTTTGTAGACGATGGTGCGGCTGCTGAGGCTGGCAATGTACAGGCGTTGAATGCCGCGCGCCCGCGCTGTGTTGATAATGCGTTTGCGCGCCACGTAGAGCAATCGCTCGAAGGGATCGCCTGCGCCGCAGGCGGCATCGGTGCGCCGGACGAGCACCTGCCCCATCCAGGGTCGGCTGTAGAGCGCCCGTTGCCCCAACGCCGACTCGATCACCGGCACCGAACGGAAAGCAAGCACTTCTAGCTTCAACTCGCTCAGAATCTCCTGGATCAGGTCGCGCGCCAGCGCGCGATCTTCGCCGTTGCCCTTGTTGAAGAAGATCTGCCCGACGGCGAGATCGCCCTGCGCAGGTGGTTCGATGCCCATGCGCCGCAGTTCGCGGCTGAAAAATTCATGCGGCAATTGCGTCAGGATGCCGGCGCCGTCGCCTGTTTTGCGGTCATCCGCCACTGCGCCGCGATGGGCGTGATTGCGCAGCGCCTCCAGCCCCATCTCCAGCACGCGATGGCTGCGCCTGCCTTCGACGTGCGCAACGAAACCGATGCCGCATGCATCATGCTCGAAGCGTGGGTTATAGAGGCCGCAACGGGGCGGCTGGGACCAACCTGGTTGAACTGCGGGTTGCATATGGATTCCTCTCATGATCGTTTCTGGTGGCCATTCACACATTCCTGGTAGCATGCAAAAAGACGCCGGAAAATATGGCGGGTAAGCAGACGATGATTCCAGTGTTTGGGAATCGAGTCACCCGGTCCACCGTGTCGACAATGACGGAGAACCTTCGGCTTCGAAGGATGGTGCGGAGCTTGCCAAAACAGGGAACAAACCGCTACGTTGAAAACGAAATTCTATCACTGGCGCGGCGCTGGACAAAAACTGAAAGATCAAGATAGATGCGGCGAGGGCTACTACCCTGCCTGTTGCTGTTCCTCCGCCATTGTTGCGCTGGTGTAGCGTCGCAGGCGAGGATAGCGCCAGGCGATGAAGCCGGTCATCACGACGGTGGCAAGGCCGCCACTCACGATGGCAAAAGGGACGCCAAAGAGCGCCGCAACCACGCCGGCTTCGAGTTCGCCCAATTGCGGCCCGCCCATGAAGAAGATTTGATTGATGCCGGTCATGCGTCCGCGCAGGCGGTCGGGCGTCATGATCTGACGGATCGTCTGGCGGATGACGGTGGAGACAGTGTCGCTGGCGCCGACGAGCATGAAGAGCAGATAGCTGAGTGCAAAACTGGTGGAAAGACCAAAGAGCGCGGTCGCCAACCCGTAGGCTGCCACGCTTGCCAGCAGCACCAATCCCTGGCGGTAGATGTCTTTACGCAATGAGATGATCGACCCGGCTGTCAGCGACCCGACTGCGTCGGCGGTGGCAAGCAGCCCGTAGCCCGCCGCACCCACGTGCAAGATTTGCCCGGCGACCAGCGGCAGCATTGTGCGCGCCGAACTAAAAAAGGTGGCGAAGAAATCCAGCAACATGCTGCCCCAGATGATCCGTGTGTTGCGCACGAAGCGCCAGCCCTCGGCGATGGCTTTGAGGTTAAGTCCAGTGTCGGTCGCCGCTGCGCCGCCGCGATGGTGCAATAGCATCAGCGCGATAATGATGGCTCCGAAGGAGAGCGCGTTGGCTGCATAGACCCAACCCACTGCAAGCCGGCTCATCATCACGCCCGCCAGCGCCGGGCCGACGATCGTTGCCGTCTGAAAGACGATCGAGTTGAGGCTGATCGCATTGGTCAGGTGTTCGCGCGGCACGAGATTGGGGATCAATGACTGATATGCCGGCCCGGAAAAAGCCGCCGTTGCCGAGGTGAGCGCTGTCAGCAGGTAGATGATCCACAGACTGTCGCGCCCGCTAAAATTTGCCAGCGCCAACCCTACCGCCAGCAGCGCGGCAATGCTATTCGCCCAGATCAGCAATGTGCGGCGGTTGGTGATGTCCGCCACCGTGCCGCCGACCAGGGCGAAGAGGGCAATCGGGATGACGCGCACTAACCCGACGCCACCCAATCCCAGCGCCTCCGGGCTGAGATCGAGCGTGAACCCGAAGAGGGAAATTGAGAGGGTGGCGCCGGCCAGCAGTGTATAGATGTGCCAGTTGATGGCGACCAACTGCATCTGCGTCCCGATGATGGAGACGAAGTTGCTCGCCCAAAGCAATCGAAAGTCGCGATGCTGAAGCGCAGCAAAGCGCGCTTCTGTCCCTGCCATCAGACGCGCTCGACGTATTCGCCGCTGCGGGTGTCGATCTTGATCACGTCGCCTTCCTTGATAAAGTCAGGCACTTGAACTTCGGCGCCGGTTTCCACCGTCACCTTCTTCATCACCTTGCCCGAGGTGTCGCCGCGCAACATGACCGGTGCATCCACCACCTTGAGCGTGACAAAGTTGGGAATCTCGACCGAGAGCACTTTGCCGCTATCTTCCGTCAACAACACCACCATGTCGTTTTCTTTCATCCAGGACATGGTGTCTTCGAAGTCTTCCTTGGGCAAGGCGATCTGGTCGAAGGTCTCGCTGTCCATGAAGTGATACGCGGCGCCGTCGTCGTACAGATATTGGGCATCGCGTGTCTGTGTGGTGATGACGTCAATTTCGGAGCCGGCGCGTACGCGGTCTTCGATGGTTTTGCCGGTCTCGAAGTTCTTGAGCTTCATGCGCACCATCGCACGCCAGTTGCCTGGTGCAATGTGCTGGTATTCAACGACGCGATGAATGGCGCCGTTGTAGCGAATCAACATGCCTTTGCGGAGATCTGATGTCGTAGCCATTTTGTGTCTCGTTTCCCATCGTGCGCGGCTTTGCGCAAAAAAAGCGGGCGGCAGCCAAAGTGCACGCCCATTCCCAAAATTTCGATTGCAGTCAATTATACCTTGTTCACCTTTCAGCCTGAAAGATTCAGACGCGGTGGGCGCACATCTTATAGAGCATCAGTCACGACGGATAATCGTCCAACCCCATTCGTTGGCGACGACGCTTCCACCACTTGCGCCTGTCGCTTGAACTGGCTCATGTAGAGGTTGTAGTAGAACCCCTGTTTTGCCAGCAACTCTTCGTGCGTGCCGCGTTCGATGATTTCACCCTTGACGAGCACCAGCACCAGGTCGGCGTTGCGGATCGTGCTCAGGCGGTGGGCGATCACGAAGCTGGTGCGTCCAGCCAGCAACTGCTCCAGCGCAGCTTGAATTTGTCGTTCGGTGCGCGTGTCGACGCTGCTGGTCGCCTCGTCCAGGATCAGCAGGCGCGGATTTGCCAGCGCTGCCCGCGCAATCGAGAGCAACTGGCGCTGCCCCTGGCTGAGGCCGGCGCCGCGTTCGCCCAATACCGTGTTGTAGCCATCGGGCAGTCGTTCGATGAAGTCGTGCGCACGCGCCAGCTGCGCCGCCGCGATCACGTCGGCGTCGGTGGCTTCGGGGCGGCCATAGCGGATGTTGTTCATCACCGTGTCGCTGAAGAGGAACGAATCTTGCAGCACGACGCCGATCTGCTTGCGCAGGCTGTCGAGCGTCACATCACGCACGTCGATGCCGTCGATGGTGACGGCGCCGGTTGTCACGTCATAGAAGCGCGGCAACAGGTTGACCAGCGTCGTCTTGCCAGCGCCCGTCGGCCCCACGATAGCGACTGTCTGCCCTGGCTCCGCCACGAGATCGATGCGCCGAAGCACCGGCTCGCCAGGTTTGTACTCGGCGCCGACGTCGGTGAAAACGACGCGCCCCTGAATGGCTGGCATCACTTTGGCGTCGAATTTCTCCACGATCTCTGGCTGCTCGTCGAGCAAGTCAAAGATACGCTCAGCGCCGGCAATGGCGCTTTGGATATTGGCCCATAGCACGGAAATCTGCGCAATCGGCTGGTTGAAGCGCTGTACGTAGCCGATGAAAGCGATAATCAACCCCAACGTCACCGCCGAACCGCCCAACGTTTGCCCTTGAAGCATGAAGAGGCCGCCGATGCCTGCGACAATGGCAATGGCAACGTAGCCAAGCGCCTCTAAGGTCGGCGCCAACGCCGAGGTGTAGGCGACGGCGCGCACATTGGCGTCACGGTTGGCCGCATTGCTGCTACGGAAGGCTTCGATGTTGGCGCCCTCACGGCTAAATGCCTGCACCTCGCGCACGCCGGAGATCCCCTCTTCCAGTTCAGCGTTGACGTTGCCGATCTCCTTGCGCGTCACGCGGAACGCCTTACGCGCCTGACCGCTGAACCACATCGTTGCAATCGCCATCAACGGCACCACCGCCAGGCTGAGCAACGCATAGGCCCAGTTGAGCGTCAGCATGTTCCAGGCAATCCAGGCCAGGAGCAGGACGCCGCTCAGCACCTGGATCAGCGCAAAGCTGATCGCCTGTTGTATCGTACTGACGTCGTTGGTAATCCGGCTCATCAGGTCGCCGCTCTCGTTGCGGTTATAGAAGCCCAGCGAAAGGCGTTGCAGGTGTGTGAAGACCTCCACCTGCAGCCCACGCAGGACATGCTGTCCCGCCCATGACATCAAAAAAAACATGGCGCCGCCTGTAATTGCGCCAATCGCGAAGAAGCCAATCAGCCCTAAGGTGAGCCGCCCCAGCCCGGCGATGTAGTCGGTGGTGGCAGCGCCCTTCGGGACGGCGCCAAACCAACACGCGAAATCGCTACGAGCGGCTGGCGCGTCACCAGCCGGCAGCCCTTGTGTTGCCTCGGCTGTCGCAACTTCCGCCGTAACAGCTGGCGTCAGGTAACAATCGACCGCCTGACCAAGCAATTCTGGCGTGACCACCTGCACCCAGGCGTTGACCACCATCATGAGCAGCACGCCCAACACCGCCGGCCAGAAAGGCTTGAAATAGGCTACCAGTCGGCTCAGCGTCCGACCGATGCTGCGCGGCTTGCTGACTTCCTGTTCGAGAATACCGCGTGGCCCACCGATCATAGGGTCAACTCCA
>DGFH01000164.1:0-1928 GCA_002391565.1 Anaerolineales bacterium UBA3905
CCCGACTCCGACCTGGCGCGGCAGGCGGAGTATGTGATCACGCTGCACGCAGGCGAGGAGCGCTCGATCGCTGCCACCAAGACCTACACGGCGTCACTGGCGGCAATTGCTGCCCTGAGCACCGAACTCAAGGACGACGAATCGATGCGCCGGGCGCTGGCCGTCGTGCCGGACAAGGTGAGCGAGCTGTTGGCGCTCTCACCGCAGATCGGCGCGCTGGCGGAACGTTATCGCTACATGCGCGATTGCGTCGTCCTGGGGCGCGGCTATAGCTATGCGACCGCCTTCGAGTTTGCGCTAAAGTTGAAAGAATTGACCTACACCATTGCCGAGCCATACAGCAGCGCTGATTTCATGCACGGCCCGCTGGCGCTGATCGAACACGGCTTCCCGGCCTTTGTCGTGGCGCCGTCAGGCGTACTGTTGCCGGAGATGAAGCAGTTTGTCGGCACGCTCAAACAGCGCGAGGCGGAGATCGTCGCCATCAGCGACGACACAGAGATGCTGGCGCAAGGGCGCTCGGTCATTCCGTTGCCAGTGGGCGTGCCTGAATGGCTCTCGCCCCTGACCGCCATCGTGCCGTGCCAGCTTTTCGCCATGCACCTGGCCGCCGTGCGCGACTTCGACCCCGATCACCCACGCGGGCTGCGCAAGGTGACAGAAACGAGATAAGGCCAGGAACACGGATGAGCACAGACCAGGTTCGCCGTCATTATCCCGATGCACCGTTGGTGGGCGTTGCCGCCGCTGTGTTCGATCCGGCAGGGCGCGTTCTGCTCGTGCAACGCGGACGCCCGCCGCGCGCCGGTTCCTGGGGATTGCCCGGTGGTTTGCTAGAGGTGGGCGAGACGCTGGTCGCCGGTGTACAGCGCGAGGTGCGCGAGGAGTGCGGCGTCGAAATTGCCGTTGGCGCTGTCGCCGGCGTCTTCGAGCCGATCACACGGGATGCGGCCGGACGCGTCGAGTATCACTACGTCGTGGTCGATTTCTGGGCCAGGTGGGTGAGCGGGGAGGCCCGGGCGCAGGATGACGCCGCCGCCGTCGCCTGGGTTCCCCTGGACGCACTCGACGCCTACGAGCTGGCGCCGGATTCACGGCGGGTGGTCGAGCAGGCGCATCGGCTCTGGGCGGAGGCAAGCCACAGTTTTCTCTAAAGAACCGATACTCCACCATCAAAATTTCTGTAAATTTTGATGGTGGAGTATCAAGTTTTTAGCAAATTTCGACAGTGAAATGCACCCGTCGGCTGCAAGATGGCAGCCACAGGATGCCGACCCTTACGCCGGAACGAGCCGCAGCGTCACAATCTCGTAGGGACGGATGTCGTAGCGCACGCTGTTCTCCGTCACCGTCAGTGCATATTTCTCCTCTTCGAGCAGATTCGTACGCGCCGCCGCCTGGATTGGGAAAGCCGTCGTCAAGGTGATTGTCCCGCGACGGCGCTGTGTCTCGTACAGCCGCACGATCACGCCGACGCCGTCCTCCGCACGCTTCACCGTCTCGATCACAACGTTCGGCGCATCGCAACTGACCAGCGAGGAAGCGTCGCCCCTCGCCCCTCGCCCCTCGCCCCTCCGCACAATCAGCGGATCGTTGAGCGCGTAGGCAGCCTGCACCGTCGCTTCGTTCCAGCCGCCCGCGTGCGGCAGAATGCTGTAGCTGAAGGTGTGTTTGCCAAGATCGGCGGTCGGGTCGGGCGAACCAGGGCCGCGCAGCAGGCTGATGCGGATCACGTTGTCTTTGATGTCGTGGCCGTATTTGCAGTCGTTGAGCACGCTGACGCCATAGCCGCCTTCGCTCAGATCGACCCACTTCTGGGCGCAGGTCTCGAAGCGCGCCCAATCCCAGCTCGTGTTCCAGTGCGTCGGACGTTCGGTGTTGCCCCACTGGATTTCGTAGGTCGCCTTTGGGCTGAGCACATCGACCGG
>DGFH01000164.1:2229-19696 GCA_002391565.1 Anaerolineales bacterium UBA3905
AGCCACAGCTTGTCGCGCAGGAAGATGTCCACATCCCATGCATCCCAGTTGAGCGGGCGATCCTCGTGCGCCTGGAACTGGTTGGCGACGGCGCCGGGCGGCAACACCTCGCGCCCGTTCACCTTGTCGTAGATGCGTATGATGTCGCCCGCTGGATTCAGCTCGACGCGCACGAAGGCGTTCTCCAACCGGTCGACGGCGACTTCCAGCACACCAGGCAATGTATCCGTCGGCGCCGCCTCGATGGCAGCCGTCAATGGCGTCACCGAGAAGGGCGGCAACTCGCCCGCATCGATCAGCAGCCCGTCCTCAGTTGCCTGCACTGCCACTGCGCGCCCTGCGATCGCCAGTGACAACGCGTTCTTTCTGGCCGGTCCCTCGTCCTGCGCTCCAGGCAGAAACGCCAGATCGCGGCGCGGGAAGCTTGACGGGTTGACGATGACGCCATACGCGCCGGCTGGCGTCAATGCCGCCAACGCCGCATCAATCACGCCTTCCGCCATCTTGCGGATCTCAGCATATTGCGCCTGCGACTCGACATAGACCGGGGCAATCGAGCTGCCGGGGATGATGTCATGGAACTGATTCAGGCAGACCAATTCCCACGCCTTGTTGAGCGTCGCCTGAGGATAGACGTAATCGCTGTTCAGGCTGGCCGCCGTCGCCAGGAATTCGGCGTCGTGGAGCAGAAACTCGCTCTTACGGTTGGCGCGCTTGTTGCGGCTCTGCGTCGTGTAGGTGCCGCGATGCAGCTCCAGGTAGAGCTCGCCATTCCACGTCGGCAGCCGGTCGCCCGATTCGGCTTCCAGTTTCTCGTAGAATTCCTTGACCGAACCGTTGCGCATCTTGGGCAGGCCCGGGAAGTTGCCCATTGCGCGGATGTTTTCAAGCATCTCACGCGTGGGACCGCCGCCGCCGTCGCCGTAGCCAAAGGCCATCAGCAGCGTTTGCTGCAATTCCTTCTGCTGGAAGTTCTGCCACGTCCCAAAATTTTGCGCTGGCGTCGCCATAGCGTTGTAGGTGCTGGCGTAGGCGCCAAAGTCGGGCGTGGTGCTGAAGTGGGTGAGCACCTTCGTGCCGTCCAGCCCTTGCCACCAGAAGGAGTCGTAGGGCAGGCGGTTGTACTGGCTCCAGCCGATCTTGATCGTGAAGAAGTATTCCAGCCCGGCTTCCTTGATGAGCTGCGGCAGGTTCCAGGCGTAGCCAAAGACGTCGGGCAGCCAGAGCACCGGCGTTTCGGCGCCGGCGCCGAAGTGCTGGCGGAAGAAGGTGCGGCCAAGCAGGAACTGGCGCGCCAGCGATTCGGGCCCGCTCAGGTTGCAGTCCGCCTCGACCCACATGCCGCCGATGGTTTCCCAGCGTCCTTCGGCGACGCGCGTCTTGATGTCCTCGAAAAGCTGCGGGTAGTCCTGGCGCACGTAGTCGTAGAGCTGCGGCTGGCTCTGCGTGAAGTGATATTCAGGAAACTGCTCCATCAGCCGCAGCACAGTGTGGAAGGTGCGGCCAGCCTTCTGCCGCGTGATGCCCAGCGTCCACAGCCAGGCCACATCGATGTGAGCGTGACCCGTGCCGATCACCTCGACGTCGAGCGCAGGCCCGGCTTTGGCGATGCCGGCGTTCAGCGCAGCATGGGCGGCGGGCACACTGGCGTAGAACTCCTCGCCAAACGCGGTGTGGCTGGTCGGCACGAAGGAGAGTCCTTCCAGGTTCTGCACCGCCGGGGGGCGCGTGTCGAGTATCTTGAAGGCGGCGTCGAGCGCGTTGAGCAGATGCCCCTTCGCCGGGTCGTTGTCGTCGAGGCGCGTGGCTGTCTCCAGCGCCACGCGCGCCGTGATCAGAAAGTCGCGCGTCGGCTGGTCGATCAGCACAACTTTGCATGGTCGCATGAAGAGCGCGCTCGCGCTCGGGTCGACGGCGTCGCCAAAGAGACCGCTCCAGCCGTGCAGGTCGAGCAGATGCTCGGCGCCGTCGCACCAGTGCGCGGGCAGGCGAATCTCCTGGTGATGGCGGTCGCCAGCGGCGTAAGCCACGCCGTCGATGTAGGCAAGCGTCTCAGGATGGCTGAAGTCGCCCGACTCACCCAGCGGCAGATAAAGGGCAATCGGGGCGTCGGTGGGCCAATCGTTCGGCACACGAAAGGTGGTGCTCAACATGAAGTTGGTGTAGCGCTTGCCCCAGTAGCTGTTTGGCTCGATCACTGCCCACTGCGAACGATCGATCTCAGCGCCGACCAGGGGCGGGGCCGGCTCAAAGCTGGTGGATGAGAGTTCCAGGTAGCGAAAGGGGGGCAAAGTCACCGTCTGCCGATAGACGACCTGGCTATCCTCCAGCAGTTTGATGCGACGGCCGATCTTTTCGGCTGTCCAGAAGGTCTTGTGGATCATTCCTGCAACTCCTTTGTTTGGTGGAACTGTTGGATATTTGGCTATGGATGGTCAAGAGGTGGCGTCGGTATCTGGTCTATGCTGCAGCAGGCCAGTCAAAGGAGAACATTCACTGGCATAGCTGGTCGTACAGGCGTCGAGATATCCGAAAGTTACTCTCGATCAATCGATCAAGATCGGGGCGAATATCCTCAATCATGGTCGCTCGGTGCGCCAGAAGGAGTATGCCTACGGTGCCAGTGACGGTCAAACCCATCAACTGAGCTTTGCTTCGTGCTGCCCGGTCATCTAGCAGAACCCGTTCGATGGCAAGTTCACGTGATAACACGATGGCTTCTGCCTCGCCTGCGTGAAGTTCTTCAAGAAGTGCGTCAACTGCAATCCGCTCTGTGACGGTGCTCCGAACAAGCCAGCCTGATGCAATAGCAGCCCGAACCTCGTCCGCTCCTGGTTGACCGCGCCCATCAAGAACTACTTCCTGATACACTGCATCAGGAATGAAGACCGTGCTGAAAATATTTTCAAGCAAGGAAAAGCGATTAAGCACCGAAAGATAGATCAACGGGCCGGCATTGGACACCACGGTTTCCCGTTTCATGTCACCCCTCTAGCACCGATGTCGCAAAGCCAGCGTCCTCTGCGAAATCGCTTTCGGTATACTCATAAGCCGGTAATCCCATTTGTTTGAGCAGCAGTGCAAATTCAATGCGATTCATGCCGGCTAAGGCGGATGCTTTTGCCAGGCTGATTGTTCCTTCTGCAAACAGGCCAACAGCCAGCAATGTCTTGATGCGCGTTTGTTTGCCTGATTCAGTACCTTTGCGTCCCCACACAGCGGCAGCCAGATCAACCGGCAGCGAAAAGGCAATCGTTGTCTCAGCCATAGACACAAAATCCTCCTGCCAAAACCAGGGCGCCAGAATCATTTCACGCAAAGATGTCCAAGGCCCGGCGCTTCATCCAGTTGACGCTATTGTAGCATATTGGGAGGAGTGCGTCGCACTGGAACGCGTTTTCGCAGGGGCAGCACCTCTTGACCAGTGCGACGCGTGCCAAGCATCTTTGGATATACTCTGCGTACAGAAAGCAACTTCAACCCTACGGATGGTCTCCCGGAAGCTGCGCGCCGGCCAGATCAGCGTTCGTCAGGAGCGCGTCGGTCAACACGGCGCCGCGCAGGTCGGCGTTGCGCAGATCGGCGTCGCTGAGATCGGCGCCCGTGAAATCCACGCCCGCCAGGTCAGCCCAGGCCAGGCGGGCGCCGCGCAGATCGCGCCCGGCCGCGCCGGTGTTGACCAGCTCGTGAATCAGCCGCTGCGCCGGATCGATCACGGTGCGCTCGTCGAGCAGCGCGCCGCGCAGATCGACCAGGCGCAGGTCAGCCAGCGTCAGGTCTGCCCCGCGCAGGTCCGCGCCGACGAGCGAGCCTTCCTGCAGCGCGGCGTGATGCAGATCGGCGTCGCGCAGGTCGGCGTTGTCGAGCCGGGCATAGCGCAGGTCAGCGTCGCGCAGTACGGCGCGCTGCAACACGGCGCCGCTCAAGTCGGCGGAACGCAGGTAAGCGCCCGCCAGCCAGGCATCGGTGAGATCGACGCCCGCAAGCTGTTGCTCCCGATTCACAGTGTTGACGATCTCCCAGACCTGCCGCCATTTCGGATCGATGCGCGTCTGGTCGTCCAGCTTCGCCTGCTGAAGCTGCGCAAAGGCCAGGTTGGCGTCGCTCAGGTCAGCGCCGTCCAGCAACGTGTTGCGCAGGTCAGCGCCCTGCAGGTCGAACTCGGCCAGCATTGCGCCGGTCAAATTGGCATCGCGCAGGTCGATGCCGGTCAGGTCAGAACGGGCGCCTGGGGTGTTGAGAAGCTCCCACACCTGGCGCCACTTGAGGTCAATTTGTGTGGAGGCGTTGATGCGCGTTCCCTGCAGGGCGGCGTGCGTCAGCGTAGCGGCAGTTAAGTCTGCGCCCTCCAGATTAGCCTCTGCCAGCCTGGCGCGGTCGAGCCGGGCGCCGCGCAGGATGGCGTCGGTGAAGTTGGCCTGGCGCAGGTTGCTATCGGCAAGCAGCGCAGCAATCAGGTTAGCGCCTGTGAAATCCGCCCCTACCGCTGAAGCGTCGCTCAGATTGGCAAAACTGAGATCGGCGCCGCGCAGATCGAGGCCGTCGAGAAAGGCGCGGCTCAGGTTTGCCTCGCGCAGGTCGGCGTTGCGCAGCGTCAGCGTGCTCAGATTGCCATCCTGAAAATTGTGGGCGCGACAATCCGGCGGACAGGCGGCGAAAATGTCTCTGCCCACAAAGACCCACACAAAGTAGGCGATCATGGCAAGTAAGGGCAGCGAGATGACTAGCAGGAGATAAAGTCGCTCGCTGCGTTCCCGCGTGGTCACCGGACTGCTTCGGTTTCAGGTGTGTAGAGATAGCAGGCAGCTTCGTGACCAGCCTCGCCGACCGGGTAGAGCGGCGGCGCTTTTTCCAGGCAACGATCCATGCGATGCGGACAGCGTCCGTAGAAGCGGCAGCCACTGGCGATATTGGCGCGCATCTGCTCGTCGTCCAGGGTCGAAATTTCTTCACCTCCCCACTTCACAGTCGGATCCGGCACCGGGATCGAGTCGATCAGCAACTGCACATAAGGGTGCTTTGGATTCTCGATCACCTTGACCGTATTGCCGCGTTCGGCGACGGCGCCCTGATAGAGCAGATGGATGTTGTCGCCGATCTGGTAGGCGGTGGAGAGATCATGAGTGATGTAGAGGAAGGAGATGTTGTGTTCGTCGCGCAGCCGCAGCATGATGTCGAGGATCATGGCGCGCAGCGACGCATCGACCATCGACACCGGCTCGTCGGCGACGATCAGCCGCGGCTTAAGCATGTAGGCGCGCGCCACCATCATACGCTGGCGTTGCCCGCCGCTGAGCTGGTGCGGGTACTTCTCCAACACCTCCTCGCCGCGCATCCCCACCACGTTGAGCGCATCCTCAACCAGCGCCCGCCCTTCTTCTTTCGATCTGGCAAGCTTAAAATTCTTGAGCACCATGTCGAAGATGTGCTTGACACGATAGAAGGGGTTGTAGACGGCGTACGGGTCTTGAAAGACAGCCTGCACCTCGCGGCGATACTCGAAGAGCTGGCTGCTGTTCATCGTGTTGACATCGACGCCTTTATAGAGCACCTGGCCGCTGGTGATCTTGATAAAACCGAGCACCAGGTTGGCAAGCGTGGTCTTGCCGCTGCCGCTCTCGCCGGCGATGGTGGTGATCGTCGCCGGTTTGGCGTCGATGGTCAGGTTGAAATCCTGCAAAGCGACGGTGGTGCGCCCCTTGCTGAAGAAGCCGGTTCCACCGTAGATTTTGGTTGCGTTCTTGATTTCGAGCAGTGGTTCGGGCATGAACGAATCCTGTTGCGTGTTGCGTGTTGCGTGTTGCGTGTTGCGGGCATTCCATGAAACACGTACCACGCAATACGATTGATTTGTCTATTCGGTCATCAGCAATGAAAAGTCAGCGGTATCGTACGATACATGCTCTTCCTTCATCATTTTTCGTTCTGCGGGCACAATGGTCAGCAGCAGACGGACTACCTGAGTAATCAGATTTAGATGATGCTCGGTGACAGACTCACCCAGAACCAGCCTGCCTTTGTAGTACCAGTCCCGGCTCTCACGGGCAGAGCCAAGTGCGTACTCATAGAAACGAGCACGATCTTTCGGCGAGTTGCGGCTATAACCTTCGGCTATGTTAGCACCGATCGAACACACCGCTCGATACAATTGGTCAGCAAGCCCAATTGTACGCCGATCCCCCATTAGCCGGGTAACATCAACCCAAGCCAGATCAGCCGCAAAGAGCGCCAACCGATATACCTCCATGCGCCATAGCACATCTTTTGTGATCGCCTCCGGCACAGAATGTTCCCATTCTGCGTAACGAGTGAACTCCATCGCCGTGGCTCATCCCCTCATCTTATTGATCTCTAGGCTGGCGTTTCATATTCTGGTACGTATTGCGTGCTGCGTGTTTCGTCAAGCACCATGTCACGCAGCACTCGACACGCAACACGTGACAAGGTGGACATGAATCATTTCGCTAGCAATCAGTAACTGCTTACACAACAATAATAACAAGCCACGCAACACGCAACACTTACTCATACAAATGGCACGCCACGTAATGCTCCGGCTTGAGCTGGCGCAGCGGCGGGCGATCGCGACGACAGACATCCATCACCTTCGGGCAGCGCTCCTGGAAGATGCAGCCGGGCGGCGGGTTGCGCAGGTCGTGCGTGATGCCTTCGGTCAGTTTGAGCGGTTTGCGCTCCTTGATCGACGGGATCGACTCGATCAAAAGCTGCGTGTATGGGTGCAGCGGCTCCGAGAAGATCGCCTCGACCGGCGCCACTTCGACCATGTGACCGGCGTACATCACGGCGATGCGATCGACGAGTTGCGCCTGCAAGCCCATGTCGTGCCCGATCAAAATCATCGACACGTCCATGCGCTCTTTGACGTCGAGCAGCGTCTGCCCGACCACGCGCTGCACGACCACGTCGAGCGCGCTGGTCGGCTCGTCGGCAATAATCAGCGACGGGTGCAGGGCAATCGCCATGGCGATGCAGACGCGCTGTTTCATGCCGCCGCTCAACTCGTGCGGGTACATGTCATAAATGCGGCTGGGCAGACCGACCATGCTGAGCAAATCGAGAATGCGCTGTTTGAGTTTGTCTTTGGGCTGACGACCTTCGTGCGTCTGAATGGCTTCGGCGATCTGCGTGTGGATGCGCATCACCGGGTTGAGCGAGTTCATGGCGCCCTGCGGGATCAGCGCCAGCGTGTTCCAGCGCACGTCGCGCAGCGCCGACTCGTTCAGCCCGACCAGGTCAATGCCGTCGAGCAACACTTGCCCGCCGACGATGCGCCCGGGCGGTTGCACCATGCGCAGAATCGCCATCGCCGTCGTGGTCTTGCCACAGCCCGACTCGCCGACGAGACCGAGGATTTCCCCCTTGTAGACGTGAAAGGAGACGTCATCCACGGCGCGCACGTCGCCGGTGGGTGTGGCGTAATAGACTTTGAGATTTTTCACCTCAAGCGTGACTGCTCTTCCGTTGGCGGTGACGCTTTGAGCCGCCTGCCTGCGTTCCATCTGTACGGTCATGCTGCCGCCTTTCTGCCGCGGAGACGCGGGTTGGCGATCTCATCCAGGCCAACGGTCATCAGGAAGAGGCCGGAGAAAACGATAACGAGCGCCGCAATCGGGATGCCCCACCACCACCACATGCCGCGCAGGATGGCGGCGGCGCTGATGGCGTAAAAGATTGTCATCCCCAGCGTGGGGATGCGCGTTGGGCCAAGACCGAGCACCTCCAGGCTGGTGGCGGCCAGGATCGCAGCGGAGACGTTGCCGGTGTAACTGGCGGCGATATAGGGGAGCATGTTGGGCATCATCTCGCCAAACATGATTGAGAATGAACTCGCCCCTGAAATGCGCGCCATGTTGACGTAGCCGCGCTCTCGCATGCTCAGCACCTGGGCGCGCACATAGCGCGTGGGCGCCGGCCAGAGAAAGAGCGCCAGCAACAATGCCATGTTCTCGACCTGCAACACCTTGACGTAGGCGCCGATGACGATCAGCACGGCCAGCACCGGGATCACGATGATAGCGTCTGAGAGGGTGCGGATGACATTATCGACCCAACCGCCCATGTAACCGGCCGTGAAGCCGAGCACCACGCCGATGAACATGCCAATGGTGGCGGCGATCAAGCCGATGGTCAATGAACGCGGGGCGCCGACGAGCAGCACAGCCAGCATATCGCGCCCACTGCTTTCTGTACCGAGGGGATGTTCCCAACTGGGAGCGCCAAAGCGGGCGTAGGCCGCCGCGCCGACCGCCTGGCGTTGGCTGCTGGCGGCTGGCGTGGCTGCCGCACCAGCCGCCGGTGTGCGTGCTGCCAGCGGGTTGCCACCCGTCATCGAGCCGCCGCTGCCAGTGGCGGATGTGGGTTTTGGCGCCAGCGGGTTGCCCCCGGTGAGTGATCCACCGCCGGTGACAGACGTCGGTTTTGGCGCCAGCGGGTTGCCCCCGGTGAGCGATTGACCGCCGCCGGACGGCGCCGACGTTGCCACGCCTGCAGGCTGCGCCGCTGTCGGCGTCGTGCGCGCCCCCAGTGATTGCACCTGCTGCACAGCGGGTTTGTCCCCTTCAGCGCTGTAGCCAGGCGCCCAGGGCGGCGGCAGGTTCAATGGTGATGACGCAGGGTAAGAGAGCGTCTCATCCCAGAAAATACGTCCGATCGGGCCAAGCAGCATGATAAAAAGCACCATGCCCAGACCGGTTAGAAACTTTGGGTTGAGCCAGGGCGAGTCCCAGCGATTGAGCCTGGCCTTTTTACGCGCTGGCGTTTGCGCGCCGGACGCAGCGTTTTGTGCGGATGATGCCATGCGTTAGCCTCGTTCGTAGGTAATCCGCGGATCGATCAGCGGATAGAGCAGATCCAGGATCAACACGAACGTTGCCGTCGTAAAGACAAGCATAAAGACGATGCCCTGAATCAGTGTGTAATCCGAGGTGACGATCCCTTGATAGAGCAAATAGCCGACGCCTGGATAGGCAAAAATGTACTCGACCAGCACGGCGCCGCCGACGATGCCGCCCAGGCTGAGCGTCAACGCCGTGACCTGCGGCAGGATCGAGTTGCGCACGCCGTAGAGCCAGAAGATGCGGCTGGGTTTTAAGCCTTTTGCCTGCGCCAGGATCATGTAATCCTCGCCGGCGGTGGTGATCATCATGCCGCGCATCCCCAACGCCCAGAAACCCATCGAAGCGATGACGATGGCGGTGGCGGGTAGAATCGCATGATGGATGATGCTGGCAATATAGGGCCAGTTGAGACCAGCAGTTAAACCTCGCCCCACCGAGCCAGAGGCAGGAAACCAGCGCAGCCCAAATGCAAAGACATAGATTAAGAGGATGCCAAGCATAAAGAATGGAATCGAGGTAAAGGTCAGCGTCGTTGGCAACAGGTTACGGATCCACCCTGGCGTGCGCTCCCACGCCATCAATGCGCCGATGGTGTTGCCGATGACAAATGAAATCAGCGTTGCCACCAGGAGCAGGCCAACTGTCCAGGGCAATGCCTGCGCCACCATGCTCTCCACCCGGCTGGGGAAATTCGCCAGCGAATACCCCAGGTCGAAGCGCAGCGAGTTGCCGACATAACGAATGTACTGCACCGGCCAGGGCTGATCCAGACCAAAGCGCGCCCGCCAGGCTTCGATCATCTGCGCTGAGTTTTCGATGTAGCCGGATTGCGCCGTCAGGCGGCTGATGACGCCTGCCACCGGGTCGCCGGGCGCCAGACGCGGGATCAAGAAGATAATCGTGGTGCCCAACCAGATGGTCAGAAACCACATGCCGACGCGTTTTAGCACATAGTTCCAGGTAAGTCCGCCCATGTCATTTCCTGTCAGGTCTGAATCACAGTGATGCTACGCAGTTCACCCGTTCTCCCGGAAGCAATATGGAGATTTATGCATAGACTCGGTCATCGTAGATGTGGGTCGCGACTGCATTCACCTGTCTGGGAAACGTGCAGCGAAGAGTTGCGATTCGCCACCGCATTGATGATCTGGCAAGAACATGCAGCTAAGAGATGCACTTCGATGACCGGCTTATTTTGTTGATCCTGGTTGAGTTTCCGGGCAAGTCGTACTTCATGAGGATGTCTCCCCAACTGCGCAACCCTATATCATAGGGTGATCACCCTCCAGGAAGCTAGACGCTTCCTGGAGGGTGGTGAACATTACTGAGCGCCGGTTGCCGTCAGGTTCTGCAGAATCACGTGGAAGTGTTGCCACCATGTCGGCGGGTGGATGTACTGATTGTCGAAGGTCGGCCAGTTTGTCCAGTAGGTGGTGTCAAACGGAATGATCTTCTTGGCCTGCGTGACCGGGATGACCGGGAGTTCTTCCATGTAGATGGTCATCGCCTGGTTGAAGAGATCCTGAATCTTCGGGTCGCCGAGCGGCAGGGTGCCGATTTCGTCGGTCAACTTGCCGAATTCTTCCGCCTTGGGGCCACTCCAACGCCATGCGTCGTAGTCGGCGCGTTCGCCTACCGGCTTCAGCCACTTGGCGTTGAATTGTTCCATGGATGCCCACGGCTCATTGACCGAACCGCACGTCTGCCAGCCTACGCGCGCCTCGAAGTTGCCATTACGCCAGTTCTCGTCCCAGGTGCTGCCCGCCTCATTGCGCGTCGAGGCGTTGATGCCAGCGGCCTGCAGGTCTTCGACAATCACCTGCGCAATGCGCTGCTTCTCGATGAAAGCTTCGTGCGTGGTGATGTCGAGCGTCAGCTCCTTGCCATCCTTCTCGTAGTAGCCGTTGGCATTCTTGACGTAGCCCTTGCCTTCGATGATCTGGGCAGCCAGGGCCGGATCGTGCGTCCACAACTTGTCGAGATTCCAGGCGCCCGCAGCAATTGCGTTATCGACCAGGGCATCCAGCGGCGGATAAGCCGGGAAGAAGTGACGGCTCTTGAGCGTGGTGTTTTCGTACGCAATCTCGACGATCTTGTCGCGATCGATCAGGTAGTTAATAGCC
Source organism: Anaerolineales bacterium UBA3905 (assembly GCA_002391565.1). Taxonomy (GTDB): domain Bacteria; phylum Chloroflexota; class Anaerolineae; order Caldilineales; family Caldilineaceae; genus Caldilinea. The sequence goes on from DGFH01000164.1 coordinate 13,211, forward strand.
CAACGCATCTCCGGATCGTCCCACGGCGCCACCGAGTTGTTGAACTCGAAGGTGCGCGAGCAGGGATCGGGCACCCAGGCGAAGGGTGGTTCGGCGAACCAGGTGATCACATTGGGGTTCTGCGCCTGCAACGCCTGCAGCGCACCCAGCGTGATGTCCATCAGGCTGTCGAGCTGGCCGTTCGCCATGAGCGCGGCGCGGGTTTCGGGCGGGCCGGCCCACGTCCAGATGATGGTCTCAGGTTCAGGCAGCTTGAAGCCGGCTTTGACGCCCCACCAGTCGTCGTGACGCTTCCAGACGACTTCGGTCGGGCTGGTGCTCGCCAGTTTATACGGGCCGGTGCACATGGGCAGGCCGGCGGCCAGGTCGAAATTCTTGAAGGTCAGCGGGTCCTGACCCTCCCAAATGTGCTTGGGCATCATGTTGATGCTGCCCCAAATCTTGACCGAGAAGTAGTCAAGCTGGAAGCGCGGGTTAGGCTGATTCAACGTAAAGAGCACGGTCAAGTCGTCAACCTTCTCGACGCTCTTCACCCAGTTCTTCATCGCCGCCGAGTCGCCCAGTTCGGGCGCGTTGTCGATCAGCGTCTGGATGGTGAAAACGACGTCATCCGCCGTGAAGGGGACGCCATCCTGCCAGGTGACGCCCTCACGCAGCTTGAGCGTCCACTGATCCAGCGTCTCGTTGGCGGTGAAGCTCTCACCCAGCCAGGGGATAAACTCGCCGGTCTGATAGTTCAGGATGAAGAGCGGCTCCAGACAGACCTGGTGGAAACCCTGATCGCGGCGATTGCCGGGGACGTAAGGGTTCCAGACGCCTTCCGGGTCTTGCAGACGCCCACCGTCGATGTCCATGATCAACGTCTTGGAGCGTTCGGAGCCACCGGCGGCCGCGGCGGGTTCTTCGGTGGGCGGTTCGGTGGGTGTCGCCTCAGCCTCGGTGGCTGCGGCCGGCGCTTCGGTGGGCGCAGCCTCAGCCTCGGTGGCGGCAGCCGGCGCTTCGGTGGCCGCAGGTGCAGCCGGTGCAGGCGTGGCTTCGCCGCCGCCACATGCCGCCATCACCATCACGGCGATGACCAGCAGGCTCAGGATCGTTATGATCCGCATTCCTTTGCGCATACGAGAAAACCTCCTGAATTTGGTAATTGAGAAACAACAAAACGGAAAGACGGCACTTTCGGAGTGTCAGGCATTCACCGCGAACACTTCACCTCCTTTCCCCAGTGTCGAAAACTTACACGGCAAACCTGTGATTACCCCTGGTAAATAGCGAAATAAGATGTTACAACAGTAATATTGCAGCATGTCGCCATTCCTGAGTTCCACAAGTCATTGCGTTGGTGCCAGACTATAATGCAATTCTCCAGATTGCACAAATGTCATTTCGACGCCTCTGCTTTGCATTATTTCTGGAAAATCAACGCCCAATCTTGATAACTAATGAATTTACAAGATATTTTTTGATATTATTTTAGTGCACCCTTATTGATAACTGTCTTTATCAATCATGTTACAGCTTAAGCGCACCGATCGATGTAGACGTTGTCTCAGCAAAATTCCTGATTGTCACTCTGCGGCGCACATCTGGCGCGTCAACGATTGAATCTGATGGATAACGAGGAGAATGCTAATACGAACCAATAACATGGCATTTCACCATCGTGGAAGTTCGCCAGTTGTCTGCTGCAATCAGACTATAGCGCAATCGTTTCGATTGTGCAAACATCATTTTCAATGCTATTTTTGCTCTTCGTGCTGCGCCGGAAAGCGTCAAACACAAGCATCCGTTTACAAGCTGTTGTGTTATGCGATGATACGGCGCACCATTCAAGTCTCCGATACAATGGCGTAAAATATCCGATGCGAGTAGAATCAGGGGCTATGATGCATCGCTTTCTGCTCTTGTTCATCATGTCGCTGTTGACAGCTTGCACCCCCGCTCAGGGTGCGGCGCTGCCATACGTCGACTTGCGCGTGCGCACGCCGTTGCCGCAGATTGCACCTGCCGAACTGACGCATCTGCGCATCGGCGTTGCAGCGATCCTCTCGCCACAAGGCACTGTCGCCAGCTACAGCAAGCTGGCGGAATATCTGGCTGAGAAATTGGGGCGTCCGGTCGATTTGGTGCAGCGGCGCACCTACGCTGAACTCAACGACATGGTGGCAGCAAGCCAGGTCGAGCTTGCCTTCATCTGCACCAACGCCTACGTGGTCGGCAACGAGCAGTTCGGCATGGAGTTGCTGTTGGCGCCGGAGATCAACGGCGAGTCGGTCTATTACTCGCAGTTGATTGTGCCCGCCAACAGCGGAGCGCAGAGCTTGGCTGACCTGCGCGGCAAGGTCTTTGCCTTCACCGACCCGATGAGTTTCACCGGGCGCATCTATCCGGTCTACCTGCTTCAGCAAATGGGCGAGACGCCGGAAAGATTCTTTCAGCGCACTTTCTACACGTACAGCCACGACCGCGCTATCGAAGCTGTCGCCGCTGGCGTGGCCGACGGGGCAGCTGTGGACAGTCTGGTGTTGGACTACGCCTTGCAGCGCAACCCGGAGCTGGCGTCGCGTCTGCGCATCATCCACACCTCTGCGGCGTTTGGCATCCCGCCGGTGGTTGTCCCGCCGACGCTGCCGCCACGCCAGAAGGCGCAGCTGCGCGATCTGCTCCTTACCATGCACGAAGATACGGCGGGACAGGCTGTCTTGCGCGAGTTGGGCATCGACCGCTTCGTCACCATCGACAACACCGCGTATGACGGCGTGCGCGCCATCGTCCATGCCACGGGAATCGGCGAATGAGCACGCGCAACACGCCGTTGAACACACCGCTCCCTGTCGCACCCTTTCCCTCGCGACGGCTGAATCGTTGGGCGGAGATCGTCTGGCGCGTCGCCGGCAGCGTCGATGTACGCACCAAAATTCTGGGCATGGTGCTGGCGCTGACGACGGTGCTCGGCCTGGCGGTGACGCTGCAAGTGCGCGCCGTGATGACGCGCATCTTTGCCGAGGAGTTGGAAAGTCGCGGCGTCTCCGTCGCCAGCGACCTGGCAAGCCGCAGCATCGACCCGATCCTGCTCAACGACACCTACGCCCTGCACCAGCTCCTGCGCGAGACGGTCAGCAATCATCCTGACGCGCTCTATGCCTTCGTCACCGACAACGAAGGGCAGGTATTGGCGCACACCTTCGGCGACGCCGGCTTTCCTGCCGGCTTGCTCGACGCCGCAACCCTCAAGACGGCGACCTTCACGACCCACGGCGACATCCGCCACTGGGTCTACACCAGCAATGAGGGCATAGTGCATGAAATGATTGCGCCGATCATGGGGGGCGGCGCCGGCGTCGTGCGGTTGGGTCTCACCGAGACGCGGCTGCAGGCGGTGGTCAACACCGTCACTGGGCAAATGATCCTGACCACGCTGCTGGTGGCATTGGCGGGCATCGTCGCCGCCATGCTGCTGACCTGGCTGCTGACGCGCCCGATCCTTGATCTTGTGGAAACAACGCAGGAAGTCGGGCGCGGCAACTTGCAGGCGCGCGCCCCCCACTGGGCCGACGATGAGATCGGCGCCCTGGCGGACGCCTTCAACCAGATGGTGAGCGACCTGGACGCCAGCCGGCGCGCGGTCGCCGAAAAAGAGCAGGCGCGCTTCCTGCTGCTCAAGAAGTTGATCTCGGCGCAAGAGGAGGAACGCAAGCGCATTGCCCGCGAGCTGCACGACGGCGTAGGTCAGATGCTCACCTCGCTGATGGTCGGCATGCGCACACTGCAACGCCGCGATGAGGGCGACCTCGCCAGCCACCAAATGGACGAACTCTGCGCCACCGCCAGTGAGACGTTGGAGCAGGTGCGCACGCTCAGTCGTGAGCTGCGCCCCAGTCTGCTCGATGACCTGGGGCTGGCCGCCGCGCTGGAACGCTACGTCGGTGAATTCGACCGCGCCCACCCGGACATCACCGTCGATCTCCACTGTGACTTGCCTGCACGCCTGCCTGGGCCGGTCGAGACTGCGCTCTATCGCATTGTGCAGGAAGCGATGACCAACGCTGCCCGTCACGGCAAAGCCAGCGCGATCAGTGTGCTTGTCAGCCGTCGCGCCAACACCGTCCAGGCAATTGTGGAAGACAACGGCGTTGGGTTCGATGTCGAGGCGGTGCGGCGTCGACAGAGCAGCGTCGGCATCTTTGGCATGACCGAGCGCGCCGAACTACTGGGCGGCAGACTCGAACTTGAAAGCAGCTCCGAAGGCGCCACTGTTTACGTGGAGATTCCATTGTGACCAGGATTCGCATCTTACTGGCTGACGACCATGCCGTGTTGCAGGCCGGGCTGGAGGCCATGCTCAACGCCGAGGGCGACATGCAAGTCATCGGCACCGCGGGCGACGGTCATGCGGCGGTGCGCCAGGCCGCGCTGCTCCAGCCCGACGTGATCCTGCTCGACATCAACATGCCGGGGATCAACGGGCTGGATGCGCTGGAGCAGATACGCCAACAGGCGCCCGCCAGCCGCGTGCTGATTCTGACCATGCACGACGACGCACACTATCTGCGCCAGGCGATGGCGGCGGGCGCAGCGGGCTACGTGCTCAAGCAGTCGGCGGGCAAGGAGCTGCTGACTGCGATCCGCACAGTGGCGCAGGGCGGCGTCTATCTGCATCCGGTGCATGCGCGCTTGTTGGCAACGCCGGATTCGCCGCCGTCTGCCTCCGCACCTGGCAATGAACCTTCCGACGCGGCCAAACGCTTCCAGTTGCTCAGCGAGCGCGAGGCCGAGGTCTTTGCGCTGGTGGCGCTGGGCTACCGCAACGCCGAAATCGCCGACAAGCTGGCGCTCAGCGTGAAGACGGTCGAAACCTATAAGTCGCGCATGATGGACAAGCTCGGCTTGCAGACGCGCACGGCGCTGGTGCGCTTTGCGCTGGAATTGGGGATGCTGCAGAAGGATGTTGGGTGACTTATGCCAATGACTTACAAATGCCTGAGCAGACGATTGTACTCATCATGAGAGCCGATCCAAAACCACAGAATTGCCTCCCCCTCAAGCAGGCCAAGCGCACGATACCCTCTACCAATCCGAACAGAATAGACTGAACGTTGTTTGCCTACACGCTTGAAATAAAGCCCGTGAGCCTGAGGATTGATCTGCCATAACTCATACGCCCTGTCTGCCTGTCGTTGCACATCTTCCGGCAATGCGTCGTAGAGCTTCCAGAATTGTGGAGTTGTGACAGATTTCATCCTGGCACAATCCGCCCCTCACGAAAAGCCATAGGTCGCGTGGCGCCTGCTCGATATTCGGCCAATGCTTCATCTGCCAGATTCTCTAGCAATATCTGTGCTGCGTCGGTTGCCAACAGTGCATCCCATTGCGCCTCATCGGCCTCTATCTCAGCCATGTCTTCTTTCTGGACTAGCTCCTCACTCAGAATCTGCGCTTCCAGAAAACGCGCGAAATCTACAAGTTGCGCGGCTCGATTGGGTGGCAAGGCACGCAAAATCTTGATCACAGTTCGTTCGATGTCTCGGTGCATGGCAACATCAGTATTCATGATCTCACCTCACTATCCTCAATCAGTCACCCGAATCTCATTCTAGTCTACCATATCAATGTAATCCAAAGCACTCTGTAGATTCGCACCATAGTCGAAAACATCTTCGTTCCTGGGCACCAGAATGTTGTTTCGGACATTATGGTCTCCTGCCTGGCGCCTGTCTTTCCCTGTCACTGGAACTCTTAGTGATGCCACGCCTCCAGGACTTGAAGGTATTGTAGCACAGATGGTCAGACTCAAGGTTGTATATTTAGCTCGCCAAGATGTAACATGCTGCTATCCCAGGCAAGTAGATTGGCCCTTGAGGAATAGACCATGAGTGATTTTGCCTTGCCCGCTGTGCCATTAGTCAGAGAACTTCTTGCGCGTTGGGAAGATCGACCACATTTGGACCCTGATGACGCTGCCGCATGGCAGCGCGATCTGTCCGAGTTGCGGGCGAAGATGCCGCCGCTAATAGAACTAGAACTAACCTGGGATGAGGATGCCGCCCTGTCAGGGAACTCCCCGACAGCCGCCTGCAAACCCTCAAGCATTCCCTGACAGCCTTCCAAACATTCCCTGATACAAACACTCGCACGGTTCCCCTACACTGGCGCACAGGCAATGCGTCGGCGCGTTCTGGCGTCCGGCGATCCTGTTTCCAACCAACAACCGTGAGGTATTCCTATGGCTGACATTGTACCGAAGGAAAATCTGCTGGTGCGCATGCAGGAGGATATCCGCCGCGCACTGGAGAAACCGGAAGGCGAGCGGCGCTGGGGCATGGTCATCGACACGCGCAAGTGCGTGGGCTGTCACGCCTGCACGCTGAGCTGCGTGGCCGAGAACAAGCTCCCGCCCGGCGCCGTCTACCGCCCCGTGCTCATTCACGACTGCGGGTCGTATCCCAACGGGACGCGGAGCTTCATGCCTCGCCCCTGCATGCAGAGCAA
>DGFH01000090.1 GCA_002391565.1 Anaerolineales bacterium UBA3905
TGCCCCGGCCCCCATTCGCCGGAAGTCCAGATCGCCTCGCTGCTCTCGATGCCATAGGCGGCGGAGTAGCGCCCGGTCTCATACATCACCTGATCGAAGATGAAAAACTCTGCTTCAGGGCCGCAGTACATGGTGTCGGCGATGCCGGTGGACTTGAGATACGCATCGGCGCGGCGGGCGACATTGCGCGGATCGCGGCCAAATGGCTCCATCGTGCCTGGCTCGTAGACATTGGCGATGACACTCAATGTTGGGTGTGCGCAGACCGGGTCAATGAAGGCCGTCGTCGGGTCGCACACCAGCAGCATGTCGCTGCTCTCGATGGACTTGAAGCCGCGGATCGAAGAGCCATCGAAGCCAAGTCCTGTCTCGAATAGATCACCTTCATCATACAGATCGACCGGCACCGAAAAGTGCTGCCATTGGCCGTAAAGATCGGTGAATTTCAGATCGACGAATTCAATGTTGTTTTCCGCAATGGCTTTGGTCACATCCTGGACCGTACTACAGTTAAGACTCATAACCAGACTCCTACTACGGTTTTTTTGTGGTTTTGCAGAGGTTGATTAGACAAAAGAGACCGTCTAACTGCACTCTCACCTGGTTGAGAGACAATCATGACGGTTGTACACCATATGGAAGCTCCATGATTGCACACAAGAAAAAACATCGTTACTACTATATGAACCCTCCTTCCATGATGCCAGCGCGAAAGTTGCCAAAAGCCCCAAGATTTTCGTTGTGCACAATGCACAACGCCGTGATTCCGGGCATCCCGACTACGCCGCACGCTGGGGATGCGGTACAATGCCAGCAGCAAAGCGTTCGTTATGATCAGGAGCGACCAACTGATGGCAAAGATCGATCTCTACCAGCATACCCCCGATTACGCTATCGTCACTGGCGCGTGTCCGCACGATTGCCCAGACACCTGCACCTGGCAGGTTGCCGTGGACACCCGTAGCGGTCGCGCCGTGGACATCTGGGGGCATCCACAGCATCCGATCACCCAGGGCAAGCTCTGCGGCAAAGTAGATCGTTACCTGGAGCGCACCTACCACGCCGGACGGTTGATGACGCCGTTGCGCCGCATTGGCCCCAAAGGCAGCGGTCAGTTTGCACCGGTGACGTGGGATGCAGCCATCGCCGATATTGCGGCGCGGTTGCGCGCGATCATTGCGATGTATGGCGCTGAAGCGGTGCTGCCCTATTCTTACAGCGGCACGCTCGGCTTTTTGCAAGGCGAGGGGATGGCGGCGCGCTTCTTCAACCGCATGGGCGCCAGTCAGCTGGCTCGTACGATCTGCGCTGAGGCCGGTTTCAATGGCTATCTGTACACCATCGGCGCGGCTGAGGGGATGCTCCCCGAAGATTTTGCCTACGCCCGTCTGATCTTGATCTGGGGCAGCAACACGCTGACCAGCAACCTGCACCTCTGGCCCTTCGTGCAACAAGCGCGTAAGCAGGGCGCCCGCGTGCTCGTCATCGACCCGGCGAATACACGCACGGCTCAGGCGAGCGACGAGTGGATCGCCATCCGCCCTGGTACAGACGGCGCACTGGCGCTGGCAATGATGCATGTGATCATCGGGGAAGCGCTCCACGACGCCGATTACGTGGCGCGCTATACACTTGGCTTCGAACCATTGGCGGAACGGGTGCAGACATGGACGCCGGCGCGCGCCGCGTCGATCACGGGCATACCGGCAGCGCGCATCATCGCTCTGGCGCGCGAGTATGCAACGGCGCAGCCGGCCGCGATCCGCGTGAACTACGGCCTGCAGCGTCACTATGGCGGCGGCATGGCGGTGCGCACGATCTCCTGTCTGCCCGCCCTGGTCGGCGCCTGGCGCACACGCGGCGGCGGCATTCAGCTCAGCGCCAGCGGTCTCTTTCGCCATCTGGACAAGACCGGTTTGCAGCGCCCCGATCTTCTTGAGATGCAAAGAGTGGCGACTGAAGATGTCGCGCCCGACGACTACGCCAACCCCCACTCCCCAATCTCTGCTCTCCCCATCTCGCCTTATCGGCCGCGCATCATCAACATGAATCGCCTTGGCGACGCCTTGAGCCTCGACCCAGCGCGGCTGGCCCTGGCGCATTATCGCCCGCGCCCCATCGACGGCATCCCTGCGCCAGAGGAGGTTGGCCCGCCCGTCAAAGCGTTGATCGTTTACAACAGCAACCCGGCCGCAGTGACGCCCGATCAGAACGCAGTGCTGGCAGGGCTGCGCCGCGACGATCTCTTCACCGTCGTGATGGAACACTTTCAGACCGACACGGCCGACTACGCCGACTACATCCTGCCGGCGACGACGCAACTCGAACACTGGGACATCCATCGCGCCTACGGCCATGCCTACCTCTCGCTCAATCGCCCCGCCATTGCACCGGTGGGCGACGCGCTGCCGAATAGCGAAATTTTCCGCCGTCTGGCCGCAGCGTTGGGCTACGCCGAAGCGTGCTTTCGTGAGAGCGATGAGACAATCCTGCGCAATTTTGTCGCCGCCCAGACGCACCCGCGCTTTGCCGGCCTGACATGGGAACGGCTGCTGGCCGACGGCTTCTATCGCCTCGCCGTGCCTGACCCCTACCTGCCTTTCGCTGAGGGCAATTTCCCCACGCCTAGCGGCAAGTGCGAATTCTACAGTGCGCGTATGGCCGAAGACGGCTACGACCCGCTGCCGACCTACACGCCGCCGCGCTGGCAAGGAAGAAGCGAGGGGCAAGAGGCGTGGGGCGGCGCGATTTCAGCTCACACGACCATATCGTCGTCAATCTCCAGTCTCCAATCTCCCCAGCGTGCAATCTCCCCAGCGCTGCATCCCGCGCTGGTCTGCATTTCGCCGCCTGCGCACTCATTTCTGAACACCTCGTTCGCCAACGTGCCGCGCTTCTTGCAGCGGGAGGCAACGCCAGTGCTGCGCATCCATCCTGACGATGCCGCACCACGCGGGATTACCGACGGTGACCAGGTCTGCGTTGCCAATGCGCACGGTGAAGTGCGTCTGACGGCAGTCGTGACGACGGACATCATGCCGGGGACAGTGTTGGCGCCTGGCGTTTGGTGGCCGAAACATAGCCCCGACGGGCGCAACATCAATCAGGTGACGTTCGCGGAAGAAACAGACATGGGCGCCAGCGGCATGTTTTACGATGCCGTTGTGTGGGTGACGCCAGTGGTTGCCACACCTGAAGCGCTACACGCAGCGTTGGTTGGCGTATGAGTTGCTATCTTGCACAAAATGTGCAAGACAACAACGATCATTTGTGGCAAAATGGAGATGGGTCAGGGTAGGCAGTAGATCTCCCATCCCGCGAGGAGATCTGCTGCTATTCAAGCAACCATGGTCAGCAGATCTTCAATCTTGCCTTTTGCCGCAACCCCCCTGTAGAGGTCAATATATTGCCTCCGGCTTCTGGTGGGGATTGCCGTATTTGCGCCACAAACTTGCTCAAAATTCTGCGTGCGTCGCCATCATCAACAACCGCGCCGCTTTCGCTTTTGAGCCTTTCATCATTGCCTCTGACGCCAGCCTCGGATGGACACAGCAGGAGCGGGGCGCCTGCTGGTTTTGTAGTCCTGGTTGCTTGACGCATGATTGCTCATTCGGTAAGATCAATCAATCATTTTTTTGGTCGGCAACAGCGATGATGTGGCAACATTTTGTGCTATCCACCGTTACGCCTGAATCGCAAAGGAAGAGCAAATGACCGAAAGCACATTACAGGAACGAATCGAACGCTGCCCGCCAGCGTTACAAACTATCATTGAAGAATTTCGGGACGCTCCCCCGCGCGAGCGCATGGAATATTTGATTGAGTACGCCATGAGCCTGCCACCGTTGCCCGCCCGCTATCAGGCGCAGCGCGACGGCATGGAGCAGGTGCATGAATGCCAGACGCCGGTCTTCCTGGCGACCGAAGTCAATGACAACGCCGTCCACTTCTACCTGGACATCCCGCCGGAATCGCCGACGGTGCGTGGCTATGCGTCAATCCTGGTGGAAGGATTGGATGGCGCCACACCGGAGGCGGTGCTGGCGACGCCAGAGGACGTTTACATGCTATTGGGATTGCATGAAGTCATCACGCCACAGCGTGTGCGCGGTTTGCATGCACTGTTGGGCTATATGAAGAAACAGGTCAAAAATCGCCTATGAGCGAACAACCATCCTTTTCACGCTGCCCCTATTGCCGGCGCAAACTGGAGAAAAAGCCCACGCGCAAGAGCAAGTGCCCACATTGTGGTGAGTTGATCTATGTACGGGCGGGTGATTTGCTGCGCGAGGATGAACTGGAGCAGACTGCGACTGGCGCCCCCAAGAAGCCAACCAAGAAAAAACCAACAAAACCCAAAGAAAGTGCAACAAGTAACAAGCCAAAACCTCGCAAGCCAAAGCCAAAACCACAGGGTCAGCTCGCCGCCGACATGAAGCGCAAGAAAAGAAAAGAGAAATACGGGCCGAGCGATCTGCTGGGAGGATTGCAAACCCTATTCAAAATAGCAGGCGCTTTGTTCGCCAGCGGTGGGCTGACAACGCTATTCGCTAACCTGTTTGGCGCCCAGCCATCATCAGCCACGCGCAGCAGCAACGATCTCGCCGTCCTGGTGCAGAACGTTGACACCGATGACCTGATGCAAGCGATCTCAGATGCGTATGTCTCGCTCACTGAACAGGAGCAGTTTCAGATGCGCGCCGTAGTGACCTGGATCCAGAACGGCTTCCAACTGCCGTCCAGCGAAACTGCCTGAACGCGCCACTGTCAGCCGCATTTGAACGCACTTTGAGTGGATACAGAAGCCTCGGACTCATCCAACCTGGCAACAATGCCTGCCCTGTCTACGGAGTTCGAGGCAACCTATCAGCTCAATCTGTTCTTAATATCTGCTGACCGCCTACCCCCATTCCCCGTGTTAAAATTGACAAAACCTGTTATAATCATGTGGCGCGCCCCCATTGAACAAAGGAGCCTGTCCAATGCCAACGTTGCCGCCCGGCCCGTATCAGTCGTTGCCCTGTCCTGATGCACCGCCAGCACCCTTTTACGTGCTGCCGTTTGACAAGCGCGGCATCTGCGAAGCACCCGCCACGCGCACCCGCCTGCTGGAGGAAGTCGCCACCGGACGCTACACCGATATTTTCCTCTTCTCACACGGTTGGAACAACGATTGGCCGGGCGCGGTCAGGTCGTATCGACGCTTCATCGATGGCTTTATGGCGATGGTGCAAGCACGCCAATTGACGTTGCCCACCCCCTTCCGTCCCTTGCTGGTCGGCATTCACTGGCCCAGCGCGGCGCTGACTTTTGGCGATGAGGAGGCGCCTGCCATGGCGGCGGAGACAGGTGAGGGCCGCGATCTGGCTATCGCAGCTGAAACCGATCGCTTGCGCGACCTGGCAGAGGCGCTCCCTGCCGCCGACGCCGCGCGCTTTTACGCCCTGTTGCAGCAGCCACGCCTCACCGCACCGGAGGCGCAAGAAGTCGTACAACTGGCCGCCCCTTTGTACACCGCTACCGACGAGGAGGTGGCAGATGCTGCAGCGCTGAACGCAGCCAACATTGTGGCGGCCTGGTCTGCCCTGGCGGAGCCTGGTGGTCGCCCCTTTGACGAATTCGGCATTGCCGGCGGCGGCATCGCTGGGCCGGGCGCCGCCGCCGACATCGGAATGTCCTTTGACCCACGCCTGATCGTGCGCGGGCTGACAGTCTACCAGATGAAAGATCGCGCTGGCGCTGTGGGCGCACACGGCGTCGGGCCGTTGCTGCGCGATCTGCTGACGGTCTGCACGGCGCGCGTGCATGGCGCCGGTCATTCCTATGGCTGTCGCGTGCTGCTATCCGCCATTTGTTTCGGCGAGACATGGCCGCGCCCGCTGCACTCGCTGTTGTTGATGCAGGGTGCGCTGTCACATCTGGCCTTTGCGGCGGATGTCACCGGTCAGGAGCGTCCCGGCGGCTACCGCCGTGCACTCGACCGCGTCTTCCTCCCGATTCTCTGCACCTTCAGCCAACGTGATGCGGCGCTGCATCGCTTCTTTCACCTGGTCTTGCGCCGCGATAGAGACCTGGGCGAGATGAAGATTGCCGCCGCCGGCGAGCCGCCCAGCCGCTACGCCGCCCTCGGTGGGTACGGACCGCGCGGCAGTGGGGAACAGTTGATAAGGGTGCTCGACGACGACGCCATCGAAGCTGGCGCCCGTTACGACCTCAGCAGTCTGATCCCAATCATCGGCATCGATGCTACAGCCACCATTAGCGATCACGGCGACTACAGCAATCTGTCGACCTATTGGATGTTGTACAACCTGGTGACGGCGTGAGCCTCCCCAGCTCTCACACGGCAGCGTTTGGGGAAAGGAGTTTGTTATGGGTTATCTGCTACGCAGGCAGTACGACCTGACGGCGCTGGTGATCAGCTTCGAGCTGGCGGGACGCAGATCACAAGTCCGGTGTACATTGGAGCAGGACAGAGCCGGGACGCGCACGGCGTTGTTCGACTACAGGCTCGATCCGACGGAAGTCGGTGTGCCGGAGCAACTCGACCGCAGCCGGTGCCAGTTCGAGGGGTATCCGTTCACCATGCCTGGCTACGTGCTCGAAGCATTGCGCACAGCGTTGGATGGCTGCCTGATGCCCGATGAGACGCTCTGGCTCTATCTCAAAAGCCCTGCTGGCTACCTGGCATACGTGCCGTGGGAGCAATTGCTTATCCCTGCGTTGCAGCGCCCTGTAGTGCGTCTCCCCGATTACCTCGTCGATCCGGCGCGCGCAGCCGGTGAGCTGAACATCGTTTTGTGCAGCAGTCAGCCAATCTCAGAAGAGGCCTTCATGTCAAGCGCCTATATGGCGCGTATGACGCGTATGCTCCTCGACCAGGCGACGCGGCCAACCAATGTACATCTCTTCACCGACCGCGGGTTGATGAGCGATCTGGCCAATCAGCTTGATTATCACGGCGCCAACGACAGTCGCGTCATTCTTCATGATGCACAGGGCGCTGCACCCTATGCCATCCCCGACCGGAGCAGCCGGATCACCGACCCAACTGGCCGCTTGACCAGCCCCTGGTTGTTGTGGATGCGCGGCGCGCTGGCCGGGCGCAGCATCGACCTGGTGCACTTTATTGCGCACGGTTATCTTTCTGGCGAAAGCGCGGCGCTCTCCGTCGCCGAGTCGCCGCTGGAAAACCTGGATCGTCAGTTGCCGCGTTTCATTGGCCCTAACGAACTGGCCGCTTTCCTCGCACAAACAGGCGCGTGGGGTTGCGCGCTCACCTCACCCCTGCGCAACTATTCAGAAATGGCGCACCGCCTGTTCACCACCACGTTGGCGAATCTACGCCCCGGCCCCACCTTGCATCACGAGATGCGTCTAGACCACGATTTGAGCGCACTGGCGGCAGCCTATCGCCTCTTCCTGGCGGAGCAGCCGACGTTGCCGCCTGCGGCGCCCTCGTTGATCATTTACACCCATCCGGCGCGGGTGGCACCCCCCTTGCCTGAGGGCGCCGCCGCTATGTATAACCCTGAGCTTGCGGCCCTTGCCGAACCAGATGAGACTAATCGCTTTGTCGAAGAGTTGTACACGCCGGCGGAGGAAGTCCCCGGCTGGGTTTCGGCGGCGATGCGTTATATCGACCAGCGCACACTGGCGGTTGCACAACAAATGGAGGCCACGCCCGGTCAGGCCGCCAGCACCTCGCGCATGGCTGGCATCGAACAATCGGAAACGCTGCGCAAGTTGCAGTACATCGTCGAGGAAGAGGCGCGCATTGAAGCCAGCAGCCGGCGCGGAGGTGTACAATGACGCTCAACCGCATCATCGTCACTCTGCAACCAACGTTCGACGGCGGCACGCAAGTCAAACTGGAGAAGGCGACCGCCAACTTTCCCCAGGGACAGATCGCGGCGCCCTTTGTCTGCCAACCACCCACCACCACTACCTGGACAGCGCCTGACGCCGTGATGCAACACGGCATTCAACTGCGTCAGGCGCTGGCGCAGCACCCCGCCATTGCGCAGATGCTGCAGATGTTGGCGATGGCGCCGCCTACCCAGGTGACGCCGATCTACTTCTATTTGCAGGCGCCCGAAGCCGAGCAGCTCTACTGGGAGGCGCTCTACGACGACTCACAAGGCGCTTTCCTGGCGCTCGATCTGCGCTGGCCGATCGGCCGCATCGCCGATGCGTTGGCAACGCAGCCGACGCCGCCTTTTTACAAATTTGAAGGCTCACTGCGGTTTGCAGCAGTTCTATCGGCGCTCGCCGTGCCCGCCGCACCCGAATGGCAGAACTTACGCCAGGCGTTGGACGCCGCCCGCGCTGCCGGTTTGCCTGTCGATGTGCTGCTGTTGGTTGGCGAGGAGACGCTACACGACGCTATACAGACCGAAATTGCAGGCGGAGCACTGACCGGCGTCACTGTAAAATTGATTGAATCCACCGCAGACAAACTCGAAGCCGCCCTCGACGCCTTCCGTCCGCATCTGCTGCACTTCTTCTGCCACGGCGCGGTCGATCATGGCGTGAGCCGGCTGGAGGTGGCGACGGCGTTGGACTGGGCTGCCGACGCCGAGGTTGCATCACTGGTGCTGCCGGTTGAACAATTGGTGGCCTTGCCGGCAATGCGTCAGACCTGGCTGGTCGTACTCAACTGCTGTCAAGGCGGCGCCGCCACGACGCAACTGCACTCGATGGCGCATACGCTGGTGGCGCGCGGCGCGCCTGCCGCCATCGGCATGCTAGAGCCGATCGCCGCCGCCGATGCGCATCGGTTTTGCGCCGGTTTTTATCCTGCCCTCTTCCGTGAAATCGCGCAGGCGCTGGCGCAAGCCAGTAGCGCGCAGCCCGCACCCATTGAATGGAGCATGTCGTTGCGGGCGGCGCGCATTCAAATTTTCAACGGCGTTGACCCCAAAAGAGAACGGGCATGGACTTTACCCGTCCTGTATGCACGCCCGGAACTCTTCCAGATTGTGCGCGCCGACCAGCCGACCGGGACGCCGGGGCAACCGGCTGCACCCACAGGCGTGGCCGCCCTGCAGGCCATGCTTCAGCGAGCGCAGGAGGTGGCCGATTTCTTGCGCACATTGCCTCTCGACGCGCCGGCCTCTATCCGCACGCGCGCGCTGGCGTTGCTGGACGAGGAGCCGCCGGTGCCGCCTGATCTCCGCCCAGATCTGTTTGGCAAGTTTGCTTGAAGTTGATCGACGCCAGGAGGCAACCATGAGCACCACCTTCCCGACCGAGCTTGCCGCCAACCTTTGGACGGGCGATGCCTCCCCCGTGGCGGCGCTGGACGCGAGCGCTCGCAAATGGGGGCTGAAGATGCGGATGGAAAAGGTGAGCCGCGAGTTGGCGGCGCCCGAACCAGTCGATCTGCGCAACTGGCGCCATCCGCAGGTGGGTTGGGGGCTGGTGCTGCCCGATGACGACGCCCTCTCCACCGCCGCGCGCGCCACCGCCGACGACGCGCCCGAACCGATTCGTGCATTGGCGGCGGCGCGCCCGGGCTCCCCCATCTTGCGTTACCGGGCGGAAACTGGCGCCAGGTTCTTGCGCCGCTACTATCCCGACGGCAGTGCACAAGATATTGCCATCTCCGGCGCCGGCGCGCGCGGGGTGGCGCCGGGCGCATTGCCTTACTACCTGCTCATTTATGCCGAGCCTGATACGATCCCGTGGCGCTTTCAGTACTTGCTCAATCAACCCTGTTTTGCAGGCCGCTTGACGCTGACCGGGACGGCGTTGGAAAATTATGTGAACGCGTTGCTCAAGGAATGGAACGACGCTGGCTGCGATCCGCATCAGCCGGTGGTGTGGACGGTGGATCACGGCGGCGGCGACATCACGACGTTGATGCGCAAGGCAATCGCCGAGCCGGTGGCGGAAAAATTGGCTGCCGACAGCCAGATCGGTGCAGGGGTGCGCTTGCTTGATGAGGCGCATGCCACGCACGCCTTGCTCCGGGCGACCCTGGCGCAACATCACCCTGCGTTGGTCGTCACCACCAGCCACGGCCAGACCGGCCCGCTGCATGACCACGTCAAGATGGCCGCCTCGCTTGGCGCACCAGTCGATGTCGAGCATGGCGCGCTCGACATCGATGCACTGTTGGCCGCCTGGCAGCCCGACGGCGCGATCTGGTACGCACACGCCTGCTGTTCGGCAGGCTGCGACAATGTCAACTCCTACAAAGAACTGGTGCCGGCTGGCTCGACGCTCGCTACGGTGCTGGATGGCGTCGCCGCGTTGGGTGCACAGGTGGCGCCGTTGCCTCAGCGCTTGCTCGGGGCAGCCAAACCACTGCGCGCCTTCATCGGTCACGTCGAGCCAACCTTTGACTGGACGTTGCGCCAGCCGGAGACGGGGCAGGTGTTGACCACTACGACGATTGCGGCGCTCTACGAGCACATGCACCGCGTCCAACCAGAACCGGTGGGCATGGCCTTCAACCCCGGCTACAAAGTGGTGGGCGAGTTGTTCCAACAGTGGCAGCAATTGACCGGACAATTTGCCGGCGCCACTGCCGCGGGCCGCGACTTCATCCGCCTGATGACGGCCAGCGCCCAACTTGCCGCGCTTGACCGTCAGAGCCTGGTGATCCTCGGCGACCCGACGGTGGCGTTGCCGCCGCTGTAACGTCAGATAAATTCGCCATTACTTGCACGAATGCCACCTTAATGGCACGATATAACATCAAGTGGGCACTGGCGCCCATCACTGGCATTGTCCATGATTTGGCTGGACACAATCAACAATATTGATCGGCAAGGGCAATGCGCCCCTCACAACTTGCCCCTTGCTACGCTGGTTGGACAGGTGGATGTATGAGTGATTTGATCGCACAACTCGAACAGTTGCAGGTGGAAGCACAGGAGGCCTTAACGGCCGCGCAAAGCACGTCGGAAACCGAAGCATGGTACGCCGACTTTCTGGGGCGGAAGGGCCGATTGACCGCGATGTTGCGCGGTTTAGGGCAACTGACGAAGGACTGTCTC
>DGFH01000030.1 GCA_002391565.1 Anaerolineales bacterium UBA3905
CCGCTAGGTTAACTGTTTATCTTCCCGGAAGCTTTGGAGCTTCCGGGAAGATTGCGAGCAATATCACGTGACAACCTAGAAATCGATAACGTCACGCTGCCACCCGGTTCGACCCACTGCTCGGCCAGAATGTCACACCTCAGGCGCAGAAAAAGAGCATCCGGCATGTGGTTGCGCGCCGGATGCTCGGAGTGGTTCTTCCTGCCTGCTCTAACAGGCAGCGTGGAAGAAGGGGGATTCTGATGGTGACCGGGCCAGCGCGCTGCGGAGTCCAGCCAAGGCAACCAACTTTTACACGGCCGGCTCATCAGATCGCTGCATTGTCACTTGTGGCGTTTTTTTTTTGCGCACAATTCAATGCAGCTCAAATTGTAAGCAAGTATACCAGAGGAACGATGTACACGCAACTTACGGATGTCCTCTCAATTGTCACAAATTTTTCGGGACACGCAGGCACACCGGCCGGTCATTGAGTCAGTGCGCCAGATGATGCGCACTCACGCGCACATCCGCCAGTAGATGCTCAACATCAGCCAGCCGCACTTCAGCCGTTGCCTCCGTACCAACCGATGCGGCGCTGACGGCGGCAGTCCAGCGCAGCGTCTCCACCCAATCATCGCCCTGAGCGCGACGCCACACCACCGCCGCCGAGGCCGCATCCCCGGCGCCAGCAGCATTGACAGCGCGCTGCACTGGCGCCTGTGTTTGCACAACCTCCTCTGGTGTGATGGCAACGACGCCCTCTCGGCCACAAGTAAGCACCATGACCGGCAAGGCATATTCCTGGCGCACCTGCTGCGCTGCCGCCAGGATGGTCGGCAAGTCGCCGCCGGTTAGCCCAAAGGTGTCAACGAATTCATCCTGGTTCAGCTTGACAACATCCGGCTTGGCATCCAGAGCAGCGAGCAGCGGTGCGCCGGTGGCGTCGATCAACACCGGCTTCGCAGCAGCGTGCGCCAACATGACGACCGTGTGATAGAAAGTGACGGGCATCCCCGGCGGCAACGAACCTGCCGCCACCACCCAGGTCGCCGCTGGCAGGTGCACCTGATAACGCGTCAACATCGTTTCCAGCCCGGCAGCTGAAACCGGCAGCGCGCCGATCATGACGTGACTGTGGCGCGCACGCGCCGTTTCGACAATCACATTGGCCAGGCGCGTTTCACCGGGCAGCCAGATGGGATCGATGTCGATGCCGTAGTGGGTGAGCACGTCCACCAGCAATTTGCCGTAATAGCCCGCTACAAAGCCGATCGCTGTTGTTGGCTGTCCTAACCCGCGCAGCGCAACCGAAACGTCGAATCCCTTGCCACCGGCGCATTCAATGAAGCGGGGGGCGCGCATCGTTGTAGCAGGCACGAACTCCTCGATGAAAATGACGCGATCCAGCGCAGCGTTGGCGGTGAGGGTCAGGAACATGGCGTCACTCCACCTCGTATGGAATTGGCGCGGGCGGGAACATGCTCTGACTGAGGATGCACCAGGCGTTCCAGTCGATGCGCTCCAGTGCGTCGATAGCCGCCCACAGATCCAACCCGGCGACGATGATGCCGTGCTTGGGCAACAGCACCGCCGCCGCCTGTTTACGGATGTTCGCTTCACGCCCACGCAGGCCAGCAACGACGTGCTGCGCCAGCTCAGCGCTGTGTGCAGGTGCAAAGGGTGCAACGGGCGTCACGCCAAACTTCTGTGTTGCTTCAAGCACCGGCTCGATAGCGCGACCAGCGACGCAGAAAGGCAACACGTGAAAGGGGTGGGCATGAATTACGGCGCCTACGTCAGCAAATTCTCGGTAGATGGCGAGATGCGCTTTGCCTTCGCGTGAAAAGCGCGGCTGCTGGAGCAGATCGTCGCTGGCAATTTCACCTCTCAGGATGTCGTCGGGCGACAGTTGCCAATGCTGTTTGCTGCCGGCATAGCGCGGCGTGATGTAGATGGCGCCGCCAACACGCGCGCTGATATTTCCGCCAGCCATATCGGTCAGTCGGCGCTCGAACATGCGCCGGGCGACATAGATGATTTGTTCAGGGATAGGTTTGTCGTGCATGGGTGCGATATTCCGTTTCGAAGTAGATCATGCGCCGGTGTGCAACTTGCCATGCGCCACTTGTGATGCACAGTGGATCACGCATGACCTTTGCGCTCTCGTCATGGTACGACTTCCCTTGCGTATGGTCAACTTCGTGTGCAAAGGCGGTTTTGTTACAATGGAGGCGCTATCACTTTGTACTTCATGGACGTGCTGGCGTCCAAATCATGGTAATAAAGGAGTTCCGTGTGGAAACCATTGTCAGTTCTCGCACAAAAGAAGTGCGCATCGGCCCCGATCTGCCATTCGTGATCATCGGCGAGCGCATCAACCCAACCGGGCGCAAGAAGCTGGCGGCCGAGATGGCGGTGGGCGATTTTTCGCGCGTGATCAGCGACGCCCATGCTCAGGTTGCCGCAGGCGCGCATATGCTCGACGTCAACGCTGGCATCCCGCTGGCCGATGAACCGGCGATCCTGGCGGAGGCAATCAAACTCGTTCAGTCGATCACCGACGTACCGCTGTCGATCGACTCCTCGATTGTGAAGGCATTGGAGAGTGGACTATCTGTCTACCAGGGCAAGGCGTTGGTCAACTCGGTGACGGGCGAAGAGGAGCGGTTGGAGGCGGTGCTGCCCCTGATCAAGAAATACGGCGCCGCCGTGATCGGCATCTCCAACGACGAAACCGGCATCTCCGAGAACCCGGAAGTGCGGCTGGCAGTGGCAAAGAAGATCATCGAACGAGCCATGGATCACGGTATTCCGCGTGAGGATGTCCTGATCGACCCGCTGGTCATGCCGATCGGCGCCATGCGCTACGCCGGGCGTCAGGTCTTCGAGATTGTGCGTCGCTGCCGCGATGAACTGAAGGTCAACACCTGTTGTGGCGCCAGCAATGTCTCCTTTGGCTTGCCCAATCGCGGCCCACTCAACGGCACGTTCCTGGCCATGGCGATTGGGGCTGGCCTGACTTCGGCAATCACGAACCCCATCGAGGAGCACATCAAGACCGCGATCATGGCGGCGGATGTGATGACCGGCAACGATGAGAACTGCCTGAATTGGATCATGGCAAACCGCGAACCCAAACCAGAAGGTGAGGCGGCGGGCGGCGGACGGCGTGAGCGCAGGATGCGGAGGGGATAAGGAGAGAGTAAGAGATTGGAGATTGGGTGTCATCACGAGCCTAATCTCCAATCTCCCAATCTCCAATCTCAATGACTACCTGTCTCATTATCTGCGGCGCGCTGGCGCGCGAGGTGCTGGCGCTCAAGGAACGACACGGCTGGACGGTGGATGTGGTCGCTGTGCCCGCCACCTTCCACATGATCCCGGCGCGCATTGCTCCGGCGGTCGAGCAACGCATTGTTGAGTTGCGCGACCGCTACGACCGGTTGCTCGTCGTCTACGGCGACTGCGGCACCGGCGGCGCGCTCGACGCCATGCTCAACCGGCTGGGTGTAGAACGCATTGCCGGCCCTCACTGTTACGAGTGGTACGGCGGCGCGCTCTTTCAGCAGCTGATGGATGAGGAGCCGGGCACCTACTTTTTGACCGACTTCATGGTGCGTCAGTTCCATACCCTCATCCTCAAGAGCATGGGGTTGGATCGCCATCCTCAACTCAAGGATGACTATTTCGGCGCGTACAAACGGTTGGTTTACCTGGTGCAAAAGCCCGACCCGGCGCTGATCGAGCGGGCCAAAGCGGCGGCGACCTATCTGGGGTTGCCGCTAGAAATGCGCGCCACTGGCTACAACTTCCTGGAGGCGCGGCTGCTGGAACTCCTGCAAGCCGGGTAAGCGCCATGTCACGCCGGAGGCGATGACCTGCAAGGGTTGGTATACGGTTCGGTAAGCGTAGGTTTGGCTTCCAGCCGGACGCTTTTGGTCGGCCACGTCGTCACGCCGGAGGCGATGACCTGCGGGAGAGCCACGCCGTCACGCTGGAAGTGATGACCTACGGGTGAGCCACGCTGTCACGCCGGAGGCGATGACCTACGGGAGAGCCACGCCGTCACGCCGGAGGCGATGACCTACGGGAGAGCCACGCTGTCACGCCGGAGGCGATGACCTGCGGGAGAGCCACGCCGTCACGCTGGAGGCGATGACCTACGGGTGAGCCACGCTGTCACGCCGGAGGCGATGACCTGCGGGTGAGCCACGCTGTCACGCCGGAGGCGATGACCTGCGGGTGAGCCACGCTGTCACGCCGGAGGCGATGACCTACGGGAGAGCTACGTTGTCACGCCGGAGGCGATGACCTGCGGGAGAGCCACGCCGTCACGCTGGAGGCGATGACCTACGGGAG
>DGFH01000057.1:0-6309 GCA_002391565.1 Anaerolineales bacterium UBA3905
CTTCTGGGAGATGACGTGGCAGGTCATGAGGCAATCATTGCCCGTCAGACAGATACTGAATGGATAGGGAAAAGCTCGATGACGATAGTGGCGAAATATGTTCACACAAATCTTATCGCAGAAGATTGGCGGGTGCTCGCCCACTTCTATCAGAAAGTTTTTGGCTGCATCCCCGCACCGCCGGAGCGTGACTTTCAAGGCGAACAACTTGAGAGAGGCACGGGCATTCCAGGCGCCCATCTGCGCGGCGTTCATCTGCGATTGCCTGGCTACGGAGACGATGGGCCGACGCTGGAGATTTTTAACTACAATATTCTTGAAACGCGTGGAACACCTGCTGTGAATCGGCCGGGCTTTGGACATATTGCCTTCTCCGTGGAGGATGTATCGGCTGCGCAACAGGCAGTTCTGCAGGAAGGAGGCCGCGCAGTCGGCGAGATCGTCACCTTGCAAGTCACCACCGGCGCCACAGTGACCTGGTGCTATGTCACCGATCCAGAAGGCAACATGATTGAACTGCAGGCGTGGTCAAATTGACGATTGGCTGAAAACGCACGCATGCGGTCGACCGACAGACTTGTCCTGCTACAGGTAAGTGCAACAACATCAAGCATATCAACGGTGCATTCATGTATACGTTCTATCATTCACCCACCACCCTTGACGAAGCCCTCTACTTGAAAGCCAAGTATGGCGACGACGCCCGCGCTATCGCTGGCGCCACCGACCTGTTGCTGGAGATCGAACGCGGGGTGCGCAAACGGAGCGATGGCGCGGCGCCCGGCGTGATCGACCTGACGCGCATTCCGGGACTGGCGCAGATCGAGACGCGCGAGGAGTGGATTCACCTCGGCCCGCTCGTCACACACAACCAGGTCGTCGCCAGCCCGCTGATCGTGGAACAGGGCTTTCCGCTGGCGCGCGCCTGTTGGGAGGTCGGGGCGCCGCAGATTCGTAATCGCGCCACCGTCGCCGGCAACATCATCACCGCCAGCCCGGCCAACGATACGATCGCGCCGTTGCTGGCGCTCGATGCGCACGTCACCCTGGAGAGCGAGGCGCGCGGCGCCCGCACGCTGCCGCTGGCAGCGTTCATCCGGGGCTTCCGCCAGGTCGATCTGGCGCCGGACGAGTTGCTGACCGGCATTGCTTTCCCGGCCCTGGATGCGCGCACTGACGGCGTTTTCATCAAGTTGGGTCTGCGCCGCGCCCAGGCGATCAGCGTCGTCAACGTGGCTGTGATCGTGACGCGGGAGGAAACTGCTCCCGATGCGCCGGTGACGCGCGCCGCCATTGCTCTGGGCGCGGTGGCGCCCGTAGTCGTGCGGGCAACCGCCGCAGAGAGTTTTCTGGTTGGCAAGCCACTCCACAAAGCCAGCATCGCCGAAGCGGCGCGTCTGGCAGTCACCGCCGCCACACCTATCGACGACATCCGCAGCAGCGCCGCCTATCGCCGCGCCATGGTGGAGACGCTCGTCGCGCGCGCCTTGCATCAGATCGCTGTCGGCGCTGCGCGGGCAGGCTGGCCGGCGCGTCCGGTCATGCTCTGGGGCGCAACCGATGGTGTATGGCCGGTGATGGGCAATGACCAGAGCAACTGTGCAACCGAGTCTGACAGTGCATGCGTCAACGGACGCAGCATGCTCCTGCCCGGCGGCATGACACTGCTCGACAGCCTGCGTGCAGCCGGCGTGACGAGCGTCAAAGAAGGGTGCGCAGAAGGGGAGTGTGGCGCATGTACAGTCATGCTGGACGGCATGGCGGTGATGGCGTGCATGACGCCTGCTGAACGCGCCTGGGGCAGCCAGGTTGTCACAGTGGAGGGGTTGGGCGCGGCGGAGCATTTGCATCCGGTGCAACAGGCGTTCGTGGAGGCGGGCGGCGTCCAGTGCGGCTACTGCACGCCTGGCTTCATCATGAGCGCCGCCACCCTGCTGGAGGAGCGCCCGCACCCCACTGCCGCCGAAGCTGCCGAGGCGCTGACCGGCAACTTCTGCCGCTGCACCGGCTATCACAAGATTCTTGACGCCGTTGTGCTGGCGGGCGCGCTACACACAGCCTCCAGTGAAAAATAACAAAACCAAGTAGCAGATTGGCTATTGACTTCCAGGTTGCCACGTCATACCGCTTACAATCTTCCCGGAAGCTTTGGAGCTTCCGGGAAGATGCAACGTTGTGCCTTGTCGCCGCCAATTCCGCATCGCTTTATTGCAGGTATCCCAACCAACGCTGCTGCACGCGCAGCATCATCTCCAGCGTCTGCTCGGCGGCGCGTACGCTGTGCACCACCGGGTCAACCAGCAACGCCTGCAGCGCCGCCGCCTTCGACTTGTTCAGCACAGCTTCAGCGGTCAGGTCGTGCACGGCGACCTGATTGCGCAGCAGGCCGGCGATCCCACGTGGGAAACGGCCCAACGCCACGCCGTGCACACCGTTGCCATCAACCAGCGCCGGGACCTCGACGGCAATATCGGCGGGCAGATCGTCGATCAACCCCTGGTTGGGCAGATTGAGCGCCAACACCTCGGTCGGGCGGTTGGCGGCGATGCTCTCCAGCACTTGCGAAGTCACCCAGTCATCGCCTGAACCTTTGAGCAGCGTCGCCTCCGAAACCTTCTGCGCCACCCAAATTTTGTAGGTGCGATAAAAGTCAAGGATGCCCTGGCTATCGGCCACTTCCCATGCCCACTGAATGTACTCGCCAAAATGCGAATCGACCGTAATGGGCAGGTAGCCAAAGCGTTCGAGGATCACCTTGAAGAGCCCACGCTCCGCCCAGGGCCGATGGCCGACGGTGGCGACATGCGCTGGCGGCATGCTCGGCAGCGCCCACCCCAGCACGTTCGTGATTTGCTCAAAGTAAGCAGGCGCTTTGGCGCGCACATCAGGATAGGCGTCGGCGCCGGTGTCGCGGTAATGAATGTTCAGCAGCACGCTGAAGTGGTTCAGCCCGCCAGCCTGGAAATGCAGGTTCTCTAGCGGCGTTTCAAGGATGTTCGGCAGGTGCGCAGGCAGCGACGCCACTTCATGACAGATGCCAACCAGCTTCAGGTCGGGATATTGCCGGTTCACCGTCGTGCAGATGCGACTCATCGGGTTGCTGAAGTTGAGCACCCACGCATCCGGACAGACTGCCATGATGTCGCCGCAGATGTCGAGGATGGGCGGGATGATGCGCAAGGCGTGGAACAGACCGCCCGGCCCACCGTTCTCGCCGTAGACCTGGCGGATGCCGTACTGCTGCGCGATATGCCAGTCCTGCTCCCACAGCTCGAAGCGATTGCCGACTTCGATGGAGATGATGCAGAAATCCGCGCCTTGCAGGGCAGCCCGACGGTCGGTAGTCGCTTCGAGCGTAAAAGGCAGGTTATACGCCTCGATGTGATGGCGGCCAAAAGCCTCGGTGCGCGCCAGCGCCTCAGCATTGATGTCGTGCAGACAGATCGTGCTGCCGGCGAAGACCTGGCTCTTGAACAGGTCGCCCATCACGCCCAGGCCAAAGTTAGCGCTGCCCGCGCCGATCAGGACAATTTTGTGAGACATGGAATGATCCTTCTTGAAAAATAGCAATCCACTTCACGTCCGCCAAAGAAATCTGGCCGGCGGCGGATGGACGCTTCGATCTCTGCCAAGTCAGTTTCGCTCAGCCCAGAAAAAACGTCGGCCGTCCAATTGAGGATGGTATCCACATCACCAATCTCAGAAGAAAGCGGACGCAGCACAGCCACCGGCTCGCCGCGCACGGTGATAATGTACTCTGTCTTCTGCTCGCGAATTGAGCGGATAATCTCGGAGGCTTCGTTTTTGAGCTGGCGGATGCCGATTTCAGGCATGGCGCCTTCCTTGCAATGTGGCCATATTGGTAGCTACAGTATGTATAAGGGCGGCCCATGCCTCAATGCAAGACATCCATCCGAGGGTCGATGGATGTCTTGCCCCACGCAACTCATCGATACGTTGGCAACCAGTCCCCATGCGCCTCGATCAGGTCGTCCACCAGATGCCAGATTTGATCCAGGCTCAGCTCAGCGGCGGTGTGCGGGTCGAGCATGGCGGCGTAATAGATGTATTCGCGCTTGCCGGTGAGCGCCGCCTCAACGACCATCTCTTGCACGTTGACATTGGTGCGCATCATGGCGGCGAGATGCGGCGGCAGCGTCCCGATCTTGGTGGGCTGCAGACCGTTTTTGTCCACCAGCACCGGCACTTCGACGCAGCACCCCTGTGGCAGGTTGTCGATCAGGCCGTGGTTGGGTACGTTGCCATAGATCACGCGCGGCTGGCCGGTGACGATGCTGTGTACGATCAACGAGCCGTATTCGTGGCTGCGACGCACTTCGTTGGCATGTTCGTATTCTTCCACCACCCAGGGCATGTGCGCCTCCGGCACACCCGCTTTGCGCATCGCAGCCACAAATTCGGCCTTGAGGTCTGCGTCTGGGTTTTCCAATTTGCGGCGCAGAAATTCCCAACCGGTGATCTGCACCTCACAACGGCGGATGTATTCGTCGAGCGGAATGTTGAACTCCTCGATCAGGTCAGGGCGGTCGCGCTTGATAAACCACGGCACATACTCACTGAAGTGCTCGCTCGACTCTGTGACGAAATAGCCAACGCGCTTGAAGATCTCGTAGCGCACACGGTTCCAGTCGGGCACGCGGCCTTCGTCGAGGACTCTGCGAATCAACGGATAGAGATTCTCGCCGTTACGCTCGAACTTGAGATAGAAAGCCATGTGATTGATACCCGCGCAGACGTAGTTGATCTCGTCAATCGGGACGCCGATGTCTTCGGCCAGTTGCTCCGCTGTCCCCTGCACGCTGTGACAGAGACCGACCGTTTTGATGCCAGTGGCGCGGCTGAGCGCCCAGCAGTTCATTGCCATCGGGTTGACGTACTGGAGAAAGGTCACGTCCGGGCAAAGTTCTTCCATATCACGCGCAATGTCGAGAAAGACCGGGATCGTGCGCAACCCGCGCATGATCCCGCCAATGCCCAGCGTGTCGGCGATGGTCTGGCGCAGGCCATACTTCTTGGGGATCTCGAAGTCGACGACGGTGGCAGGCTTGTAGCCGCCGATCTGGAACATGCTGATGGCGAAGTCGGCGTCCTTCAGCGACTGACGACGATCCAGCGTCGCCTCAATTTTCGGTGAAATTCCAAAAAACTTAGCAATCTGATGAGCAACGATCTCGGACGTGCGCAGGCGATCGGGATCAATGTCAAAGAGGCTGATGGTGGCGTCCTGCAACTCTGGATAGCTGAGAATGTCGCCCATCAGGTTTTTGGCAAAGACGGTGCTGCCAGCGCCAAGAAAGCTGATTTTTGTCATTTTGGTTTCCTCTGTAAACAGAATCGAGTCAAACAGTCACATTGACACGCGGATCACACGGATTGGGCGGATTGACGCTGATTTGATTCGCACTGATCCGCGATCTCCGCATCATCCGCGCGCCATTTTAATCA
Source organism: Anaerolineales bacterium UBA3905 (assembly GCA_002391565.1). Classification (GTDB taxonomy): domain Bacteria; phylum Chloroflexota; class Anaerolineae; order Caldilineales; family Caldilineaceae; genus Caldilinea. The sequence continues at coordinate 5,467 of DGFH01000057.1, forward strand.
ACCCAATGGTTACGTCTCAATACAGTTCGATGACCGTGTCAATCGGGTCGCGCAATTGTGGCGGGATGTAGATCGTCGTGCGGTCGCTGGCATTCGATACAAAGAAGTTGCCTCCCTCGCGCTCGATCTCCAGCTCGGTGTTCGACGCCACCAGCCGCGCCCGCTGCACATGCTGCGGCACACCGGTCAGCACCACACAGTCGCTGACGTAGTCGAGCACGTGCACAAAATGGCGGTCATAGCGGAGCGTGCTGACTGTCTCGCGCGTGGGCGGAATGACGCCGGCGCGCGTGTAGTAGATGCCGACGCCGCTGTGCGCCAGCCAACGCCCGACTTCGCGCAGCCGCTCTTGATGCAGCGCGGGGATTTCCCCTTCCGGCGTCGGGCCCACATTGAGGAGCAGGTTGCCGCCCACGCTCGCCGACTTCGCCAGCACGTGCACCAGTCGTCGCGCCGATTTGGTGTTGCGGTCGTGGCGGCTCCAGCCCCAGTGGTCGTTGATCGTCATACAGACCTGAATCGGCAGACCGTAGATCGTGGTTTCGTTGAAACCGGTTGTGTTCTCGCCGGGCAAATCCTGCTCGAAACCCTGCAAATCTTCGCCGGGCAATGGCTCGGCGTGGCGGTTGTTCTCGATCACGGCGTCGGGCTGCAGCTCGTGGATCATGTCGTAGAGCTTGTCGTACTCGAAAGAGCCGCCAGGCAGAAAGTACGCCCGATCCGGGTCAAGCGCGCTGCGCGGCCAATCGCCGTCGAACCAGATCGCCGCCACCTCACCGTATTGGGTGCAGAGTTCGCGCACCTGGCCGTGCAAGAAGCCGAGATAATCCTCCCACGCCAGCC
>DGFH01000057.1:6402-7344 GCA_002391565.1 Anaerolineales bacterium UBA3905
AGTTCGCGCACCTGGCCGTGCAAGAAGCCGAGATAATCCTCCCACGCCAGCCCGCTTTCAGCGCGAAAGCGATAAGCCGGGTGATGCCAGTCGAGCAGTGAGACATAGAAGCCCAGCTTGATGCCGTGCCGTGCACACGCCTCGGCCAGTTCGGCGATCGGGTCGCGGCGGAAGGGCGTGTTGGTGACCTTATAGTCGCTCAGCGCGGTGTCGTACATGCTGAAGCCGTCGTGATGGCGGCTGGTGATGATGATGTACTTCTGCCCGGCGTCCGCCGCGGTGCGCACCCAGGCGTCGGCGTTGAACTTCGTCGGGTTGAACTGTGGAACCAGCTTCTCATATTCGGGCACGGGGATGCGGTCGGTGTGCATCACCCACTCGTGCTTGCCGATGATGCTGTATAGTCCCCAATGGATGAACATGCCAAAGCGCGCATCCTGGAACCAGGTGAGTCCTTGTGGGGAGGCTTGTCGTGTCATTTGTAAATCCTTCGAATGATGGAGACTGGAGAGTGAAGATTAGAGATTGGGAGATTATGTGATTGAGCGATTTTTCAGGGCGAAGCGCACAATCTCCAATCTCTAATCTCCCAATCTCATTATCTCTGAAAATTTGCCAGATACGGCTCATTCACCGCAAACAGATCGTCCACCATTTTCTGAATTTCGGCAAGTGAGAGCACGGCGGCGGAGAGCGGGTCGTTGGCGACGGCCTGGTAGACCAGGCGACGGTTGCCGGTGAGCGCGGCTTCGACCGCCATCTCCTCGATCTGCGCGCTGAGGTTGGTCAGGATCGCACACTGCGGCGGCAGCGCGCCGACCGCCACCGACTCCAGCCCCTCGCGGCTCGCCCCCACCCGAATCTCGACGCACGCATCCTGCGGCAGGGTGTCGATCCGGGGGTTTTTGGGGATGTTGGCGGTGGAGGGGGAGGGTTGGCCGC
>DGFH01000389.1:0-317 GCA_002391565.1 Anaerolineales bacterium UBA3905
AGCGCCTGCAGTAGATGCCAGGTGTATCTGCTAATCCCGGCTGGTTGATAGTACATGAGCCGGGTGTCGACGCCAATACGCATACAAACTCGATGGCGAACAAGGCGGCAGGGATTGATAAAACACAAACAAGCTTGCCCTTGTTTGCGCGTCGGGCATTGTATCAGCCGTTCAACGCAACAGCAAACCGCATTGTGTGAAAGTTCCAGAAGCGCTTTGAGTTGCTATCCTGGCAATGGTATACTGCGGGACGTGACTCGTCACTCGTTACTGATTGCTAGGCAGAGTTTTCATATTTTCAGTGTTACGTGTTGCGT
>DGFH01000389.1:535-3503 GCA_002391565.1 Anaerolineales bacterium UBA3905
GTTTTCATATTTTCAGTGTTACGTGTTGCGTGCTACGTGTCGAAACCCCTCACGCAACACGTAATACGCAACACTGTACTCATAAAATGTCAACCTAGAAATCAGTAATACAGCATTTAAGCAGGTAATATGGACCTAACACAACTCGCCCAAATGGTGACCTGGCTCGATGAAGAGCACCGCCGCGACCGCGCCGAGATTGCGCGTCTTCAGCAGCGCATTGAAGCCCAATCCAGCGACATTATCGAACAGGCGCGCCGCATTCAAGATTTGGAAGGACGGCTTGCCAGTACACAGGCGCAATTCACGCGCTTCAACCAGGTCGAACAGGCGATTCAGAACACCAAGACTGAACTGGTTGGGCTGGTCGAACGCGCCTACGAAGAGCGCGTCTCCGGCCAGCGCGAGCTGGAACGGGCGCGCATGAGCGACCGCGAGATGCTCAGCCGCGAGATCGGCGAAGTGCGCCGCGAGTTGCCGCGCATTGGCCGGCTGGAGGAAGCGATCCAGGTGCGCGCCACCGAGGATGAGCGGTTGGGCGAATTGATCATGAGCATGCGCAATCAGATCGGCAGCCTGGCCAAGGAGATTGAGGAACGCACCCGCCAGATTCCCTTCCTGGTTGAACAGCGCACCAGCGACACCAGACGCATCGCTCAGTTGCAACAGGAGACAGTCGAGCTCTTCAAGCGCACGGAAGCCATCGCCGGACGCCTGCCGTTACTCGACGAAAGCATCCGCAAGACCGCCGCCGAGATCGAAAAACTGCCGCCGATGATCGATCAGCTGCGCGACGAGCAAATCAAGTTCATGGAGCGCACGCGCGTCATGGTCGTCGACCGCGAACAGGTGCTCACGCGCTGGCAGGAGACGATCGATGAGCAGAAGACGTTGGTCGCCCAGGCGTATGAGCGCGTGCAGAACTTTGCCCAACAGATCGACATCAGCCGCCGCGCCGTGGTCGAAATGCAAGAGTTCAAGGACCTGATCCTGCGCGAGCAGAGCCAGATCGCCGAATTACAACGCCTGGCGGAAGAGCGTATCCGCCGCGAAATGGACGAATTTCGCGAGGATTATGAACGGCGCCGACGCAAAGGCGAACTACGCCAGGAACATCTCTGGAGCGAACAAGAGAAATACAACAAAGAGATCGTCGAACGCTTTCCACCGCTGCAACATGACATCAAAATGCTTGAAACGTTGGTCGACCACGTGTGGAAACTTCAGGAAAGCTACGGCGCTTACTTTACATCGATGGCAGACTCCTGGCTGGACGGTGTGCAGAAGATGCTCAAGGAGCGCGATGAAAAGCTCCGCAGCATGGAAGAAGCCTGGCAGCGTCAACGCCGCAACGCTGAACTTTTCGCCGCACAAGGCCAACAGCGCCGCACCGCCGGCATTATCACTGGCGAAGCGCCCGGCAACGGTCAAAAAAGCTGATTGCGAGATTGCGCGATGATGAGATTGGATAATTGTCAGAGCAACTGCCTCGCCCGACAAGGTTACATAATCCACCAATCTCTCGATCTCCAATCTCCAATCTTCAATCTTTAATCCCCATGCGTGTTCTTGGCACTGCCGGCCATGTCGATCACGGCAAATCCAGCCTGGTGCAGGCGCTCACCGGCATTGATCCCGACCGTCTCAAGGAAGAGAAAGCGCGCGGCATGACCATCGATCTCGGCTTTGCCTGGATCGACCTGCCTAACAGGGATGGCGCCTCCACCAGCGTTGGCATCGTTGACGTCCCCGGCCACATTGACTTCATCAAGAATATGCTGGCAGGCGTGGGCGGCATCGATGCTGCGATCCTGGTTATCGCCGCAGACGAGGGCGTCATGCCGCAGACGCGCGAACACCTGGCGATCCTCGACCTGTTGGCCGTGCCAGCAGCGGTGGTCGCCCTGACCAAGATCGACCTGATCGATGACGCCGACTGGCTCGAACTGGTGACATTGGATGTTGCTGAGACCCTGGCCGGCACACACCTGGCGGGCGCTCCCATCGTACCGGTCAGCGCCGTCACCGGCGCCGGGTTGGACGAACTCAAGCGTACACTGGCCGCCCTGCTTGCCAACTTGCCCCCGCGCCGCGACCGCGGCCGCCCGCGCCTGCCCATCGACCGCATCTTCACGCTGAGCGGCTTTGGCACCATCGTCACCGGCACCCTGCTCGACGGCGAATTTAGCGTAGGCGACGCTGTGGAAATTTTGCCCGCGCATCTTCCCGCCCGCATCCGCAGCCTGCAAACCCATCGCCGCCAGGTGGATAACGGTCTTCCCGGCAGCCGTCTGGCGATCAACCTGACCGGCGTCGCCCCTGATGATCTGCGGCGCGGCGATGTCGTCGCCCGGCCTGATACATTGTCGCCGACGTTGCTCTGCGACGCTCACTTCCGTCTGCTGGCAGATGCCCCGCGCCCGCTCAAGCACAATCAGACCGTCGATTTGTTCGTGGGCGCCGCCGAACTTCCTGCTGTTGTGCGCGTGCTCGGCGCAGAAAGCATCGCACCAGGCGAGGAAGGCTGGGTGCAACTACGCCTGGCGCGCCCCGCTGTCGTCGCCGCCGGCGATCGTTTCATCCTGCGCCAGCCCAGCCCCAGCCTGACGCTGGGCGGTGGCGTAGTGCTCAGCCCGGCGCCGCAACGTCGCTGGCGCCGCTTCGATCCGCAGGCGCTGGCGCGGCTGGCGACGCTGGCGCGCGGTCAACCCGACGCGGTGCTGTTGCACACACTCGACCGTCTGTTATTGACGACGCCCCGCCAACTGCTCGCCGGCGCCGAGCTTGATGTCGCCACCGCGTCGGCGGCGCTTGCTGAGCTGCGCCGCCAGCATGCCCTGGTCGAGATTGGCGCGGGTGACGAGGCGTGGCTGATCAGCCTGGCGACGTGGCGGCGTATTGTCGAGGGATTGACAGGTCGCGTGGCCGAGTTTCACCATCAATTCCCATTGCGGCGCGGGCTGCCGCG
>DGFH01000076.1 GCA_002391565.1 Anaerolineales bacterium UBA3905
ACGGCGACCGTCGCCGATGTCTCCGTAGCGGCGCAGCTCAACCTGGAGGTCGGCGCCAAGGTCATCTACCTGGAGCGGCTGCGTTTTGCCGACGACGAACCGTTGGCATTGGAGCGGGTCTATTTGCCGTACGCGCGCTTCGCCAGCCTGCTGGCGCTCGATCTTGCCAGCCAGTCGCTCTATGCGGTGATGGAGCAGGAACTGGGGGTGCGCCCGTCGGTTGCAGAGGAGAGCGTGGAGGCGGTGTTGCTCTCGACCGAGGAGGCGGAGATTTTCGGCGTCGCGGCGGGCGCGCCTGCGCTGCTGACGCGACGCATCACCCGCGACGACGAAGGCGCCGTTGTCGAAGCAGCCACCAGTCTCTACCGCGGCGACCGCTACCGGATGGCATTGGTGCGGCGAAGATAAAGGTGTTGCGTGCTACGTGTTGCGTGCTACGTATCTTGAGGAGCATTGACGGACACACACCACGCACCACGCAAGACGCAACACGTAACAAAAAGGAGCTGACGTGGATCGTCATCAACGCGTCGAGGCGTTTGTCAATCAGGTGCGCGGGCGGCTGATCGTCTCGTGTCAGGCGCTGCCGCACGAACCGCTCTTCGGAGCAGAAATCATGGCGCGCATGGCGATTGCCGCCGAGCAAGGCGGCGCCGCTGCGATCCGCGCCAACACACCGGCCGACATTCGCTCCATCCGCGCCGCTGTGCACCTGCCGATCATCGGTCTCTACAAGGTCGATCTACCCGGCTACGATGTCTACATCACGCCGCGATTGGAGGATGCCTGCGCCGTCGCCGCAGCGGGCGCCGACCTCATCGCCATCGACGCCACCGCGCGCCCGCGCCCGGAGTTCGACAGCCTGGCGGCGTACATCGCCGCCATTCACGCCGCCACCGATCTGCCTGTGCTGGCGGACATTTCAACCTACGACGAAGGTATTGCCGCCGAAGCCGCCGGCGCCGATCTTGTCTCGACGACGATGTCGGGTTACACGCCCTACAGCGCACTGCTCGATGGTCCCGATATCGACCTGGTGGCGGCGTTGAGCAAGGCGCTCACCGTCCCACTGCTGGCGGAGGGGCGCTATCACACGCCAGCGCAGGTGCAGGCCGCGCTCAACGCGGGCGCGGTCAGCGTCGTCGTCGGCGGCGCCATTACGCGCCCGCAGGAGATCACAAGAAGATTCGTGCAGGCGATTGAGAGATTAAGAGATTAAGAGATTAAGAGATTAAGAGATTGGAGATTGGAGACTGTCGCCACATTCTCGTCCAATCACCTAATCCCCAAATCGCCCAATCTCCTAATCTCCAATCTCTAATCTCCAATCTCAACGAAGGAGCAAACCTTGTCCAAACCAGTCATTCCCATTCTTCCCCTCGACGACCGGTCGGTCAATTATGAGTGCTTGCAGATGCTGGGTGAGGCGGCTGGCTTTCGAGTGCTGCTGCCGCCCAAAGCCTGGCTGGGTACGCCGTGGCGCGTGGGCGACATGCCCAGGCTACACGACTGGCTGCTGGAGCAGTCGCCGCACGCCGACGCGCTGATCGTCGCCATCGACACACTGGGCTACGGTGGGCTGGTCAACTCGCGGCGCTCGACCGACAGCCTGGAGACGGTGCTGGCGCGGCTGGCTTGCCTGCGCGCGATCAAGCAGGCGCAGCCGCAGACCACGCTGCTCGCCTTCAACGTGCTGATGCGCATCACGCGCGGCAATGACGCCGAGGAGGAGAAAGCGTACTGGGCGGACTACGGCGCGCGCATCTTCCGCCTCTCCTACCTGGAAGACCGCGCGGCGATGGCGGTGGGAACCGCTGCCGAAGCCGAGGAGATCGCCGCGCTGCGTCGGGAGATTCCGCCCGAACTGGTCGAGGATTTTCTGGCGGGCCGCGCCCGCAACCACGCCGTCAACCGCACCATGATCGACTGGGCGGCGGCGGGCGTCTTCGACTACCTGATCATCCCGCAGGATGACACCGTCGATTACGGCTGGAACATCGCCGAAAGCCGCCGTCTGCGCCGCTACGTCAGCACGATCGGCGCGGCGGATCGAGTGTCGATCTACCCGGGCACGGATGAGACGGCGATGCTGCTGCTGGCGCGTTACGCTGCGCAGCGCGCCGGCTTCACCCCGCGCGTGCGGCTGCGCTACAGCGGTTCGACCAGCGACCAGGTGATCACCGCCTACGAAGATCGCCCGATGACCGAAATGGTCAAGGCGCACCTGGGGCCGCTCGCCGGCGTGGTGAGCGACGCGCCCGACGCCGACATCGTGCTCTACATCAACGCGCCGGCGGAAGTGCAGGGCAACGGGCCAGAACAGTGGTCGCTGGCGCTGAGCGATGCTCAGATTGCGGCATTACCCGCTGCCTCACAAGCGGCGCTGGCAGGCTATCGCCAGCATAGCAACGGCGCGGCGACGCTGCGCGAGATGTTCACCGTGCGCCGCGACCTGCCAGAGTTCGTGCGTAGTCTGGCGGCTGAAATTGAAACGGGACAAAGCTGCGCGGTGGTCGATGTCGCCTTTGTCAACGCTGGCGACCTGGCGTTGGGCGAGTTGCTGGAACGCATGCCCGCGCTTAGCCAGCTTGCCGCCTACGGTGGCTGGAACACCGCCGGCAATACGCTCGGCTGTGTGCTGGCGCACGCCGTGATCCGTCATTTGCAGACGCTGCACGGCGCCACGCCGGAGGCAATCGCCGCGCATGTGCGTTTCCTCTTTCTGCGCCTGGTCGAGGATGACCTCTTCATGGCGCGGCTGCGCA
>DGFH01000274.1 GCA_002391565.1 Anaerolineales bacterium UBA3905
TCCGGTAATCGACGTTGCTGCCTTCAGCGCACACAGCGTCCTCTCCCGTAGGTCATCGCCTCCGGCGTGACGGCGGGGCTGACCGGAAACGTCCGGCTGGAAGCCGAACCTATGGTTACCGAATCTATTTGTTAAACCCCATAAGCCGACTGGACGCTGCCATGCCAGTAATCGTAGATGAGGTTGAGAACCGCATTTTCTTGTCTGGTGAGAACGTGCGGCTAAGAGTCGCATTGATTTCTGTTGGCTCGTGCGTCGCACTGGTCATGAGGTGCTGTCCTATCGAAAACGCGTTGAGCAATGCGACGCACGCTTCTCGCCTAAATCTTGGGACGCACCCATCGGGGCGTTTCGACTCGACAGAGGAGTGTTGGCCATGATACGATACTTCACCTGATTTTGACCCGATCCTGTAAACGCAGAGGTGACCTGTGCGTCGACTCACCGACAGCCGCAAGTGGAGCGGCATCCTGCTTGGCCTTTTGACCGTGATCCTGATTCTCTTTCTGCTGGCGTCGGTCGTGGCGCTGATGGGGCTGCCCTTCCTTTTTGATGCGCCAGGCAGCACCGAGATTCCTGCACTGTGGACGATCTTCTGGGGCGGTCTCGGCCTACCAATCGTGATTGCTGTCACCATCGTGCTGAGCTGGGTGCTCTTTTTGTTCAAGCGGAACGCAGCGGCGTTGCTCTCAACAACGCTGCCGCTGCTCTACTTGCTGGTGTTGTTCGTCATTTTTCAACTGCAAGGTGGGGTGCAAGCCTGATGCCGCTGAGCACATTGCCGATCCTACGCCGCCATGTAGTGCAGACCGGCATCCTCTTATTTGCGCTGTTGAGTCTGGCCGGCTGCGGTCTGTTTGGCAGCGACAGCACGGCGCCGACGCCGCTGCCGACGCGCACGCCCTTCCCGACCTTCACACCGACGCCGCTGGTTGCCACTGCGCCGCCAGCAGCGACGGCGATTGCGACAGCGGCGGCTGAAGCAGTTACGCTGGCGCCCACCCCAGCGCCGATTCTGGAGCCAACCGCCGCACCAACGCCAGTCATGGCGCCGCAGCTCACGATTGCCTCCGATGCCGTCAATGTGCGCCGCGCCCCCTCCACCGCTGCGGAGCTGGTCGGGATGGTCACCGCCGGGCAGCAATTCGAGGTGACGGGACGCACGGCGGCCGGCGACTGGTGGCAGATCTGCTGCGTCGCCGGGCAGCAGGGTTGGGTCTTTGCTGAGTTGGCGACGGTGACGAACGCTGACGCCGCGCCCATCGTCGCCGACGCACCGGTCGCGGCGGAAGCGCTGCCCACCACCGACGCGGCGCCGGTGACGCAGCCTGAAGCAACCGCCGCGCCCACAGCAGCTGTGGCCGAAGCGCCGGCTGCGCCGCCCGACCCGGCGGCCTCCAGCGCCGGTTGGTTCGATCCCAACGCACAGTACCAGATCGTCCATTTCAAGGTATTGGGGCTAGAGGAAAACAACGGCGGCATCCGCGACAGCAGCGCGCAGCATTTGATCTTCCTGACCGTGCTCGACCAGAATGGCAACGGCGTCGATGGCGCGGTGGTGCGCAACCTGGTGGGCGACAAGAGCGAGGTCGTCACCGGCAGCAAGGGGCCAGGCAAAGCCGAGATCACGATGTACTACGAGCCGTTCAAGCTGACGGTGGTCTCCGATCCTTCCGGTCCGGTCACCAGTCAGGTCTCCAACCAGATGGGGCTGGTCTTCCCGCACCTGCCCGACCTGGTGGGCAAGCTGGGCGATGTGAACTACGAATACGGCGCCTGCCCAACCATCGACATCAAGTGTTCATGGCCCATTTCGGCGATCCATTTCTCCTACGAGATCACCTTCCAAAAAGTGAAATGACGCCTGACGTGTGACGCCTCACACCTTCCGCTTCAACCGGCGGAGCAACTCGTCGTTGGTGGGAGCTTTTTCGAGCAAGTGAAGCAGACCGGTGAGCGCGCTCTTGCTGTCGCGATCGGCAAGAGCACGGCGCAGGAGTGTGAGCTTCTCCATTTCAGCGGGCGTATAGAGCAATTCTTCCTTGCGCGTGCCGCTGGCTTTGATGTTGATCGCCGGGAAGATGCGCGCCTCGGCTAGAGAGCGATCCAGCCGCAGCTCGCTATTGCCCGTCGCCTTGAACTCCTCGAAGATCAGGTCGTCCATACGCGAGCCGGTTTCCACCAGCGCCGTAGCGATCACGGTGACGGAGCCGCCCTGTTCGATGTTGCGCGCCAGGCCAAAGAAGCGACGCGGAAGCTCCAGCGCGCGTGCATCGATGCCGCCCGATAGCGTGCGATTGGCGCCGCGTCCCGCCAGGTTGAAGGCGCGCGTCATGCGCGTCAGGCTGTCGATCAGCACGACGACATCGCGTCCGCACTCCAGCTCGCAGCGCACATGCGCCATCGTGAGCTCCGCCAGCCGCGTGTGATCGCTCAGGCTCTGGTCATTGGAACTGGCGAAAACCTCCGCAGGCACGGTGCGGCGGAAGTGCGTCACCTCTTCTGGGCGCTCGTCGATCAACAGCAGGATGATGCGTGCGTCGGGCGCGCTGGCGTGGAGGGCGTGCGTCATCTCTTCGAGCAACTGGGTCTTGCCCGCTTTGGGCGGCGCCACGATGAGCGCGCGCGTGCCTTTGCCAAAGGGCGCAATCAGTTCGACGACGCGCATCGACAACACGCCGCTGTCGCCCAGGCGGAAGCGTTCGTGCGGGTCGATGGCGGTGAGCTGCTCGAAGGGTTTGCGCCGGGCAAAACGCTCCGGCGCCAGCCCACAGATCGTCTCAACCGTGACGAGCTGCTGACCTTGCGAGGTGACGCCAGCGACGCCCCGGATTTCGGCGCCCTCCACCAGACCGTAGGTGCGCATCAGGTCGGCAGGCACAAGCGTGTCATTGGGCGACGCGGCAAAGGCGCGCAGCGGGTCGCGCAGGTAGCCAACGCCCTGTGGCAGCACCTGCAGCACGCCGGCGACCACAGTGAACGGCGCGCCGGGCGTTTCGGTCGTATTTGTCGTTGGTTTTGCAGCCGCTTTGGTCGGACGGGGACGCACATTTGCTGGGCGGCGTGGTTTCCTGGTTTGCCCCATGTCCCCAAGATAACATAGGATTATGGAAAACAACCAACTATCACACGTGAGAGAACACACTTATGCAATATGGGGCGCACTGTTACCTGTTTACGGATCGCTGGAGCGACGAGGCGCTGCCGATCCTCGACACGATGAAGGCGCTGGGGCTTGACCTGGCCGAGTTGTCGGTGGGCGACGACGTGATCTTCACACCCCACTTGACGCGACGCCGGGCCGAAGCGTTGGGGCTGACGCTGGTGATCGGGCCGGGCGGGGCATGGCCGCTCCACGCCGACCTCTCAGCAGACGCCGCCGAAGCTCGCCAGGCAGGGTTGACCTGGCACTGCCGTCAGGTCGAGCTGGCGGCGGAACTGGGCGCAGTCGCCTACGCCGGCGCGCTCTACGGCCATCCAGGCGTGGTCAAGCGTCGCCGCCCGCCGGTCGATGAATACGCGTGGACGGCGGAGGGGCTGCATGCGCTGGCGGAGTACGCCGCCGCACGCGGGGTCAAGATCGTGTTGGAGCCGATGAGCCACTTCCGCACGCACGTCGTCAACACCGCCCGTCAACTGATGCAACTGATCGAGCTGGCCGACCATGCCAACCTCTATGCGCTCTTCGACACCTATCACGCCATCACCGAAGAGCGCGACTATGCCGCCGCCATTCGCACGCTGGCGCCGCGCTTGTGGTGCGTCCACACCTGCGAGAACGATCGCGGCGTCCCCGGCGGCGGGCTGGTTCCCTGGGATGTTGTCTTTGCTTCGCTTGATGAAATTGGCTATGACGGCCCACTCACGATGGAAGCCTACAACTCCTCCATCGATGACTTTGCCTTTCAGCGCGGCATGTTCCACAACGTCTGCCCCGACGGCGTCGAATTCGTGCGCACCGGGCTGGCTTTCTTGCGGGCGCACGCAGCGCGACGGAGTTCACCGTGATCGACGCGCCGCACCACGCCTGGCGGCGCAGCTCCCGGCTGGCGATCATCGCCCTGATCGCCGCCAATCTCGTGCCACTCATCGCCGTGCTCAACGGCGCCTGGACGCTCTTCTCGGTAATGTATCTTTACTGGGCGGAGAACGGCGTCGTCGGCGGCTACAACGTGCTGAAGATGGCGCTGGCGCAGGGGCATGGGGCGAGTGCAGGCAGCAAGCTCGTGATGATCCCTTTCTTCATTGTCCACTACGGCATCTTCTGGTTTGTGCATGGCGTCTTTGTCTTCGTGCTCTTTGGCGAACAAGGGATGCGCGGTTTTCAGTTGGGGCAACTGACGCTGGCGCCGCCATCGCTGCAGGGGGCGTTGGGGTTGCTACTGCTCAGCCACGGCGCCTCGTTTATCAGCAACTACCTGGGGCGCCAGGAATATCAACGCGCCACCCCCGGCCAGTTGATGCAGCAGCCCTACAGCCGCGTGCTGATCCTGCATGTCGTCGTACTGGCAGGCGGCTTCGTGGTGAAGTTGTTGGGACAACCCGTGCTGGCGCTGGTGCTGCTGATCGTGCTCAAGACGGGCTTCGACCTGCACGCCCATCTGCGCGAACATGCGCGGCTGGAGCAAGCGGCGGTGGGTGTGCGCCAGGCATGAGAGGCTGTTTGGTGGAGCGCACCCAATGGCGCGGCGCATTGATTGAACGCTGGCGTCAACGGCGCGCATCATCCCTGCACACTCAACATTATGACGCGACCGGCGTCTTTACCTTCAATTGCGTCCACGGCTGCCAGTCCTCGGCGCGCCAGGGGCCGCCTTTGGCCGCCGGCACAGGGCGATTGGCGTTGTCGCCGTAGCGGAAGGCCCAACTGCGGTCGCACGCCTGGCAGGCCATGCAACCGGCGCTGTCGGGCGGACAGCTCAGCCCGGTCTTGTCTTGTGCAGCCAGGCGCAGCTCGTAGTGAAAATAGTTCTCGCTGACGCCGCTCTGCACCACGTCCCACGGCAGCGCAGCGCCGACTTCCCAGGCGCCGGTGTAGTGCTCCTTCACCAGTCCGTGAGCGGCCATTGCCTCGAAAAAGCTCTTCACCGTCAGCCCGCCGGAGGGGATCGCCAGCAGCACGTCGGCCAGGGCGCGGTCGCCGCGGCTGAGCACGGCCTGCACTTCGGCCCAGTCGGGCGAGTCGGCGCGCACCTCCACACCATGACGCGCCAGCGCCTGGTAGATCACCTTCTGCCGGCGGCGCAGCGTATCGACCGGCGTCATTGCTTCCCACTGAAAAGGGGTGTGCGCCTTGGGCACGAAGGGCGTGGCGTTGATGGCAATACGCCGCTTGAAGCGCTTGCGCGCCTCCAGGGTAAAGTCGATGAGCGCCTGGATGTCGTCATCGGTCTCGGTGGGGTGGCCGACCATGAAGTAGAGCTTGAGCTGTGGAAAGTTGAAGCTCTGCGCCAGACTGATGGAGCGCATCATTTGCTCTTCGGTCTGCGTCTTGTTGATGACGTTGCGTAGTCGTTGTGAGCCGGCTTCGGGCGCCACAGTCAGGTTCTTTGCGCCGGTCTCAGCCAGGGCTTTGATCAGCGGCACGGAGATCGGATCCATACGCATCGAGGAAGCGCTGAGGCTGGCGCCCATGCGCTGTAATTCGGTCGCCAGCTCGTCGATCTGCGTGTGGTCGCTCACCGCCGCGCTGACCAGACCGATGCGGGTGTATCCCTGTTGAATTGCCCGCGCCGCCGAAGCCAGCAGCACATCCAGTGGCTGCTCGCGCGCCGGTCGGTAGACATAGCCAGCCAGACAGAAGCGGCAGCCGCGTCCACAGCCGCGCGCAATCTCCAGCAAGTGCATGTTGGCGAATTCGGTGTCGGGCGTGTAGAGCGCGCTGCTGGTGTCGTAGTCGGGCAGGTTGCGCACCCACAGTCGCTCCACCTTGCGGAAGTGGGGATGGCGACGATTGGAAGGACGCAGGCTGGGCGTGTACCAGCCCGGCGTGCGGTCGAGTTCGGCCAGCAGCGCCGCGCGTTCATCCAATCCACAGCGGCACAACTCGATGAAGTGCGGCACGGCCTCCTCGCCCTCGCCGATCAGGATAGCGTCGAAGAAAGGCGCCACCGGCTCCGGGTTCATCGTCACGCCCGGCCCGCCGGCGATGAGCAGCGGCCACGGCGCCCCATCCCACTGGCGCGACGCTGCGCGATCCGCCGCCAGCGGCGGGACGCCCGCCTGCCGCAGCAGTTCGACGACGTTGAAATAGTCCATTTCCCACGAAATGGTGAAGGCCCACACGTCGAAATCGGCAGCGGCGGTCTCGCTCTCCAGCGAGAGCAACGGCTTGCCCGTCTGCGCCGCACCCTTTTCCCAGAAGATGCGTTCACAAACGACATCCTCCTCGGCGTTGAAACGGCGGTAGAGCAGTTGCAACGCCAGGCTGCTCATGCCGACAAAGTAGGTGTTGGGCATCGTCAGCGCCACGCGCAACCGCCCACCCCAGTCTTTGTAAACAGCGCCCATTTCATGCCGGGCTGCACCGGTGCGCCATTCTCCCGCAACGTTTTTACTGCCATTTTGTCTGGTCAACCGATGTTGATGACGCGCCACCCTTGCTTCCCTTCGCACATTCGCCCTGAGATCACCAGCGCCGGCAGTATACCATACACGACACTCGGAGCCGATTCTCTAATCGTTTGGGGACTTGACAATTTTTTAGCCTATGCTAAAATACGATTTAGTCATTCATAGCCAGTGTATCTTTGACACGAAAGAGATTTTTGTTTATGACGATAACCACGCTTGATCAACTCCCCCCCGGCCCGCAGGCGCGCGTGACTGCGGTGCAACTGACGGGTGCGGAGCGGCGCCGCATGATGGATTTGGGCATCCTGCCTGGCGCCGCCATCGCAGTGGCGCTGGAGAATCCGTTGGGCGATCCGACCGCCTATCGCGTGCGGGGAGCTGTGATCGCCTTACGCCGTGAACAGGCGCAGCACATTCAGGTAGAAATCGAACGCGCATGATGCGCGCATTCAACCGAGTTCAACCGAGGGGTGCACTGCACGGCTAGTTCCCTGCCGATGTGCGGCGCCCCTCTCAAATGATCAGGAGCATCGACATGAGTGTAGACAACGCAGTGACTCAGCCCACCACATCCATCGCCGCGGGGTGCGCCACCTGCCCGATGTACAACGGCGCGCAGTTGACGCGGCTCGGCATCAACATGACAGATTGGGATTTCGTCGTGGCGCTGGCCGGCAACCCCAACACCGGCAAAAGCACCGTCTTCAATGCGCTGACGGGGCTGCGCCAACACACCGGCAACTGGCCGGGCAAGACCGTCGTGCGCGCCGAGGGCGGTTTTCTGTACGGCGACAAGCGTTACAAGCTGGTCGATTTGCCGGGAACGTACTCGCTGCTTTCGACCAGCGTCGATGAAGAGGTGGCGCGCGACTTCATCCTCTTCGGCCAGCCCACGGTGACAGTCGTGATCGTTGACGCAACGCGGCTGGAGCGCAACCTCAACCTGGCGTTGCAGGTGCTAGAGATCACCGACCGCGTGGTGATTGGACTCAACCTGATGGATGAAGCAAAACGCCACGGCCTGCAAGTGGACGACCGCCGCCTGGCGCGCGATCTCGGCGCACCGGTGGTGCCGATGGCGGCGCGACAGGGTGAGGGTGTTCAAGCCTTGCTCAAAGCCATCCACGAGGTCGCGACCGGCGCGTGCGCGCCCCGTCCCCGACGTATCAATCATCGCGACCCACAACTGGAGAGTGCAGTCGCTCAGCTGGTGCGGCAGATCGAGTTTGCTTTTCCGGGCCTGCCCAATGCGCGATGGGTGGCATTGCGGCTGCTCGACGGCGACGAGAGCATTGAACGCGCCGTGCGCGATGGCACGCTCGGCCAGTTGACGCAGACGGTGGCGCCGCAACCTGCCCCGACGATCCACCTGGAACTGGAGGCTGTGAATTAAGATGGCAATCAACACCGACCAATTGCTTGACAGCGCCCGTCGTTTGCGCGCCGAGGTCGGCGACAACATTCATGATCGGCTGACGGCTTCGATCTACGCCGAGGCAGAGCAGATCGCCAGCCGCGCCGTGACGCAGAGCGGGCAGCGCAGCCGCTTTGACTTCGACCGCACGCTCGACCGCATCCTCACCAGCAAGACATGGGGTTTTCCCGCCATGTTTGTGCTGTTAATGGGCGTCTTCTGGCTAACCATTGCCGGCGCCAACATTCCTTCACAGATGCTCAGCACGCTCCTGCTCGACTGGGGTTACGCCTGGCTGCACCAGCTCGCCGCAACACTGAACGCGCCAGCCTGGCTTTCTGGGCTGCTGATTGACGGCGTTTATATGGCGACAGCCTGGGTCATCGCCGTGATGCTGCCGCCGATGGCGATCTTCTTCCCGCTCTTTACGTTGCTGGAGGATTTTGGTTATCTGCCGCGCGTAGCCTTCAACCTGGATCGCCTCTTCCATCGCGCCGGCGCACACGGCAAGCAGGCGCTGACGATGGTGATGGGCTATGGCTGCAACGCCGCAGGCGTGGTGGCGACGCGCATCATTGAAAGCCCACGCGAGCGGCTGATTGCGATCATCACCAACAACTTCAGCATCTGCAACGGGCGCTGGCCGACCTTGATCCTGATGGGCACGATCTTCATCGGCGCCGCCGCGCCACCCTTCCTCGCCAGCTTTGTCGCCGCCGGCAGTGTGGTCGCCGTGGCGCTTCTCGGCGTCGTGGTGACGCTGCTGGTTTCGGCATTCCTCTCACGCACGTGGCTCAAGGGCGAGACCTCGACCTTCAGCCTGGAGCTGCCGCCCTATCGCCCGCCGCGCGTCTGGCAGACGATCTACACCTCGATCATCGACCGCACACTGATCGTGCTCTGGCGCGCTATCACAATGGCTGCACCCGCTGGCGCAGTGATCTGGCTGAGCAGCAATATCTATATCGGCGATATGAGCATCGCCGGGCGCATGGTCTCGTTGCTCAATCCCCTCGGTCTGCTGATCGGGTTGAACGGCGTGATTCTCTTCGCCTATATCGTAGCGATCCCGGCCAACGAGATCGTAGTGCCGACGATTCTGATGCTGACGATGACCGTTGGCACCCACATAACAGGTGCGCAGCCCGGCGTGATGCTCGAACTTGATGATGCCCAGATCCATACGATATTGACGCAGGTGGGTGGCTGGACGCTGCTGACGGCGATGAATCTGATGCTCTTCAGCCTGCTCCACAACCCGTGCAGCACGACGATTCTGACGATCTGGAACGAGACCAAAAACCGCAAGTGGACGGCGGTCGCCACGCTGCTGCCGTTGGGGCTGGCCTTTACAGTGACCTTCATCACCGCCTCAGTGGCGCGACTGCTGGGTTGGGTGTAGTTTTTTGGTTCCAGCGTGATTGTGAATTTCTCCCGCACACGTGCTACGATTTCGACCTGCACAGTCGAACATCCGCCAATCACGCTGGAACCCAAACGATGCGCCACATTCTGAACTTCCTTGTTGTAGCAACCATCCTCTCTGCATGTGGCTTTGGCGCCGCCCCCACCCCAACGCCTGCCCCCATCACCTTGCGTTATGTCACCTTTTCAAGCCTGCAGGCTGCCGAGCAGACGCTGATCGAGCGCTTCCGCACCACGCATCCGCATATCAAGTTTGCTGTTGAACAATATAATCGCGCCCCGGAGGAATATCTGGCGACCCCGCCTGTGCCCGACCTGATGCTGATCACGCCCGGCCAGTTTCTCGACAATGCCATGAACAGCAGCGCGCTCACCGACCTCACCGAGTTGTGGGTGCAATCCGGCGCAGACCAGGCGGCGCCGCCCGCCCTGCAAGCACTAAGTGCGCGCGATGGGCGTCAATACTATCTCCCCACCGGTTACAACTGGAACGGCGTCTACTACAACCGGGCCGTGTTTGAGCAATTGGGCTTGCAACCGCCGCAGACGTGGGACGAATTTTTAGCGCTCTGTGAAACGCTCTGGCTCAACGGCGTCACGCCGCTTGCCATCAGCGGCGCCGACCCGTTCATGGGGCTGCTCTGGTTCGATTACCTGAATCTGCGCCTCAACGGGCCAACCGTGCACAGGCAATTCCTGGCCGGCGATATCCCCTTCGACGATCCACGCCTTCGTCTGGCCTTCGCGCTGTGGGCGTCGCTGGTGGAGAAAGGCTACTTCCTGCAGACGTCGGCGACGCAAGACATCGATGACGCGCTGGCGATGGTGACGCCGACAGCCAGTCAAGCCAGCCCGCAGGCGGCGATGGTGCTCACCGGCCCGGCCTTTCTCGGCGCCCTTTCGCCCCAGCAGCGTGATGCGCTCGCTTTCTTTCCCTTCCCGACGCTCGATTTTGCGCAGCCGCCCGCCGAAGTCGTGATGGCAATCGGCTACATGGTTCCGGCGCAGGCGCCTAATCGTGACGCCGCATTGTCCTTCGTGGCAGTGCTGGCCTCGGAGGAGGGTCGCAACCTGCTTGCCACCGACGTAGCCGCCAGCGGACTCTACGCACCACTGACGGCCCGCCCAGATGATCAATCTCTGCCCGCTGGCGTGCGACAGGGCGTCGCGCTGGTGAGCGAGGCTGAGGCGATCACAGCGCCGACCTACATGAACGTCTCGCCAGGCTTGTGGCCGGCGCTGATGACCATGCAGCGGCAGCTATTGACCGGGCCGGGCAGCGGCAAGGAGTTTGATCTGGACGGGCTGTTGGCGTCGCTGGAGGCAGCGCGGTGAGCAGTCGATTACCGCTCATAACCCCGCGGCGGCTTTGCAGCAGCTGCGGCAGCACCTGCTGCGCACGTTCGTTCTTGGCTTTATCGCGCGGGTCAAAGGCGTAGCCCAGAAGGTGGGCGTCCACCAGAATTGTTGCCATGATCGGTATGATTCAGCGCGGTTCGTCGTAGTAATCCTCACGCGTCCATCGGTGTGGCGCACTGGGCAGCGACCGTTCCCGCACCGCAGCAAAGGACGCCAGTTCCTGCCAGGCTGCCTCGTCGGGGGGTCAGCGAGCTCTCGACTGCTTTTGACAATCGAACATGTGGTGCAATACTTCTTCCCGGCGCCCCAAACGCGCCTGTCACCACCACAACACACTCAGGAGGATTCTTGATGAGCAATTATGTACGATTGGGAATTGTTGGCGCGGGCAGCATTGCGCTGCGCGGCCACTTTCCTCATCTGACCATGGATGACGTGCGCGACCGCGTGCGTATCACCGCCGTCTGTGACCCGGTGCTGGAACGCGCCCAGGCCGCGGCCGCAAAATTCGGCGTCCCGGCTGCATATGCCACGATGGAGGAGTTGCTCGCCGCCGGCGCCGTGGACGCCGTCTCGATTTGCTCGCCCATCGGCGTGCACTACGCGCAGGGAATGTTGGCCGTTGAGCATGGTGTGCATGTCCACTTCAACAAGAGCATGACCACCACCGTCGCCGAGGCGGATCGGCTGATTGCGGCGGCCAACGCCAGGGGTGTGAAGCTGGTTGCTTCCCCCGGTGAGATGCTGCGCCCGCGCCATCAGAAGATCAAAGAGTTGATTCAAGCAGGCGCCATCGGTCGTTTGACGTGGGCAGTGACCGGTTCGGCCTTTGGCACCTACCACGAAGATGAAGCGTCGGTGCGCAGCGGCGACGACCCGCTGACCAACATCAATCCGGCCTGGTACTTCCGCAAGCCAGGCGGCGGCCCACTCTACGATATGACCGTCTATGGGCTGCATGCCATGACCGGCATCCTCGGCCCGGCCAGGCGGGTGACGGCTTTCTCCGGCGTGCGCGTGCATGAGCGCGAGTTTCGCGGTCAGCTGCTGCCGACGGACATGGACGACAACACGTTGATGGTGCTTGACTTTGGCGACGCCTTCTTCGCCTTTGTCTATGGTGTGGCCGCGGGCAACCTTCCCAACATGGGACGCCCGTTGATCTTCGGCACGCAGGGCGTCATCAACGGCGCCACGCTCAACGGCCAGCCGATTGAGTACCCCGGCATGGACCTGGACGCCGAGTTTGGCATGAATGGTTCGCTGCCTCACGTGGTGGGCGCGCACCGCAAGATGGAAGAGGCGCACGTCTACGAGGATGTGATGCAACTTGTCGACTGGATTCTGGATGACAAGCCCACCGTCGCCACTGCCGAGCACGCCCGTCACGTCATCGAAATCTTCGACGCGGCGTATCGTTCTGCGTCCTCCGGTCAGGCGCAGACGCTTAACACTGTCTTCTGATCCGGTTCCCACGTCTGACGATGGTCGAAGTAGCGCCGCAGCACCGCTTCGACCTCATCGGCGCTGTTGGTTTCGACCAGAGCGCGGCGCAGCGTACTGGCGCCGGGGACAGCGCGTGCGTACCAGCCAAGTTGCTTGCGCATCGACAAGAAGCGGTAGGGGTTGCCCCGGCTGATCCAGCGTTCGTGCAGCCGGGCATGCTCCAGCGCGATGTGCAGGTAGGAATAGCGATTCTCCGGCGCGGCGCTCTCCGGCTGAAAGACAAAGGGATTGCCATTGCTGCCGCGCCCGATCAGGACGCCGTCCAATCCATACGCGGTGATGCGCTGCTGCGCCTCCTGGTAGGAGCGGATGTCGCCGTTGCCCAGAATCAGCGTCCGGCTGCTGCGCGCCAGCGCCGCTGCGACGCCGATCTCATCCCAATTTGCTTCTCCCCGATAGCCTTGATGCAGTGTACGCCCATGAATGGCAATGGCCGCCGGTTCGCTTTCTAACAGCCGCGGCGCCCACTCCGCCACCTGGGGCGCAGCGTAACCGATGCGCGTCTTGACGCTGACCGGGATCGGGCGCCGCGCCTGGTAAGCGGCAGGCAATGCCCGACGCCGCGCCTCGACCGCTGCTACAAGATGCGCCGGGACGCCGGGATCGTCGCGGAGGGTGGCGCCGTTCTGCCAATCGGCTACGCCTGCTTTCGTCGCTGCCACAATCGCCTGGGCGATATCCGGGGTCAGGATCAACCCGGCGCCGGAGCCGCGATGCACAATGCTGGAGGCCGGGCAGCCCATGTTGATGTCGATGCCATCGAAGCCCAGCTCACAGAGCATCACCGCCATGCGCCGAAAGCGTGCGGGGATGTGTCCGTAGATTTGTGCAATGACTGGACGCTGACTCTCGTCATAGAGAAAGTCATTGAGCATGGCGGGGTCGCCGATGTCGAGCCGCTCCACCGCCACGAACTCGGTGTAGATCACGGCAGGTCGGCCATACTTTTTCTGGATGTGGCGCGTGGGGTGGTTAGTGATGCCGTCCATTGGCGCCAGCCCGAGGATCGGGCGGGGCAGTAAATCCCAACAAGTCTCACTCATAAGGCGCCATCGTAAACCAGAACGCCGAGTGGCGCCAAGTACGGATTGGTTGTATGATGCCGTCATGTCTCTGGTGATTCGTCAGGCGACGCCGGCTGACGCTGCCGCCGTCGCCCGCCTGAATGAAGATTTCAACGAGGTGCGCACCGACGTCGCCACGATGGCGGCGCGGCTGGAGCGCTGCATTACAACCGAGCGGATCCTGCTGGCCGAAATCGATGGGCTGGCCGTTGGCTTCTTGTCGCTGTGGCTCTTTCCGGTCGTCTGCACGCCCGATCCTTACGCGGAGGTCGCTGAGTTGTTTGTCGAAGAGGCTTACCGGCGACGTGGGATTGGCCGCGCTCTGCTCGAAGAAGCCATCGAAATCGCCCGCAGCGAAGGCGCCGCCGAGTTAAAGGTGGTCACCGGCTTCCGCAACACAGCCGCGCAAAAACTCTATTATTCTGTCGGCTTCCACAATCTGGCGCTGCAACTCTGCTGCCCCACCCGCCTTGAAGAGCCGTCGATGTAAACTGACTGCACAAGACATGCATTCCGTTTGAGTTGGTGCAAACGGAGTTGATGCAGCAGCGATTGGAGCTCGAACCGCAGTTGCCTTCAGATGCACTCCTGCCTGTGTTCGCGTGAAACGCCACAAAAAACCCCTGCCGTTTTCTGTCATCAAAGACAATCGGCAGAGGTTCTACGCAGGACTTTGCCCTGAACAGTAATCTGTAGGTGACTCACCTAGGACTTGAACCTAGAACCCGCTGATTAAGAGTCAGCTGCTCTGCCAATTGAGCTAGTGAGCCATGCCTTGAACAAAAATATACCAGATTTATCCTCGCATTGCAAAAATTGCGGGCGATTTTCTACGCATTTACTCGCAACCGCTGTTGCATATACAAAAAACGCGCCCCTGCGTTAAGAATATGCTCTTTCGCCAATTACTGAGCCGATATGAGCCGTAAAGCGCTCCAGTCTTCACGAAAAGTTGCTATCGCCATGTGCAAAAATGAAACAAAGCAACTTCAGTTTCCGTCACCGGTACAGAATGTTGTCGGATTCACCGACTTCCAGGCTGACGCTTTATCGCCGCCAGGCTGCGTAGTGTGCGCCAGCGCACACGTTGCCTGTCAGCGCCGATGCAGCCGCAGGTCGCCAGGCGCGATATGCTCTGGATGCAGCGTATGTCAGCGTAGGAATCCAGTCTGAATTGTTTGTCGAAACAGTCAAACACGCCAGAGGTCCAATTCAGTAGACTCAGGGTGCGGCGCAGAAACGGTGCACATCACAAGGACAGTGCACAACACAAAAGGAGCCAGATCATGATTCGCAAATTGTTCTTCATCGCCACTACCTCCATCCTGATCCTGTCCCTCTTTGCGGGCATCGTCAGCGCGTTGGATACGCAGACGGGCGTTACAATCAAAGCGAATCTTGAGAATGTGCGCGCATATGCCCCTGCGGCGCAAAGCGCTGGCCTGAACTACGCCGTCGATGGCGGTGTTCTCTACGTCGGTCGCCCTGGCGAATGGCGCAAACTCGCCACGCCAGAAGGCGTGATCGTCGGCGCAGTCGCAGTAGACAATAGCCGCCCTGGCCTGCTCTACATTGGCGCCGCCAACGAACTGGCGGTCTACCGGATGGACAGCAGCCGTGCATGGCTGCGCGTGCCGCTGAGCGACAAGTTTGTGGGCGGCGTCACCAGCCTGGCCGTAGATAAGCTGAACCACCTGCTTTATGTGGGCACCGACACGGCAGGCGTCTTCCGCCTGCGCGATGTCGGCTCCAGCATGATTGCCGGTGGGCATCACGTCCTGAGCGAGCCGGTCGTTCAGGTTGCCACCGACAGCACCGGCGCTGGTCTGGTCTTTGCCCGCACGCCGAGCACGCTTTATCGTGGTGACAACATGGGGCTGAATTGGAGCACTGTTGAAAACCTGGGCAGCGCGCCAACTGCACTGGCAGTGGTTAACCGCTACCCGGCGACGGTCTACGTGGGCACCGCAGATCGCGGCCTGCTGACAAGCCAGGATGGTGCGAACTGGAGCCTGGCCAATGACGGCCTGGCCTTTGTGCCCGGTTCACGCCTCAGCATTGATGCCATTGCAGCCGATCCGGCGCAGCTCGATGTGCTCTACGTGGCAACGAGCTACCTCTACGGCACGACCACTGTGCATCAGTCGCCCGCTGGCATTCAGCAGACCACGGACGGCGGCGCTTCCTGGCGCACCCTGGTCAGCCAGACTGACGCGCCGGTGGCGGAACTGCTGCCGATCGCAGGTCAAACAGGCGCCGTCTACGCGCTGACGTTGGCAAGCCGCCAGCCGCAGCCCATCGGCGCCGCCCCAGAGATTGTCGAATCGGCGCCAGTTGCGGCCACCGCCGCCAGCGGTATTCGCAGTGATGCGACGACTCTGGCAGCCTGGGTAGTGGCGGCTCTGGCAGCCCTGGCGCTTGGCTACGCTCTGGTCAGCGACCTGCGCAGCAAGGCTGCAAAGCCAGCGACTGCGCCACTTGCCTTGCAGCGCCAGCCCGTCCGCCAACGGTAACTTCTCAGCAACTTTGTTGCCAAAAGCCTCTTCCACCCAGGAAGGGGCTTTTGCATTGTAGTACGGTTTGTTAACATCGTATTGACAAAACGATAATACGATGTCACTACGCTTATTGCTTGGGTGCGTCTCGCCCCGCTGATGATGGCGCGTCTATTCAGGACGCAAACCAGGAAAAGGAAACCGATGAAACCGCGCGAACATTTCGACCGTGAATTGCAGCAATTGAGCGACTCGATCCTGCTGATGGCAAGCCGGGTTGAAGAACAACTATCCATCGTGCTGGCGGCTTACGAACGGCTCGACCCGACGTTAGCCTCCGTTGTCGGCGATCTCGACCGTCAGGTCAACAAAATGCGCTTTGAGATCGAGGAACGGTGCATCCTGCTGATTGCCAAACAACAGCCAGCCGCGCGCGATCTGCGCCTGATCATCGCCTCGCTCAACATGATCGTCGATCTGGAGCGCATGGGGGATCAGGCCAAAGGCGTCGCCAAAGCATTGCGCCATCTGCATGGCCGTCCGCGTGGGACGCTGCCGCCAGAGATTGCCGAAATGGGGCGCCAGGTGCTGGAAATGCTTCGCACAATCAAAGTCGCTTACGCCAACCGCGATATTGTGCTTGCCCAACAAATCGCACGTCAGGATGATGAGGTCGACAAGCTCTATGCCCGGGCGTTCACAACCATCATGTATCAGCTGGCAAGTTCCGGTTCGCCCGAAGAAGCCGAGAACGAATATGAAGTATTGCGCATCGCCCGTGAGTTCGAACGTTTTGGCGACCTGGTGACCAATGTCGCTGAACGACTGGTCTTCATCGTCACCGGCAGCATGGAGGAAGTCAACGTCGAACCGGATGTAGCACAGAATTGAGTAAGGGGAGACAAGAAGATAGGGAACGATTCTCGTGGTTGATTTGTGAATCATCAACGGTGAATCTCCTTATTCCCCTTCTTCTTATCTTCATTCTCGCGCCATCTTCCTCTTGCTGCTTTATGCTGCATGCCCTGCCTGAACTATAATGCTGCACAATACTTTCAAGCAGCTTGCGTCTGCGCCCGTGCGACGGGCGCAGACCATTGGGCAGGATCAGCCAGGGCATGTCTTCACCACAAACTGCAACTTCCGCACAATATGATCCCGTCGCTGTGCGCGTGCGCGGCTTTGGCGCCACAGTTTTCGCCGAGTTCACAGCGCTGGCGAACGCCACTGGCGCCGTCAATTTAGGGCAGGGCTTCCCCAACTTTCCCGCACCGGACTTTGTCAAGACAGCGGCGCAGCAGGCGATTGCCGCCGATCTCAACCAGTATGCGCGCAGCGCCGGTCATCCTCGCCTGGTGCACGCACTGGCGCAGGTGTATGGCCCCTTGTTTGGTCGCACCCTCGACCCCATGACCGAGATCGTTGTCACCGTCGGCGCCACAGAAGGCATCTTTGCCACCGTGCAGGCGCTGGTCGATCCGGGCGATGAGGTCATCCTGCTCGAACCCTTCTACGACAGCTACCCGGCCGCAGTCATCATGGCAGGCGGCGCACCCGTCTATGTGCCACTGCGCGCGCCGGCGGGAAGTCATAGCGCTGCGGCCTGGGCGCTCGATCTCGACGAGCTGACAGCTGCCATCACCCCACGCACCAAACTGCTCATCCTGAACACGCCGTCGAACCCGGTGGGCAAGGTTTTCAGCCGCGCCGAACTGAGTGCACTGGCGGAGATCGCCTGCCGCTTCAACCTGACCGTGCTGAGCGACGAAGTCTATGAGTGGATGGTCTATCCGCCCGCCGAACACGTGCGCATTGCCACCTTGCCCGGCATGTGGGAACGCACGGTGACGTTGGGCAGCGCTGGCAAGACCTTCTCCGTCACCGGCTGGAAGATCGGCTGGGCGATTGCGCCGCAGCCACTGGCGCACGCCATCCTGATGGCGCACCAATGGATTCCCTTTGCCGTCAGTACGCCGATGCAAGAAGCCATTGCAGTGGCGCTGGAAGAGAGCCAGGCGCGCGGCTACTTTACCTGGCTCAGCGCAATGTATCAGGCGAAGCGCGACCGGTTGCTCACTGCACTGGCGGAAGTGGGGCTGCCGCCGATGAGACCCGACGGTTCTTACTTCATCATCGTCGACACGGGCGCGCTGCCGGTTGCTGGAGCGCCGGGCGCACGTCGTGACATCGCCGTCTGTCGCTGGCTCACACAGGAGATCGGCGTCGCCGCCATTCCACCCAGCCCGTTCTACAGCGAGCCACACCAACACCTGACCGACAACCTGGCGCGCTTCACCTTCTGCAAGACCGATGAGATGTTGGAAGAAGCCGCTCGTCGTCTACATAAAATCAAAATGGTTCACTAAGTCATCTCGCCGCCAGGACGCGCTGGCCCGCCGCTGCGTTCAAGGCTAGAATCTGGAGTCTTCGTCATGAAATTTGTTGTCACACAAGGCAATATCGCAGAGCAAAGCGCCGACTGCATTGTCGTCAACCTGTTCGAAGGCGTCACGAAGCCGGCTGGCGCCACCGGCGCAGTTGACGCCGCGCTGGGCGGCATGATCGCCACATTGATCGCCGCCGGCGACATCGAGGGCAAAGCGGGCGCCACCACATTGATTTACACCGGCGGTAAGCTGCCGGCAGCGCGCGTGCTCGTGGTTGGGTTAGGCAAGGCGGAAAAGTTCGATGTTCATGCAGCGCGCAAAGCGGCGGCGGCAGTCGTCAAGACGCTCAGCAAAGTCAAAGGCGTCAAACACTTCGCCACCGTCGTGCACGGCGCCGGGAGCGGTGGACAGGACGCCGCCGGCGCTGCTCAGGCGCTGGTGGAAGGCGCCCTCCTGGCTAGCTACCGCGTGCCCAACTACAAGCGCGAGGCGCCCGAAAATGGGCCGGCGCTCTGCACCGTCGTTGAATTCGACGCCGACCGCCTGGACAACGTCGAAGCAGGTGTGCGACGCGGTGAACGCATTGCAGCAGGCGTCAACCTGGCGCGCGATCTCTCCAATGAACCACCCAATGTGCTCAATCCGGTTGCGCTGGCGCGGCGCGCGCAGACAATGGCGGCGGAGGTTGGTTTACACTGCACCGTCCTGGGCGAAGACGCCATGCGCGAACTGGGCATGAATATCTTGCTGGCGGTCAGCCGCGGCAGCGCCAATGAGGCGCAATTGATCGTGCTCGAACACGCGCCGGCCGGCCACGGCGAGGAGGCGCCGCTGGTGCTCGTGGGCAAGGGCATCACCTTCGACACCGGCGGCATCAGCATCAAGCCGTCGGAGCGCATGGAAGAGATGAAGCACGACATGAGCGGCGCAGCGGCTGTCATCGGCGCCATGCAAGCGATTGCGCAGCTCGCCATCCCGCGTCGGGTGATCGGCGTCGCGGCATGTGTAGAAAACATGCCTGATGGCAACGCCTACCGCCCAGGCGACATTCTCACCGGCATGACCGGCAAGAGTACGGAAATTCTCAGCACCGACGCCGAAGGACGGCTGATTCTGGCGGACGCGCTGGCTTACGTCGCCCGCTTCAACCCCAAAGGTGTGGTCGATCTGGCGACGCTCACCGGCGCCATCGGCATCGCCCTGGGACAGCAGGCAGCCGGTCTATTTAGCAACAACGAGGCGCTGCAAACAGCATTGATGGCCGCCGCCAACGCAAGCGGCGAGCGCCTATGGCCGATGCCGATGTGGGACGAATACATGGAAGTGATCAAAAGCGACATGGCGGAGGTCAAAAACTCTGGCGGGCGCACCGGCGGCGTCTCGACCAGCGCCAAGTTTATCGAGCATTTTACGGAGGGGTACGCGTGGGCGCACCTCGACATCGCCAACGTCGCCTGGACGACGACAGAGCGTGAGGCGCTCAACCCCAAGGGCGCCACGGGCTTTGGGGTGCGTCTCCTCGTCGATCTGGCGGAAGCATATTGAGTTGCCCTCAGGAGAGACGTCGATGCACCTTCGCAAGACAATGCAACATGCTTTTCATCGCCGCCTGCATCAGCAAGCCGCATTGCTGGCCGGGCTGAGTGCGCTGCTCCCCCTGGCAGCGCAGGCGGCGCCGATGCAGCAAGCAGCCACCGCCGCGCCGAGTCTCTGGCCGCTGACGCTGACGCTGCTGGCGACAGCCTTTGCCGTCGAGCGATTGCTGGAACTCCTCTGGAACTATCTGGAGTGGATATTGCTCAACACCAGGCGGTTGCACGCCGCCGACCTGAAATCCTCAGCGTATGTGAAGTTCAAGAGCGGCACCTGCGTCTTACTGGGAGCAATTGCGGGGGTAGGGTTGGCCGGGCTATTCACGCTCCATCTATTGGCCGCCTTGCAACCGCTGGCATTAGGCTTCATCGGCCCGATTCCCGCCAACTGGGATGTGGTGCTGTCGGGGATCGTAGTTGGCGTGCTGGCGAAGCCGATTCACGACGCCATTGGTATATTAGCCGGGCTGCGCAATTTCCTCGACGGCGCAGCGGTGCGACAACGTGAAGAGGCCGGCGCTGCTCTGGCAGACGGTGTGCTCAAACTGGCCCAAAGCGATGCGCAGAGCATGATCGAGGTGCCGGGCATGGGGCCAACGCGATTGACCGGCGCCTACGACACGGAAGACGCCGCCTCCTCCGAAGGCGCCCCCACCGACAGGTACATCGAGATTTTGCACAATCGCACGTCGATGTAATCACCTACTGATTTCTAGGTTGACATTTTATGAGCGCAGTGTTGCGTATTACGTGTTGCGTGAGGGGTTCCGACACGTAGCACGCAACACTGAAAATATGAAAACTCT
>DGFH01000146.1:0-2806 GCA_002391565.1 Anaerolineales bacterium UBA3905
CAACAACCTCTACGTTAGCCAGCCGGACACCGGCGAGCAGGCGCTGGAGATTGCCGAGGCGCTGGTGCGCTCCAACGCCATGGATGTCGTCGTCGTCGATAGCGTGGCGGCGCTTGTGCCCCGCGCCGAGATCGAGGGCGAGATGGGCGACAGCCATGTCGGCTTGCAGGCGCGGTTGATGAGCCAGGCGCTGCGCAAACTCACCGGCGTCATCAAGTCCAGCAACACCTGCATGATCTTCACCAACCAGCTACGCCAGAAGATCGGCGTGATGTTTGGCAACCCGGAGACGACAACGGGCGGCATGGCGCTCAAGTTCTACGCCAGCGTGCGCCTCGACGTGCGCCGTATCGAGAGCATCAAGCAAGGCGATGAGGTGGTGGGCAACCGTACGCGCGTCACGGTGAAGAAGAACAAAGTGGCGCCCCCCTTCCGCACCGCCGAGTTTGACATCATGTACAACGAAGGCATCAGCACCGTAGGCGATCTACTCGATCTAGGGGTCGCTTACGACATCCTGACCAAGCGCGGCGCATTCTATCGTTACAACGAAGAATTGATCGGTCAGGGGCGCGAGAGCAGCAAAGAGTATCTACGCCAGCACCCTGACGTGGCGGCGGAAATCGACGCTCTGATCCGGGCAAAGGTCGGGCTGCCGGTGCAAACCGCATCCACCAGCAACATGGGCGGCGGGTAGTATCTTGCGACAAGACGGCGCCGCGCCCTGCACCGTTTTGTCGATTGACGCTCCGTACATCTGGCGCCATCCACACGTTTCATACGCAGAAGACCGTCAGGCCAGGACGTCAAGGTCGGGCGCGGCGGCGCTTTCTGCATCGTTGCGCTGTAGCGAGTCGCTGCGGCGCATTTTTGTTGGCAATACCGGCGACATCTGACAAAAACGCTGCATAGCCGTGTAGCGGGTGTGCAAATCAGCGCCAGAGGTCACCGGTTCGAACCATTCGCAGGTACTGAAACATCACAATGAGGTTATCACCCTATGGAAAACGCCCTTTTGACGGCTGCATTGGTGATCCTCTTCACCCTGATTGGCGCCGGCGTAGCCGGTTATCTGGCCTACACCCGCGGGCGTGAAGCTGGCATCAATGCAGAGAGAATCCGTCAGGATGCAGTGCGGCAAGGCGCCGAAGAACAGGCGGCGCGCATCCTTGCGGAGGCCGAAGCGCACGCCAAACAGGCGCAATTGGCGATCAAGGAAGAGGAAGTGCAACGGCGCAAGGAGATGGACGCCGAGGCTGCGCGCCGACGCACCGAACTGGAAAAGATCGAGGAGCGCCTGCAGAACCGTCTTGACACCGCCGAGCGGCGTCTGCAACAGATTGAAAACCGAGAGCGGAAGTTGAATCAGCGCGAGGCGCGCTGCAACGAACGCGAGGCGAAACTGGACACCGCCGAAGCAGAGTGGATGGCCGAGTTGCAGCGCGTGGCCGCCATGACGCCGGAAGAAGCGCAGAAGGTGCTGCTCGAACGCGTCGAACAACAGACTCGCCAGGAGATGGCGCGCAAAATCCGCGAGGTTGAAGCGCAGACTGCCGAAGAAGCGGATCGTCGGGCGCGCGAGATTCTCACCATGGCGATCGAGCGCGTCGCCAGCGACCATGTCAGCGAGTTTGCGGTCAGCAGCGTCGATCTACCGTCCGATGAGATGAAGGGACGCATTATCGGCCGGCAGGGGCGCAACATCCGCGCCATTGAGCAGGCGCTGGGCGTCGATCTGGTCGTGGACGACACCCCGGAGGCGATCATCATCAGCAGCTTTGACCCCATCCGCCGCGAGGTGGCGCGCATGGCGCTGAGCAAACTGGTGGCCGACGGGCGCATCCACCCGGCGCGCATCGAGAAGGAAGTGGAAAAGGCGCAACAGGAAATTGACCGCATCATCATCGAGGCGGGCGAACAGGCTATGCTCGAGGCGGGCGTTTCCGGCCTACATCGCGAGGTGCAAAGGGTGTTGGGTCGGCTCAAGTTCCGCACCAGCTATGGTCAGAATCAGCTTGCCCATGTCGTCGAAACCGCCAAGCTGGCCGGGCTGATCGCCGCCGAGCTGCACGCCAATGTCAAAGTGGCGCGCATGGGTGGGTTGTTGCACGACCTGGGCAAAGCCGTCACACACGAGATCGACGGGCCGCACGCTATCGTTGGCGCCGAGATTGCCAAACGTTACAACGTGCCGGATGTGGTGGTCAATGCCATCGCCTCGCACCATGGCGAGGTGGAGCCGGAGTCGATCGAAGCGGTGATCGTCGCCGCCGCCGACGCCATCTCCGGTGCGCGTCCCGGCGCACGCCGCGAGTCGCTGGAGACCTACATCAAGCGCGTCACCGAGTTGGAAGAGATCGGCAACAGCTTCAAGGGCGTCAGCCAGACCTATGCCATCCAGGCCGGGCGCGAAATCCGCGTGCTGGTGCGTCCGGAGGACGTGGACGACCTGGCGGCGATTCAGCTTAGCCGCGACATCGCCAAGAAGATCGAGGACAACCTGCAATACCCCGGCCAGATTCGCGTCACCGTCGTGCGCGAAACGCGTGCGGTCGAGTACGCCAAGTAGCCACTCCTGCGTCAGGCAGCGAGGCGCCAGTTCATGGCGGCGTCGCTGCCTGACCTTGCCTCTTGCGCACGCACCGCACCCCCACATTGTGCGTAACTTTCCCTGCGTCGCTGCGTCATCCATGCTAAGAAGGCGGCATTGCTGCCAGATTCCACACTTTAGCTCGGACATAGCGGATCATCGACCCAGGGAGGCTAGACAGCATGGCAGAACTCATCAAGGTCTCTGCACAATCTC
>DGFH01000146.1:2989-7808 GCA_002391565.1 Anaerolineales bacterium UBA3905
ATCTCGTTCAACGGCAGTGGCAGGAGCTATTGCAGGGGTCATGCGCGAGCATGGCTACGCCGAAATCCAGGCAATCGGCGCCAGCGCCATCAACCAGGCGATCAAGGCGGCCACCATTGCACGCGGCTATCTGGAACAAGACGGCATTGATCTGGTGTTATCGCCCAGCTTTACCGAAGTGGACATCGAAGGGAACGAACGGACCGCCGTGCGGTTTGCGGTGTTCCGCCGCCCGGCGTCATTGGTCGAGCCAACCAACGGCAAGCAGGCTGTGGCGGCAGGATTCTAATGCTGGCGGCGGGTGCGGTCTGTGACCGCACCCGCCAACCACCCCTCAGTTCTCCCGTTCATTGCGATTGCGCGGGCGACGGCGTTTGCGTTTGCGCCGCGCCGCCTGTTCCTCGCTGTCGCGCGAGGTGGCTGGCGCAGAGGTCTCGACCGGGGCGGCTATTTCGTCGGCGTCGCCACCCTTTTTTGCTTTGCGGCGGGCATGCTCAGCGCGAATGCGGGCGTTGTCCTCCTCGGCGCTGGCGCGACGTTTGGTGGTGCAGCCGCCGCAGGTGCTGCAACTGTGGCCGCTGGCCGTCTTGGTGCTGATCAACTCCGCCACCGCCACCTCCACCAGCGCGTGGTTTTCCAGCATGACGGTGACGCTCTCTTTGAGGGGGTGGATGTGACGCACACGCCCGGCGCCATGCGGTGTGACCACTTCGGCGCCCAGTTTAGGCATCTTCTTGTTTTGCTCGCGGTAAAGGTCATCCTCATAGGAAAGACAGCAGAGCAGACGCCCACAGACGCCGCTGATTTCGTCGGGGTTGAGCGGCAGCTGCTGGCTTTTCGCCATGCGGATGCTGACCGGGGTGAACTCGCGCAGCCAGCTTGTGCAGCACAACTGTCGGCCACACTTGCCCACGCCATCGAGCAACTTGGCTTCGTCGCGCACACCGATCTGCCGCATCTCGATCCGAGTGCGGAAAACCCGCGCCAGGTCGCGCACCAGGGCGCGAAAGTCGACGCGCTCTTCCGATGCAAAGTAGATCAGCAGACGCCCGCCATCAAAGCTGTATTCGCAGCGCACCAGCTTGATGTTGAGCTTGTGCTCTTTGGCCTTGACTTTGCAGATCGCCAACGCCTCCTGTTCCTTGTGCAGCCACTGGTCGCGCTGCACCAAATCCCACGCCGAGGCGCGGCGCAGCACCTTCTTCATTTCACCCACCACTTCATCGGCGCCGATCAGATGAGGCGGCTGGACGATCTGCGCCACCTCTGGCCCTCGCGCGGTGTCGACCACGACAAAGTCCTGGGCGGCCAGGTCGAGCTGCCCATCGGGATCGAAGTGATACACCTTGGTGACAGGTTTGAACTGTACTCCAACTACAACTGGCATGCCACACCTCTCCTTACACGACCGGCGCCGACCATGCCGTCACCGATCCAAATCTATGTAGACAAGCCACAACTGGGGGAGTTGCTCTTGCTTGTTTCGTGTTTCGTGTTGCTTGTTGCGTGTTGCTTGTTGCGTCAAGATACGCAGCACGCAACACGCAGCACACCTTACGTCCTCACCGCAGGCAATCTCAAGACCAACACGTCGAGCGCCAGGCGCACGTTGACTGTATGGCGCAGAAACCCCTCGATGCGTTTGAGCGTCGCCAGGTAGTTCTGCACTGTGCGCGTCTCCAGGCAGCGAGCGTGCTCCGCGAGGCGGGGCAGCATATCGACGTTGCTGCACGCCTCGTCGGCGCCTGCTTGCGTCAGCAGGAGATCGCGCCACCAGCCTGTCCAGACTTCAAGCAGGCTGAAGATCTGCTGGTTGTCGCGCTGTCCGGCCAGCTCACCGGCGAAGT
Organism: Anaerolineales bacterium UBA3905; assembly: GCA_002391565.1. Lineage (GTDB taxonomy): Bacteria > Chloroflexota > Anaerolineae > Caldilineales > Caldilineaceae > Caldilinea. The sequence continues at coordinate 4,837 of DGFH01000146.1, forward strand.
GCAACCGTTCCAGGCGGTCGGCGGCCATCAGACGCCACAGCGTCGCCAGATGGCGTTCACGCTCGGCGCGGCGTTCTGGATGGCGCAGCTGATCCACTGCCCAGCCCAACCGTCCCGCCGCCAGGCGCGCCAGCAAATCCGCCTCGCCCGGTTCCGCCTGCCAGCCTTGCTGCAGTGCGTCGCGCACCACATGCTGATCTAGCGGACGCAGTTCGATCACCTGGCAGCGGCTGACGATGGTGGGCAACACATCGGCGCGGTGACGCGCTGTCACCAGCAAGATGACATGGGGCGGCGGCTCCTCCAGCGTTTTCAGGAGCTTGTTGGCAAAGCCCAGGTTTGCCAGGTGCATGTCCTGAATCAGAAAGACCTTGCGTGCGCCTTCCAACGGACGCAGAGCAGCGTCACGGATCAGCTGTTCAGCCATCTCCACGCGCAGTTCCCCCTTTTGCCGATCGACGACAAACTCCTTGTCGACTTTGGCCATCGGCTGCAACAGGCGGAAATCGGGATGGGCGTCACGCGCCATCAACTGGCAGTGACGACACGTATGACACGGCGCCACCGGTGAAGAACAGAGCAGCGCCGTGGCAAACGCCCGCGCAAAGGTCGTCTTACCCACCTGCGGCGGCCCCAGGAACAGATACGCATGGCTGAGCCGCGCACTGTGCGGCGCATCTCCGCCCGGTTGCAACGCGCGTTGAAGATATTCCGATGCCCACGTGTGACCATAGACGGGCCAGGCGCCCGGCGTCTGGTGAGGAGACGCCAATTTCATAGCGCGGGGGATTGTAGCATGGCCACACCACTTGCCGCAAATGATGTGCATTTTTCAGGAATCACAGGTGGGAGCGATCGAGCGAATTTCTGGAGGTTACACCATATATCGAACGCCAGGCTAGAAAACTGTCTGCTGCAGGGAAAGCTCAACAGCTTGTTGGGCTACACCTGTAACCGCGATCTGTTTCTGTGACAGGAGATGCAGGCGGTTGAGGAGGGTGAACCGTGGGCGGCGCCGATCACGCTGCGCTACTTTCAGCATCTGGCGGCGCTCAACACCGAGATCATGCTCGACCGTCTTTTTCGCACGCCGCAGCAATTGCTGGCGGACCAGAACACCTTTCTCGCCCTCTCCCGTAGGTCATCGCCTCCGGCGTGACGGCTCTCCTGAACACCTTTCTCGCCGCCCGCAGCGCGTCCAGGCTACCCGGCGAGGCGTAGGACGCCCCCAATGGTGCAGAGTGCAACGGGAGAAGACGCCTCTCCAATCAGGCGCCTTCTCCCGTTATGGTCTGATCATCTCACCTCACGCCCCACAGCCTGAGGCGCCCATGTGACAGGGCAGTGTTGCTCACCGTCCCCCCGCTTCATTTCTTCGGCGGGCGCACCGCAATCGAGAGTTCGGCCAGCTGGGCGTCGCTGATGGGACAGGGCGAGTCAAGCATCAGGTCGGTGCCAGCTGCGGTCTTGGGGAAGGCGATCACATCGCGGATGCTGGTCGCTTCTGCAAAGAGCGCCACCAACCGGTCGATGCCCAGGGCAATGCCACCATGCGGCGGCGCACCATACTGGAACGCCTCCAGCAGATGACCGAACTGCGCCTGTGTTTGTTCCGGCGTCATCCCCAGGCGGGTAAAGAGGCGATCCTGCAGGTCGCTGCGGTGAATGCGGATGCTGCCGCCGCCGATCTCCCAGCCGTTGAGCACCACGTCGTAGGCTTTGGCCAGCACGCTGCCGGGGTCGCTTTCCAGCCGCTCCCAGTCTTCATCGCGTGCACTGGTGAAGGGGTGGTGCACGGCCTGCCAGCGCTTCTCCTCCTCGTTGTACTCCAACAGCGGGAAGTCGATGACCCAACAATATGCCAGCAGGTTCGGGTCGATCAGCCCGGCGCGGCGTCCGATCTCCAGCCGCAAATTGGCAAGCGCCTGATTGACGACCGCCGGCTTGTCCGCCACGATCAGGATCAGATCGCCGATTTGGGCCTCGCTGCGCGTCATGATCGTCTGAATTTCGGCTGGCGTCAGGAACTTTGTCGCCTGGCTGCGCAGGCTCTCCGCCGGGTAATGCCCCGCCGCGTCCGGCGCGCCCGCTACACCGATCCAGACCAACCCTTTGGCGTCGTAGTGCCGGACGAAGTCGGTCAGCTCATCGATCTCACGCCGCGACAGCGCGTTGCCGCCGGGGAAGACGACGCCTTTGATTGCGCCGCCGCCTGTCGCCGCCTGCTTGAAGACGCCGAACTCGCTGGCCGCGCCCAGGTCGGTCAGGTTAAACAGACGTTGACCAAAGCGCAGGTCGGGCCGGTCGATGCCGTAATACTCCACAGCGTCGGCGTAGGTGATCACCGGGAAGGGCGTGGTCTGGATGCGCTTGTGCGGCAGGATCGTCTGGCTGAGTTCGATCAGCAACGGCTCGATCATGGCGCGGATGTCGGCGGCGTCGACAAAGCTCATCTCCAGGTCGAGCTGGGTGAACTCCAGCTGGCGGTCGGCGCGCAGGTCTTCGTCGCGGAAGCAACGGGCGATCTGGAAGTAGCGTTCCATGCCCGCCACCATCAACAATTGCTTGAGCTGTTGCGGACTCTGCGGCAGGGCGTAGAACTCGCCTGGATGCAGACGGCTGGGCACCACAAAGTCGCGGGCGCCTTCCGGCGTGCTTTTGAGGAGGATCGGCGTCTCGATCTCCACGAAATCGCGCGCCGAGAAGTATTCGCGAATCAAGCGCACCATCTGATGGCGCAGCACCAGGTTCTGCGCCATGCGTGGCCGGCGGATATCGAGATAGCGGTATTTGAGGCGCAACGTCTCGTCCACGTCGTCGGCGCCGCTGGCAATCGGAATCGGCGGCGTCCTGGCAGGGTTGAGGATGGTCACGGATTCAGCCAATACTTCGATGTCTCCCGTGCTCAGATTCGGATTGCGCAAACCCTCCGGGCGCGCGGCCACTTTGCCGACCACCTGGATCACATACTC
>DGFH01000069.1:0-296 GCA_002391565.1 Anaerolineales bacterium UBA3905
GTCGATCTGCTGGCGGCGGAGGGGGTGCGCTTCATCACCAACACCGAAGTCGGCAAGGATTACCCGGTCGACAAGCTGCGCCAGCGTTTCGATGCCATTGTGCTCTGCGGCGGCGCCACCAAACCCAACGACCTGCCTATTCCGGGCCGCGAGCTGAAGGGCATCCACTTTGCGATGGACTTTCTGCGCGGCAACACCAAACGCCTGCTCGACGAACGCAGCGGCATCTCCACCAACGGGCACTTCATCTCGGCGGCGGGCAAGGATGTGATCGTGATCGGCGGCGGCGACACCGG
>DGFH01000069.1:474-44442 GCA_002391565.1 Anaerolineales bacterium UBA3905
GCCTGGCGCAGTTCGAGATCGTGCCGCGCCCGCCGGACACACGCGCGCCCGACAATCCCTGGCCACAGTGGCCGCGCGTCTACAAGATGGATTATGGGCAGGAAGAAGCCGCCGCCCGTTTCGGCGCCGACCCGCGCACCTACCAGATTTCCACGACGAAGTTTGTGGGCGACGAGCACGGGCACGTCAAGGAACTGCACACGGTCAAGGTCAACATGAAGTTCAAGGATGGGCGCATGACCTTCGAGCCGATCCCGGGCACCGAAGAGGTGTGGCCCGCACAGCTGGTGTTGCTGGCGATGGGTTTCCGCGGCCCCGAAGATTTTCTGATCGAGCAGTTGGGCGTGGCGCGCGATGCGCGCTCCAACGTGGCGGCGGAGCATGGCAAATTCCGCACCAGCGTCGAGGGCATCTTTGCAGCAGGCGACATGCGCCGCGGGCAGAGCCTGGTCGTGTGGGCGATCAACGAGGGACGCGGCGCCGCGCGCGAGGTGGATCGCTGGCTGATGGGCGAAACCAGCCTGCCGTGACACGCTATAGGCGCCTGTATTTGACGCAAAGTCGCAAGGACGCAAAGGATCGCAGAGTTTTTGGAGCGGGTGTGACTAATGTCAACCAATACAGCGGTGCGTCACCTGACCTTGGCAGAGTTGGAAGCGGGGCTTGCGCACATCCGGCAGGCGCCGCGCGATCAGGGTATGTTGGCAATGATCGTGCGCCGGCCTGCCGTCAACGAGCGCGAGGTGCTGACCACCGCCGAGCTTGACCCTGCGCAAGGGTTGGTCGGCGACAACTGGCGGGTGCGCGGCAGCACGCGCACGGCGGATGGTTCGGCGCATCCCGACATGCAGTTGAACATCATGAACGCCCGCGCCATCGCCCTGCTGGCGCAGGATGAAGCGCGCTGGCCCCTTGCCGGCGATCAGTTGTACATCGACCTCGATCTCAGCGCCGAGAACCTGCCGCCGGGCACGCAGTTGCAGATCGGCTCTGCCATCATCGAGGTGACGGCGCAGCCACACACCGGCTGCCAGAAATTCATGGCGCGCTTCGGCGCGGATGCGCTCAAATTCGTCAATTCGGCGGTGGGCAGGGAACTGCACCTGCGCGGGATCAATGCGAAGGTGGTGCAGGGCGGCGTGATTCGGGCCGGGGATAGGGTGAGCAAGTTGCACACCACCCCGGCCTGATCGTTACTCATTCAACCCTCAATCACGACCACCGCATACGTCGTCAGCTTCGGCAACGTGACAGTGACATAGTCGCCTTCCCGCGTGTAGGGAACATCCTTGCCGTTGGGCGCCAGATAGACGCGTGCCGGCGGCTGTGCGCAGCGCACCCGCACGCTCAGGTCAGCCACCGTCCAGGCCTGATCCACATGGGGAATCTGCTGCAGGGTGCGGCGGGCCTGGTAGGCGATCAGGTGCAGGATGGTGCGGGGCGGATGCTCTGCAGTGGCCGGCTGTGCGTGCAGGGAGCACTCCACCCACCCCGGCGCGTGCGGATAGAGCAGCCGATCGGGCAGCAGATCGGGCAATAACGCTTCCACAATGGCGCGGTAGGCCCAGTAGTCCCACTTCTTGTAGCCGGAGAAAAGCGGCGCCGCCAGATAGAGCACCTTGCCGCGCCGGACCGCAATCGGCGCGTTGAGCGAACGGTCGACTGGCGCATGTTGATGCCCCATGAAGGTCGCCCAGGTGCGGCTAAAGTAGGCGCGGCGCAGATCGCCGTAGGCGATCGCTCCGGGCAGCGGCTCGACCACATGCGCCTGATCGTAGAAGGCGTAGTCGTAGTCGTCTGCCAGTTCACTGCCGGGCGTCGGCGCAATTCCGGTTGGGCGCAGATAGCTGGGCGTGGTGGGCGCAGCTTCGCGATAGCGCACCGGCGCCTCCGCCAACACAAAGGATGAACCGTCGGCCGCGCGTGCCGCCGTGCCACTGAAAATGAGCGCGCCGCCACCGGCGACGTAGTCATTCAGCTTTGCCCCCAACGCCTCATCCACCTCGGCGCCATCGGGCAACACGACCAGGCGATAGCGCGAGATGTCCGCCGCCGCATCGACCACATCGCACTGGACGCCCATCTCGATGAACATCTGAATGGCGCCCTCCACATCTGGACTCTGGGAACCGACGCCATCGACATCTTCGTGCAGTGGCCCAAGCGCCAGCACGGCGGCTTCTGCCAGCGGCGTCGCATCCACCAGCCACGGCTCCAACTGCTCGATCCTGGCGTAAGCTGAACCAACCAGGCGATAGACCGCCGGATCCAGCCGGCCGCGCGGATGGAGTTGATCGCCGATGGAGATACGCCCGCCAGCGGCAACGATGACAGCGCATTCGTACAACAGTTGATCGGCAGTTTTCAGCCCGCCAAAGTCGCCCCAGAAGTTGTGGAAGCGACCGGTCATGCCGATGGTGGGCTTGCCGTAGGTGCGCGCCTGCCGCACCATCACGGGATAGTGCAGATAGCCCCAGGTTCCCGAAGTCGGCAAGCTTTCCACTTCCAGGTGGGTTGCATAGTCCACAATGCGGCGCATATCGCGCTTGATTGTGCCGTTGTAATAGATCGTGGCTTCGGGTGCGAGGCTCTTGACATGCTGGCTCAATCGCGCGAAAAAGCGCTCCTGCTTGCGCCGCGCAAATTCCCACACCGCGTGGTCGTCATCCAGCGGCACGCCGGCAGCGCGCATCTGTTCCTGACCCCACGGCGAGTAGTTGGGTTTGGGAAAGCAGATGTCGAACCAGAAGCCGTCGACTTCGTACATCTTCGCCAGCTCTGTGACCTGATCCATCACGTAGTCGGCGTAACCAGTGGAAATGTCGAGCGTTGTCCATCCCCAGGCATTGGAAAGTGGCGCACGCGAGGCAACGCGCCCATCCTTGTTGACAATCACCCACTCAGGATGTTGCTGCCCGGCCAGCTCATCCCAGAGAATCGAGACATAGATCGGACAGACGATATTGGCGTGATGCAACGCCTCAATCTGCGCGCCGAGCAAGTCAAAGTGCAGACCGGGATGGACGACGCCCACTTTGGTCGGATAGTACGAATAGCCGTGATGACACTTCGCAAAGATGTTGATGGCGTTGACATGCGCCTCCTGCAACGTGCGTGCAAACTCGTTGGCATCAAATTCGACGCCCACATCCAGGCAGTGTGGCGAAGTGTGGAAGTCCAGGTGAATCTGGCGATAGCGAAGGGGCATAGCGTTCATGAATGACCTCAGCAAAAGATTTGATGGTGACAGCAACCAGACGCGCCGGACAAAGCGCGCCGGTTGTTGCCAACAGTTCCGCGCAAATTATTTAGAAAAGCCGACCAGACTCCGGATGAAATGACGCTGGAGAATCACGAAGAGCAGCAACACAGGCAATGTCGCCATCGACAGCGACGCCAGCATCAATGTCCAGTTGGTTGACCATTGTCCTTGAAATTTGGTGAGACCAAGCGGGATCGTGCGCAGTGCATCATCGCGGATCACAATCAACGCAAGCGAAAACTCATTCCACAAAAACACCGCCTGGAAAATAATCACGCTGACCAGCGCAGGCATCGAGAGCGGCATCACGATCTGTATCACTAACTGCCAGATGGTGCAGCCGTCGATGCGCGCAGCGTCCTCGATCTCCGCGGGGAATTCCAGAAAGAACGCATACAGCAGCAGAATCGAGAACGGGATGCCGAAGGCAACATAAGGCAGGATCAAGCCGACGTGCGTGTTGATCAGGTTCACCCCGTTCAAGGTGCGATAGAGGGGCACCAACACCGTGTGCACCGGAATCGCAAACCCGGCAATCAGCAGCAAATAGATAAACACGCGCCCAGGAAAGTTGATGCGCGCCAGGGAATAGGCGGCCAGCGCGCTCACCAACACGATCAAGATCACAGAAACGCTGGTGACAAGCAACGAATTTGCCAGATAGTGCGAAATTCCGCTTTCCCAGGCGCGGATAAAGTTCGACCACTGCGGATCCGATGGCAAGGCAAATGGCGCCGTGAACAGCTCGCGCATGGTTTTGGTGGACGACAGGAACATCCACACGATCGGCAGCGCCACCAACAGCGTGTACACGCCGACCAGCAGGTAGACCAGGACAGTGGAGAGGCGAAGTCTCATGCATCCTCCCGTGGGCGATAACTCAAGCGGAGCTGCAGAAAACCGAGCACCAGCGCAAACACGAGCAGCACAACGCTGATGGCGCTTGCGTACCCTGCCTGATTGACGGTGAAGGCGTTATAGTAGATGTAGGTGCCCATGACCTGGCTGGCATTCGCCGGACCGCCGCGAGTGAGGATATACACCAGATCAAAGACCTTGATGGCGCCGATCATCGTGATCAGAATCACGGCGATGTTGACATTGCGGATCGAAGGCAGGGTGATGTGAAAAAACTTGCGCAGTTCGGTCGCACCGTCGATCTCCGCCGCCTCGTAGAGTTCCTGCGAGACCGATTGCATGCCTGCCAGGATGATGATCATGACGTAGCCGGTGTATTGCCAGCAAGCCACCACCAGGATCGAGTAGATGACGATGTTCGGGTCGCCCAGCCAGCCTTGTGTGGGCGGCGTCAACCCGATGGCGCGGACGAAGTGGTTGGCAAGACCTACGGTTGGGTCATAGATGAGCTGCCAGAGAATGCCCACCGCAACGGCTGACATCACCACCGGCGCAAAGTTGAGTGTGCGCGCCAGCCCCTTGCCCCACCGGATGCCGCGGTCGATCAGCGCGGCAAGGATGAGACCCAGCCCAACCTGCACAATGACTGAGACGACGAGAATGGTGAGATTATTGCGCAGCGACCGCCAGAAGACCGCATCCTGCGTCAGATCGACAAAGTTGCCCAGACCGACAAAACGGATGCGCGCGTCGGTCAACCCATAGTCGAACAGCGACAGATAAATCGTGCTGAACATCGGATAGACGACCAGCAGCACGAATAAAATGATGGCTGGCGCAACCAGGACGTAACCGTCGAGCCACTCGCGCTTCTGGCGGGCGCTGACGCGTGTGCGCCGGGTCGTTGCTAGAGGCTTGTGCGTTTGCAGCGAGTCGGTCATGGGAAAGTCATCTCCGGCGGGCAGAGCGTCGGTTCGACGCATGGCTGCCTTTGTGTGAGCTGTTTTCTGATGTTCACCTTCCCGGAAGCTCTGAGCTTCCGGGAAGGTGATCTCAGCCAGGGCAACGATCACTGTGCGCGGTTCGCCTGCACCTTGAGCGCCTGCTCGCGCACCGCTGCCACCGCTTCGGCTGGCGTCTTGGCGCCGGCCAGCACCTCCTGAATCGAGTTCAGATAGACTTCGGAGATGCTGTTTTCGAGCACCACATCCAGCCAGAGCGCGGTTCCTTCCGCCACAGCCAGGTCGTCCACCACGGCAATGACGCCGGGAGCGGCCGCCTCCCGATCAACTGCATCGGCGCGCACAGGGATGCGGTTGGTGTCCTGCAACAGCGCCTGCTGCGACGACTGCGAGACGTAGAAGTCCAGGAATTTCGCCGCGGCATCTGGATAAGGTGTCTTGCTGGAGATTTCCAGCCCGATCGGTCCGGCGAGCACATAATTCTGGTTACCTTTCGCCGCAGGATCGGTCATCGGCGGCATGCGGAACATGCCATATTTGCCTTCCAGTCCGTTCTCCTTCAGCGAACCCATGATCCAGGTGCCCTGATAGTACATGGGCGTCACTTTGTTGACGAACTGAATCAGCGCAGCATCCGGCGTCGTGGAGTTGACCGCATCGCCGAAGCAGCCTGCCTCCTGCATGGCGACGAGCCGTTCGAACGCGCCCACATAGCCCGGATCGGTGAAAAGTACATCCGCAGGATTGCTGAGCGAGTAGTCAAGCGCAATTGTCTCCTCGCCAGCCATCTTCTGGTTGAAGATGGTCAGGTAGTGGACGCCTTCCCAGCGCTCCTGATTGCCAAACGCCAGCGCAGGCATGCCCGTCGCGCTGATCGTTCGACACAGCCCCAGCAGCTCGTCAAAGTTGGTGGGCACCGACAGCCCCATCTCCTCGAACATATCGAGATGGTAGTAGAAGTATTTGGCTTCCTGGCTGTAGGGCGCGCCATAGAGCTTGCCATCAATCGTGAACGCCTCCAACATGGCGGGAGAAAGCGCATCATACCAGCCGAACTGCTCGGCATAGGGCGTCAGATCAAGCAGGTGCCCTTCGCGGACAAAGCGCCCGGTGTCATCGCCCGACCAGTTGAAGAAGATGTCCGGCGGGTCATTCGAGCCAATCGCAACCTGCAAGTTGGTCTTGTAGGCTTCATTGGGATAGGGGCTGTAGACGATATCGATCTCCGGGTTGGCTGCCTCGAACGCAGCGATGATCTTCTCGTTGTATTGGTTGAAGAGATCATCGCTGTTGAACCACAGATCAAGCGTCTGCTTTTCGGTGACGGCGGGCGCCTGTTCGGGCGCGGTCGCGGCAGGCGCTGGCGCCGGTGCAGTGCATGCCGCCACGCTCACCAGCAAGACCAGGATGAACGCAAAACGTGCAAGATGTTGGATCATTGGGTTACTCCTCCCGTTTTTCAGAAAACACACCGATACTCGATAGAACAGAAACTGAACGATTATCATCCCGAACCGAACACCCTGTCTGCTGGCAATATGCTCCGGCAGCAGCGGGTGAGAGGATAAACATCAAGAAAGGCTTGAAAAAATTTTGGAAACGATTACAATTTTATTACAAAACTATAGCACTGGCCTTTTCGGTTGTCAATAGTGCAACATGCGCGGGTTTACTTCACATGAGGGGCGCAAATTTGTTTTGTAGGTCACCGCCTCCGGCGTGACGTGGCCTCCCATCACGCCGGAGGCGGTGACCTACGGCGGATGCCCCCAACCTGAGGTGCATCCAGCAACAGAATGCGCCGACTATGATCAGTATTCTTTGCAGGTCAACTTACGCAGTCAGTGCAATGTGGCAGTTTCAGGTAGAATGACGACGCACTGGTGAAAACGGCAGGTCATCAGCCTTCGGATGTAGGGAACAGTGGTTCATAGGCGCGTGGCGTGAGTGGGGCGCTCAATAATCATGACAACGAAGAAGCAAGTCAAAAATGCGCGAGTGACAATGCACGAAGTGGCGTCGGCTGCGGGCGTTTCGATCGCAACCGTCTCGCGCGTCCTGAATAACCCGGAGTCTGTCAGCGCAGACCTGGTCGAACGCGTCGAAAGCGCCATGCACGCGCTTGAGTATCGACCCAGCCGCACTGCGCGCGTGTTGCGGTCGGGTCAATCGCTGCAACGTATCGGTTTTCTGGTTTCCAACATCCAGAACAGCTTTTTCACCGATGTGCTCAAAGGCGTGGAACAAAAATTGATCCCGCAGGAAATTGCGATTGTGGTTGGCAATTCCAACGACGACCTACGCTATGAAGAGATCAACATTGAACTGATGTTGCAGGAGCAGGTGGGCGGCATCATTGCGCAGTTCATCTCGTCACAACGCCGGGAGTACGTGTGGCTGACGCAGCGCAAAGTGCCTGTCGTCTGTTTCGACCATGTGCCTGCCGGTCTGGAGTTTGATTGCGTCATGGTGGACAATCGCGCTGCCATGTACAAAGCGACGGCTCATCTGCTCGCTCTGGGCCATCGCGCCTTTGGGCTGATTGGCGGACCACTTCATTACACGACGGCGCGCGAGCGGCAGGCTGGTTTTTTGCAGGCGCTGCACGACGCCGGGATCGGCGAGGACTCCATCTGGATTGAAGAGGGCGACTGGCATATTCAAGGCGCTTATGCAGCAACGATGCGGCTGCTGGAACGGGCGCGCTTGCCTCTGGCGCTGCTTTCCGTCAACAACGAAACCACGATCGGTCTACTCAAGGTGCTCCAGGAGAAGAATCTGCGGATTCCAGAGGACGTGGCCCTGGTGGCGTACGATGAGATGCCGTGGGCAAGCGCCTACTCGCCGCCGCTGACGGTCGTCAATCAACATCCGCTCTATCAGGGCAACGTTGCTGCTGAGCTGTTGCTCTCGCGCATGAACGACCCGGAGCGACCGGTTCAACAGGTGATCCTGGAGTCGCAACTGATTGTGCGCGGCTCCTGCGGCAGTGTCGGCGCCGCGCCATAACCTGATTCCCTTCCCGGAAGCTCCAGGCTTCCGGGAAGGTGGGCAAACGCAGCAACACCGCTTTCACGCTCCATCTGCGCCAGCCATCACATTCGTCAACTGCCCCAATCCCCCAACTTCCACTGTCACCCGGTCGCCAGCGCGCAGCCACACCTTGTTCGCCATGCCCAGGATCACGCCTTCGGGTGTGCCGGTGCAGATCACGTCGCCCGGTTCCAGCGTGAAATGCTGGCTGATGTAGCTGACGATCTCCGCCACGCTGAAGACCATGTCGGCGGTGTTGGAATCCTGGCGCAGTTCGCCGTTGACCCAACACTTGAGTGAAAGCATCTGCGGATCGCCCACCTCGTCGGCGGTGACCAGATATGGCCCCAGCGGCAGGAATTTGTCGAGCGTCTTGCCGAGCAGCCACTGGCTGGTGCGCATCTGCAGGTCACGCGCACTCAGGTCGTTGGCGGTGCAGTAGCCGAAGACGTGCGCCAGCGCCTGCTCCATCGGCACGTTGCGCGCCCGTTGCCCGATCACGACCGCCAGCTCGACCTCGTAGTCATACTGCTCGGCGCACGCAGGCAGCGGGATCGCTTCATCGGGCGCGGCCAGGCTGTTGTTGAACTTGGAAAAGAGCACCGGCGTCGTCGGGATCGGCAGATTCGACTCGATGGCGTGGCGACGGTAGTTCAGCCCGACGCAGATGATCTTGCCGGGGTTGGTCAGCACCGGCGCCAGCCGCAGCGCCGCCTCACTGCGGATGCAGTCGGCGTGCAGCGCTGGATTGCTGCGTATGTGCGCGACAGTGCTGTGCAGGGCAGCCGGCTCGGCAATCAGCGCTTCCATCGTCTGCTGCGGACAGCCAGCGGCGACGACATCGACCACGCCCATGTCGGTGACGACGCCAGGGCGCACACTTCCACTTTGCGGATCAACAAAATTGAGGAGCTTCATCATTTTCTCCGAAATCATGATTATCAGGCGAATCAATCAACCGGCGCCATTGTAGATCAGAAGGCGCATTCTCGGTATACGCTGCTGGTCTCGCTTCAATGTATGATGATCGTGCGGCTTCCAGCGTGGGTGTATCTCAAGCGCCATGTCACGCCGGAGGCGATGACCTACAAACCAAACTCTGCTCCCAATGCAAAATAGACCCGTCCGGCGCTTGCGTTTTTGTGTTTGCCTGTGCTCCGTGATACGCTGCAAACCTTATGCTGATCCGAACTTTGCGACGGTTACAGCCACTCTTCATTCTGCTGGCGCTGCTCTTCATTGCGCTGTTATTGCGCAGCCAGTGGCAAGAGTTGCAAAGCTATGCATGGCAGATCTCGCCCGTGTGGTTGATGCTCTCGGCGGGCTGGCTGGTGGCGGCGTGGGGTGTGGAGGTCGCTATCTGGCGTCGCCTGCTGCGCACAGTGGGCGGGCGGTTGCCTTATCGGTCGGCGCTCCGCATCTGGTTTCTCAGCGCTATCGTGCGCTACATTCCCGGCAACATCTGGCAGCCACTCTCGATCACCCTGTTGGCGCAGCAGCGTGGCGTCAAGCCGGAAGCGACGCTCACCAGCATCGTGCTCTATCAGGCAATCATCACACTGGCAGTGGCGCCGATTGCGGCTATTTACTTCGCCGGCACCGGCAATTGGGGTGTGTTGACCGATGTGATGCGTGAGGTGGCGCCGTGGCTGATCGTCATCGGACTGGCGCCGCCGGCTGTCTTCATCGCCCAGCCTGCCTGGTTGATTGCGATGGTCAACTGGGGATTGCAGCGGCTGGGGCGCAGCCGCCTGCCGTATGGGTTGACGCGGACAGAATTGCTCTATGCGCTGGCGCTGGCAGCCATTGACTGGCTGCTGTGGGGCGCCGCCTTTGCAACGCTTGCCTTTGGCATCCATGCCTACCCACCCGCCGACCTGTGGACGCTCGCCTGGCACCTGATCGCCATTTACCCGGTGGCCTACGTCATCGGCTTTCTCAGTTTCATCACACCGAGCGGGTTGGGTGTGCGTGAAGGCGCGCTCTACCTGCTCCTGGCGCCCGTGATCGGCGGCGCCACGATCACACTGCTGGCATTAGCGATGCGCGTCTGGACGACGCTGGGCGAAGTGATTGCGGCCGGCGTCAGCGCCCTGATCCCCGATCCGGTTGTGCGCGTGGCCGCTCCCTCTGTATCCGACGCACCCGCCGCCGACCTGCGCGAAAGGCTGACTTAGCGGCATGACAGCCACCCTGCATCCGGGTTATCGCCTGCGCCTGTTGGCAATCTGTCTGCTGGCTTTTGGACTGGCGACCTTTCGCCTGGATTTTCAGAGTCTCTGGTACGATGAGGGCGTCACCGCCACTGTTGCCCAACAGGGAATAGTCGAACTCACGCGCTGGACGGCCAGCGACATCCAGCCGCCGCTTTACTACTACGGCGTGTCCGCGTGGGGACATCTGGCCGGGTGGAGCGAGTGGGCGCTGCGTTTCCCATCGGCGTGGTTCGCCGCCTTAACGGCGGCGCTGCTGGCGGCGTTGACGCTCCGCCTCAGCCGGTTGCCGCGTGCGGCGTTGTTGGCGGCGCTACTGGCGGCGTTGCATCCGCTGCTGGTCTACTATGCCCAAGAAGCGCGCATGTACGCGCAATTGACTGCGCTCGGCATTCTGGCTGCCTATCTGCTGCTACGGCTGGCAGACGCTCCGGCGCCAGCGTGGCGCGATTGGGTGTTGTTCGTGGCGGTGGCGACTGCGGCGGTCTACACCCATTACTTCGCCGTCTTTCTGCTGGTCGGGCTGGCGGGGGCGTTCGTCACCGATCTTTTGCTCCAGGTTGAGAAGCCGCGCGCCCAGGTGCGTCGCAAGTTGTGGACGCTGGTTGGCGCGGGCGTGCTGGTGTTGCTGCTCTACACACCCTGGCTGGGCGCGATTTTCAGCCAGTTGCGTAGCGACCGCAGCTACTGGGAGGGCGCCCTCAAGCTCCACGAGGCGGCAGCGGATGTCGCTATCGCCTTCACGAGCGGGGAGACAGTTTTCGAGAGGGTTGCACTCTGGCTGCTGTTTGGCTACGCAGCGGTGACGCTCCTGGCGGTAATGCAACTCTGGCGTGCGAGCCGCAACGGACGGCGACTGTTGCTCTACGCAGGCTCCTGGTTGGCGACGCCGATCCTGGCCGTGTTGCTGCTGGCGCTCGCTATCCCCAAGTTCAATGCCCGTTACGTCATGGAGGCGCTGCCGGCGCTGCTGGTGATTTGGGCGGCAGGGCTAGAAGGAGCGACAAGAAGACAAAGGGGCAAGGAGACAGGGGAGTCCCCTTCTCCTTCTACGCTTCACGGTGCACAATTGGGACTTCAATCTTCATGGTTGGCGCGTATTGCTCCGCTCCTTCTTCTGCTCGGCTTCTTCTACGGTGTGGCGGGCTGGTTCTTCCACCCGGCGTTTGCCAAAGATCAATGGCGCCAATTGGCCGAGTTCTTGCGCCCGCGTTTGGCTGAGGATGAGATTGTTGTACTGGTGAGCGGCCACGCATGGCCGGTGTGGGCTTACTATGCCGCCGACTTGCCTACTCTACGCCTGCCCGAACTAGAGATTCTCGATGTGGATGCCGTGCTCGACTTTGCCACGACCGCGCCGGCGCTGCAGCAAGCCTTTGCCGAGGAGACCGGGCGGCGCGGGGCATGGCTGGTCAACTGGCAAGATGAGGTCGTCGATCCCAACGGCATCGTCCCGATCCAGTTGGAGTTAAGCGGGCGCGAGAAAGGGCAACATGCACAATTCACCGGGTTGACGCTGCGCCGCTTCACCGGGCTGCGCCCCTACCGCTTCGTCGCTGCGCCGCCTATCGACGTTCCTACGAACATCATCTTTGGCGATCAGGTGGCGCTGCGGGGCTACAAGGTGGTGAACAATGGCGACTTGCTGCTCTTCTGGGAGCGGCTGGCCGACGACAAGGCGGCGACGCCTGATCTGCACGTTGGGCTGCAATCGTTCACGGCGGAAGGCGCGCCACTGGCAACCTTGCCCGGTCGGCGGTTGGCCGGATACACCTACCCCTTTGCGCGCTGGCGCTTGGGGGAGATCGTGACTGCCCATATCCGCGCCAGCGATTGGCTCAATACAGCCGAACCCCAGCCGGGGCGCTATCGTTTTAGAGTGAGCGTTTACGATGGCAACGATCCGACGGCGAAGCCGTGGCCGACTGCCACAGGGGAAACGCAATTCGATTCAGGGCCGGTTGAAGTGACGATTGACTGAGGTTGG
Source organism: Anaerolineales bacterium UBA3905 (assembly GCA_002391565.1). Lineage (GTDB taxonomy): Bacteria > Chloroflexota > Anaerolineae > Caldilineales > Caldilineaceae > Caldilinea. Next base: position 12,790 of record DGFH01000069.1, read on the forward strand.
CAGTGCAGGCGAGTCCGCGCTACACTGCAGCGCAAAGAGTCGGTTCGAGGATAGTTGGAGCTGCGATGAGGCTGAAGGACAAGGAGCAGGTGTGATTCGTACTGGGTTCCTGCGCGCCGGGATGATGCTTGCGTTGATCGGTGCGCTGTTGGGGATAGCGGGCTGTGGCGAGCTAGACTTTGCTATGGGGCCGCTGTTGAGCAATGTGACGGTCTCGAAAAGCATGATCTCGCCCAATGCCGATGGTGTGGACGATGCCACCGAAATCACCTACACATTGCGGCGTCCGGCGAATGTTAGCATCTACTTCGAGAATGCCGCCGGAGAACGTTTCTATTTTCGCGAAAACCGTCGCCGGGCGCCGGGGAAATATAGCGTGCTCTGGGGTGGCGTGGTGGATCAGCCGGAAACGGTCGATTTGGGTTATGGCCCGGTCGAGATTTTGAGCCGCGTCCTGCCCGATGGCGACTATCGCTGGGTGGTCACGGCAGTCGAAGACAACGGCGCCCAGGCTGAGGCGACAGGCCAGATCACTCTGCGCAATGGCGATACATTACTGCCGGAATTGCAGAATTTCACGGTTGTGCCCGATACCTTTCGTCCTAACCAGGATGGTCTGGCTGATGACCGCGTTGCGATCGGTTATTTTCTGAACAAAGAGGTGCAATCGATCAATTTGTTCCTGCGTGACCCGGAAAAACCTGACACGCGCTACTTTATTGCTGAAGCTCCCGGCCTGGTCAAACCGACTGAGCGCGGCTACCATGATTACAGTTACGACGGCGGCGTCGATCTCAACGCCGAGCCACCCCCCGACGGCGTCTATGAGCTGGTAGGCGAAGCCGTCGATGCCGCTGGCAACCGGGTGCGCGTCGTGCGCCCACTCACCATCGAGGAGGGGGGCAAGCCGCGCGCTGATGTCGTCGGCGGCGAGATCGACTGGGAAAACGAAAGCGGGCGCGTGGCGCTGCGCACCCTGGGCGACAAGCTTTGCTTCACAGCCTACGTTGAAAACGAAAGCACGGTGCCCATCCGCACCAGCGGCCCCTGGCCCGGTCAGGAATATCACTATGCCGAGAACTACAACACACTCGCCGTCGCCCAGGATGAGCCGAGCTGGCTGCAACAGGATGGCGCCTGGCGCTTCGGCATCAACTTCGACACCACCGGCGTCGACTTCCCCTACCGCTGGGCCATCGGGCGCCAGGAAGATTTGGAAAAACGCATCATCGACGGACGTGAACAGTGGTATCTGCTGCCCGGCAAACGCGGCCAGGTAAGCGGCTGTATCGTCCTGGATGAGAAACTGCCGACCGGCACGCGCTTCTGGTGGGGCGGGCTGATCCACCAGGGCGTCGAAGTGGCGAACAACAACATCGATCGCATCACAGTGGAGCTAGGGACGCCGTAATAGGTGAAGCGTCACACGTGACACATCACACGTGACGCCTGACGAGTGACGCATGACGCCTGACATCTTGCCGCACCTGGCCGTAATTGTCGTATCGTACAACGTGCGCGAGTTGCTGCGCAGCTGTCTGCACAGCATCGCTGCGTCGGCGGCGCGTACAGCGGATCGATTGCTCGTCACAACGGTCGTCGTTGACAATGCCAGCGCCGACGGCAGCGCCGCAATGGTGGCGACAGAGTTCCCTGCCGTGCACCTCATCGCCAGCCAGGAGAATCTTGGCTTCACGGGCGGCAACAACGCCGCCCTGCGCTGGTTGGGCTTCCCGCTTGCAGAGGGCAATAGAACGCCGATCAGACCGAGTGAGCAGCCTCTTGCGGATTCTGATCCGCACCGATCCGCCCAATCCGTGTCATCCACGTTCCATTCCAGCTCAGATGAACAGACGCGCCGCCCCCAACCGGACTATGTGCTCTTACTCAACCCCGATGCCGAAGTGACCGGCGATGCGCTCTGGCAGATGGTCAGCTTTTTAGCGTCCCACCCACAGGCGGCGGTGTGTGGCGCCGGGTTGCGCTATGGCGATGGCGCATTTCAGCATGGCGCGTTTCGCTTTCCCGGCGTCGCGCAGGTCGCACTCGATCTTTTTCCGCCGGTCGGGATACGCGGCGCGCACCGTCTGCTGAACAGTCGCATCAACGGCCGTTATCCTGCCGCACAGTGGGCGCAAGGGGCGCCGTTTGCGGTGGACTTCGTACTTGGCGCAGCAATGATGGTGCGCGGCGCGGCAATTGCCCAGGTTGGCGGGCTGGATGACGGCTACTGGATGTACTGCGAGGAGATGGACTGGTGCCGACGTTTCTGGCAGGGTGGTTGGACAGTCCACGTGTTGCCGACGGCGCAGATCATCCACCACGAAGCCCAGAGCAGCCGACAACAACGTTGGCTGGCGCAGGAGCGGCTGTGGCGGAGTCGCCTGCGCTACTTCACCCAATACGCCGCCGACTATCCTCCCGGCGCGCTCTGGCTGATCCGCTGGCTGGTGCGTGCAGGCATGACGCGGCAGGCGCGTCATGCCGAGCATCGCTTTGCATGTGGGGAGATTGACGGCGTCGAGCTGGGTCAGGCGCTGGCGACCACCGCCGCCATTGCCCGGCTATATGCAGCATGAGAAACAATATTCGTAAACATGCAGGCGATGGCAACGGTCATTCGCAGGGGGAAGCCGGCCATTTGTATGTTGCCGTTGCCGTCAGCTTGTCCATTCGCGCGCGGCTGGATATGATGGCAGAAAATTCTTGCCGGAGCAATGGAAACGAACGATGGAAATCTCACTTTTTCAAGACAATGAAGCGCTGCGTGTAGAACGTTGCATTCTGTATCCTTACCCTGATCTCAAACGCATCTGGACGCGCCTGTGGGTGACGCCGACGCAGGATGATGAAAAACCCAATCTCGAAGTAATTGTGCTTGACCCAGACGGCAACGAGAATTGCAGCGTCTTCATGATGGCGCACGCCGAAAGCCGCGCCGAGACCACTTTACACCTGCGCAACCCGATGCCCGGCGCCACCTATCGCGTGGCTGTGGAGATGACGCAGGGCGTAGGCGATGCGCAGAAAGTGCTCGACCGGCACACCTTTGACATGATCCTGGAGTTCCGCGACCCCGAACGCGGCGCACCTGGCTTCGGTTTTGGCGTCGATTGGGACGAAGTGGCGCGCAAGGCAGCACGCCGTGACTGAACCGACCTGCCCAATCTGCCGTCAAGCGTGTGATCCTCGCATCCTGGCGCTGGCGACAACGTTATCACCGGCGGTCACTGCGCTGGCCGCACGTACAACGCCCCACTGGCATCCCGTTGATGGATTATGCCCGACATGCGCAGCCGCGTTTCAGCAACAGCTTGCCGCCCAACGTAGTCACAATTCATTGCATACTACCGTCGAACCGCACACAACCTTTCCGTACTATCATCGTGACGAAGAATTTCTGCTGAGCCAGCCTGAACGCCTGCCCGACTACCACACCATCACCGGCACCGGCGTGACCATGGCCTTTCTTGACAGCGGCTATTACCCACATCCCGACCTGACGGCAGCGCCGGCGCAGTTGGGCAACGAGCCGGCCTGGCATCGACGCACGCCGCAGCAGTGGCGTGCACTGATCGCCCAGGCTGGGCTGCGGTTGATGGAATACGCCGACCTGACCGACGACGGTGAGCGCATCGGGTTGGAGCAGCCGAGTCTGTGGGACGGCGCCGGGGATAGCTGGCATGGTCAAATGACGACGTGCGTGGCGGCAGGCAACGGCGCACTGAGCGGCGGCTACTATCGCGGCTATGCGCCAGAAGCCGCCATCGTGGCGATCAAGATCGGGCGCGGCGGCGGGCGTATTCCAGAAGAAGACATTTTGCGCGGACTGCAATGGCTGTTGGAGGAGGAGCGCTGGCAACGCTATGGTGTGCGCGTGGTGAATATCAGCGTCGGCGGTGATTTCCCGGCGGAATGGCAGAACAACCCGGTCTGTCGCGCCGCACACGCACTGGCGCAGCGCGGCGTCTTTGTGGCGGCGGCGGCGGGCAATCGTGGGGTCGATGAGTTGTTGGCGCCGGCGCAGACGCCCACCGTGATGACCGTTGGCGGCGTCGAGGATCATAACCGCCGCTGGCGACCTGGTGACCCGGACCAGGTGGAAACCCTCAGCCTCTACCACCACAACACGGGGCGGGTCGCCTATCGACACACCTTGATTCACAAGCCGGAGATTCTGGCGTTGGGGCGCTGGCTGCCGTCACCGGTGTTGCCGCTCAGCCATGTTTTCTATGAGATGGCGGCCATCGACCAGGTGCGACGCGTGTTGCGCGGCGAGGCGGGCGATCTGCCGGCCAGCCTGGTGCGCCACGTTGCCGACGCAGAGACGCCGCCCGATGCGCTGGTGGTTGATCCTGATCACTGGATGCCGGAGGTGTGGCAAGGTCTGCGTCAGCGCATGAATGCCCACAAGTGGATCCATCGCTATTATCAGCATGTCGATGGCACTTCGGTGGCGGTGACGCAAGTGGCGGCAGTGGCGGCGCAGATGTTGCAGGCCAATGCCAGCCTGGAAGGAACTACTGTCCGTCAATTATTGATGGAGACAGTATTGCCATTGCCACATTTGTTGCCGCGTCAACAAGGGGTTGGTCTGTTGCAACCGGCGCGCGCGGTGGCGGCGGCGCTGCGCACCACCGGCGGTGCGCTGGTCGGCTTGCCACACAGTAACAGCGTCTTGCGAGAAAGCGAATTGCAGAAATGGCGGCTTCACGGTACATTACTCGTGCAAGCAAACGCCGCCACAGGTGAAGATGATCGACTCGTATATGTGGGCGTGTGGCTGCCGCGTGCAACGCGCGTCAGCCTGATCGGGGCGTTTAATGGCTGGCAACCGGATGCTTCGCCCCTGCAGCCGACGCCCGTCGGCTGGTGGCATGGCGTGATCCGCCTGACGCCCGGCGCGTATCCGTATCGCTTCTGGGTCGTTGATAGCGAACACCCGCAGGGTTGGTGGCTACGCGATCCGGAGAACCCGGAGACCATTGAGAGTGGCTATCAAGACGCACATAGCCTGATCACGCTGGAATAGATAGGGACAAACACAATGAATCGTGAGTATCATAAGTGGTACAGCCCGCGCTTGAACCGAGACATGGAATTATTGATCTTTGGTCACGCTGGCGCGCGTGTGCTGATCTTTCCCACCAGTATGGGGCGCTATTACGAATACGAAGATCGCGGCATGGTCGCCAACCTGGCCGATCACATTGAAAACGGTTGGCTGCAACTCTACTGTGTGGACAGCGTTGATGCGGAGAGTTTCTACAACGGCTGGGCGCACCCTGGCGGCAAGATCTGGCGTCATGTCCAGTACGAAGAGTACATCCTCAATGAGGTGTTGCCGCTTAGTACGTCAAAGAACCCCAACCCGTTCCTCATCTCGCATGGATGCAGCTTTGGCGCATATCACGCCGTCAACATCGCCTTTCGTCATCCCCATCTCTTTGGCCGGGTGTTGGCGTTGAGCGGTAAATACGACATGAGCAGCTTCTTTGGCGGCTATTACGACGACAACATTTATTTCAACACTCCGAGTCATTATGTTCCGCAAATGCATGATCATCATCAGCTAGAGGCATTGCGGCGCATGGATATTATCATTGTCGTGGGCCAGCATGATCCCAATATCGAGAACAATCGTGCTTTGAGCCGGGCTTTGTGGGAGAAGGGAGTGCCGCACGCCTTCCGTGAGTGGGATGGCTGGAGTCACGATTGGCCCTACTGGATGAAAATGGTGCGACAGTATATTGGCGGACATGATTGAAGCGTCGAACTGTCAATGCGGCAGGCGTCACCCGTCAGGCGCCAAGAACTGGCGTTGGTGTATGACTTGTAATTGACGCCGAATCGACGACTGACGGTTGACGTTGACGTAATTTCCAATCCTAATACGACCACATCTCTGGAGGACTCATGAGCGTCAAGAAAATTGGGGTGATCGTTGGCCGCGAGTGGAGCTTTCCCCCGGCCTTCATCGAGGAGGTGAATGGGCGCAACGCCGGCGTCATCGCGGAGTACGTCAAGCTTGGCGGGACAAAGATGAACGAACCCTGTGAGTACGCCGTCCTGGTCGACCGCATCAGCCATGAAATCCCCTATTATCGCACCTACATGAAGAATGCCATGCTCCAGGGTGCGTACTGCATCAACAATCCTTTCTGGTGGAGCGCCGACGACAAATTTTTTGGCGCCAGCCTGATCACGCGCATGGGGATTCCATCGCCCAAGACGATTGTGCTGCCGATGAAGGCGTATCCAGAGGGCGTCGTCTCGGAGAGCCTGCGCAACCTCAACTACCCGCTGGATTGGGATGCCATCGTGGCGTACACCGGGCTGCCGGCCATTCTGAAGGATGCGTGGGGTGGCGGGTGGAAGAATGTCTACAAGGTGAACAGCATCGATGAGCTGATCCGCGCCTACGATGAGACCGGCACGCTGTGTATGATCTTGCAGGAGTTCATCGAGTTTGACCAGTTTGTGCGCTGCATCTGCGTCGGGCAAGAGAACATCATGCCGATCAAGTACGATCCGAAGCACCGCCGCTACATCGTCGAGCATGAGCATCTGACGCCAGAGTTGGGTGAACGCATCGTGGACTATGCGCGGCGCATCAATCGGGTGATGGGCTATGACATGAACAGCATCGAGTTTGCGATTCGCGATGGCGTGCCCTATGCCATCGACTTCATGAACCCGGCGCCCGACATGGATATCAACAGCATCACGCCGCATTATTTCGAGTGGGCGGTCAAGGCGATGGCTGACTTTGCTATCGAGATGGCGCACAATCCGCGCCCGCAGCGCGCCGAGCAACGTTGGGCCAATTATGTAGCATAGATGGTATACCTGCTCGTTCTCATCATCGGCATCCTGATCGGTTGGTTGATGACCTGGTATTGGTCTGTCATCCGCAAACGCTGGGAAAGCAGTAAAAGTCTGCGCAGTTCCTATGACAAGACCGTGAAGGAGATTGCCGATAAAGGCAAGAAAGCACGCGAAGATCGACGCAAGTCGCGCACCACTGCACTGCGGGCGTTTGTCGAGACGGCGCTGTTTTGGCTGTTGATCGTCGTGATGGTCGTGCTGGCTGCCAATCTGATCGGGCTTTTATAAGAGGGCATGAAAGGTAAGGACATGAGCGACAAGCCGTTGACGGCGCTGGTCGCCTGCGCGGGTTGAGCGTCCAAGCTCTCGCCAGGGACATTAGCGCAGGTCGTGCGCCAACTGGCCGGGTTCTTCCCGGCAACTGCATATCCCGATGTGCTCGTCGGGTTGGGCGAGCCGGATGACGCCGCCATCTACCGGTTGGATGATACGCGCGCGCTCATCAACACGACCGACTTCTTCACGCCCATCGTCGATGACCCGTGGACGTTTGGCGCCATTGCTGCGGCCAACGCCATGAGTGATGTCTATGCTATGGGGGGCGAGGTGCTCTTTGCGCTCAACATCGCCGGCTTTCCCAGCGACATGGAGGCGGGAACGATCGCACAGATTTTTGCGGGGGGTGCGGTCAAGGTGCGTGAAGCCGGCGCCGCCATCGCCGGTGGGCACACCGTCAACAGCCCGGAGCCATTCTATGGCCTCGCCGTCACGGGGATGGTTCATCCCGATCACGTGATGCGCAAAGGCGGCGCCCACCCTGGCGACCAGTTGTTTCTTACCAAGCCGCTGGGCACTGGCATCATTGCCACGACGGCCAAACGCACCGGCCCTGCTGAAAGCGATGAAGATCGACAGGCGCGCCAGGCGCAAGGCAAGCCCGATCTGGATGTGCGCGACCTGGATGCTGCTGTTGTGTCGATGCTGCGACTCAACCAGGCTGCGGCGCGCGCCGCGCGCGCCGCCGATGTGCGCGCCGCCACCGACATCACCGGTTTTGGCCTGTTGGGTCATGCCAGCGAAATGGTGCTGGGGAGTGAGCCGGGCGTCGGTTTTGTCATTGAGGCGGCAGCCGTGCCGGTGCTCTCCGGCGCATTCCGCTACGTCGAGGCAGGCTATGTCGCACGTGGGGCGCGGCTCAACCCTGGTCACTTCGGCGAGCATGTCCACTTCGCCGACGCCATTCCTGCCACTTTGCGCACCGTGTTGTGGGAATCTGAAACCAGCGGCGGCCTATTGCTGGCCGTGCCGCCAGCGCAGGTGCGCGTCTTTGAGCAGGCGTGCGCCAAAGTCGAGCAGTCGGTGTGGCGCATCGGCGAAGTTGTGCGCAGGGAAGGGATTCAGGTGATCTAGTCGCCATGAAAGCCATCATGAAGCTGGCGCCGGGCGTCGGCAACGTTGAAGTGTGCGACATCCCTGAACCCGAACCCGGCCCCGGGCAGGTCAAGTTGCGCGTCCACGCTGCCGGGCTGTGCGGCACCGATCTGCATATCTACAAAGATGAATTCCGTTCGTGGCCGCCGGTCGTGCTGGGACACGAAGTTGCGGGTGAGATCGTGGAATTGGGCGAGGGCGTTCAAGGATTGACGCCGGGAATGCGCGTCACGACCGAAACGTACTTCTCCTATTGTGGCACGTGTCGCTACTGTCGCGCCGGCCAGATCAACCTGTGCCCGGAGCGGCGCTCGATCGGGTCGGCGGTGAACGGCGGCTTCACCAACTATCTGATCACACCGGCGCGTAATATCCATGAGTTGCCCGCCAACGTCGATTTCCAGGCGGGTGCACTGACGGAGCCGCTCGCCTGCGTGGTGCACGCCACGCTCACCACACCGACCGTTACGCCGGGCGACGTGGCCGTAATTGCCGGGCCGGGCGCCATTGGGCTGTTGACGCTGCAGGTGGTGAAGGCGGCAGGCGCAACCGCCATTGTCCTGGGCGCCGACGCAGACGAACATCGGTTGGAGCTGGCGCAGGCGTTGGGCGCCGATCACGTTGTCAACGTGCAGCGCCGTGACGCGGCGGTGCACGTGCGCGATCTGACCGAGGGAGGGCTGGGCGCAGATGTAGTTTACGAATGTGCTGGAGCCGGAGCGGCGGCCCAGCAGTTGCTGACATTGGTGCGACGGCGTGGACGCTACGTACAGATCGGATTGTTTGGCAAACCGGTGGCGTGGGATCTCGACCAGCTTGTCTACAAGGAACTCACAGCGACCGGCAGCAACGCCAGCACGCCGCCATCGTGGCGGCGCGCCATCGAGTTGTTGCGCTCAGGTCGGGTGCGCACTGCGCCTCTCATCACCCACGTGTTCCCGGTGACGGAATGGGCGCGCGGTTTTGCCACCTTTGAGGAACGCGCCGGGGTGAAAACAATTTTTACCCCGGCGTCGTGACAGGCCGCTGCCACCAACCTTCCCGGAAACTCCGAGCTTCCGGGAAGGTGAATAACCGTTCTGCGCGCAGCTTTATTGAACGATCAACTTGCCTTGCATGGCCGGATAATGGCCCGCGACTGTGCAAATCACCAGATACTCGCCCGGTTCGGCTGGCGCCGGGAATGGTTCGGACTTTTTCTCTCCCGCTTCTAGCACGCCGGCTGCCCACAAGATCAAATCCGCATTCTGGTCGGGCATGAAGGGCACCGGCATCTCGATGCCCTGCTTCATCACGGCCCAGTTATGCTGCAAGCCGCCCTGGTTGTCCAGGTTGAGCGTCACTTCTGAGCCCGCCTTCACCGTCCACACCGGCGGGTTGGCAATGTTGTCGTTGCTGGCGCCGAAGTAGATGTCGTGCATCACTACGTCCAGCGTGGCGGCGATCACTTCCTGCGCAGAGGGTTGGGCTGCTGCCGGCGCTGGCGTGGGGGTGGGCGTGCTGGAGCCGCCGCCACAGGCCGCCAGGGTCAACATTGTCGCCGCCAAGAGTACGGAAAGAAGGCGCATGGTAGATTCTCCTTGTCGGTGCATAAACACAAAACTGATTCGTGAAATTTTCAACGAAGGCGAGTGTAACATGACCAGAGTGACGTTCATAGTCTGGAATTATCCAAAGTCATCGAAATTTTTCATGGGGGCCATTGCATGATGGATCACTGTGCTGTTGGGCGGTTTCCAGCATAATCTTCATAGAATGACCGACGGGAGTTCATGTGAGCTCTCGTCGGTTTTGTTGTGCTGATGGGTTTGGCGAGTCACCTGATTGGGGCTATACTGTAAGAACTTTTGTTCGGTTTCGACAGGTGCAGAACTTTGAACTGTGAGGCGACCTATGGCGCTTGATAAGCTGGTTGTACGCGGTGCGCGTGAACACAACCTGAAAAATGTCGATCTAGAGATTCCGCGCGACAGGCTGGTCGTCATCACCGGGCTGAGCGGCAGCGGCAAGAGCAGCCTGGCCTTCGACACGATCTATGCGGAAGGTCAGCGTCGCTATGTCGAGTCGCTTTCTGCGTACGCCCGCCAGTTCTTAGGGTTGATGGAAAAGCCCAACGTGGATCAGATCGAGGGTCTCAGCCCGGCGATCTCCATCGATCAGAAGGGCGCCGGACGCAATCCGCGCTCGACTGTCGGCACGGTGACGGAGGTGTATGATTACCTGCGTTTGCTCTTCGCCCGCATCGGTCAGCCGCACTGTCCCACCTGTGGCGAGCCGATCACACAGCAGACGGCGACGCAGATCGTCGACACCATCGTGGAGATGCCCGCTGGCAGCCGATTGTTGATCCTGGCGCCGATCATCAAGGATCGCAAAGGCAACCACAAGTCGGTCTTTGAGAATCTGCAGAAGCAAGGGTACATGCGCGCCCGCGTCAATGGTGAACTGTACGAAGTGACGGAGGTTCCCGAACTGGATCGCTACAAGATGCATACGATCGAGGCAGTGATCGACCGCATCATCGTACAGCCGCCGGGCGTCGATGAAAGCGGCGAGCCGACCGGCACCGATCTAGCGCGGCTGGCCGATTCGGTGGAGACGGCGCTCAAGTTGGGCAACGGCGTGCTCATCGTCTCCGATGTGACAGATCGCAGTCATCCCGTTGACCGCACCTTCAGCGAACACTTTTCGTGTGTGAAGTGTGGCACCAGCCTGCCGGAGATCGAGCCGCGCACCTTCAGCTTTAACAGTCCGCACGGCGCCTGTCCCACCTGTACGGGGCTAGGTTCGTTGCAGGAGTTCGACCCAGAGCTGGTGCTGGATGAGGAGATGTCGATTGAGGATGGCGCCGTGATCCCCTGGCGGCGGCAGAACGACGACGAAAATGAAGGCTACTATCGCCAAGTGCTGCGCGCTGTCTGTAAACAATATGGTATACCAGCGCGCGTGCCGGTCAAGGAACTCAGCCTCAAACAGCGTGATGTCATCATTTGGGGCACGCCGCACAAGGGCGAGAAGGTGCGCATCGACTACACCAACAGCAAAGGCGAGGAGCGCTACTACGAGACGACCTTCAGCGGCGTCATCCCCAATTTGCAGCGCCGCTATCAAGAGACGACGAGCGAGTATATCCGCTCCAAGCTAGAACAGTACATGAGCGTGCGCCCCTGCCCCACTTGTGGCGGCAAGCGCTTGCGCCCCGAAGCGCTGGCCGTCACCATCGCCGGCAAAAACATCTGGGAGGTCACGCGCATGCCGGTCAGCGAATCGTTGACGTGGGTGCAGTGGCTGAGAGGAGAAAAAAATGAGATTGGAGATTGGAGATTGGAGATTGATGGCGCTGCGTCTGCGAACAGCAACGGCGCATCCAATCCCCAATCCTCCAATCACCCAATCTCCAATCTCCAATCTCCACTAACTCCTCGCCAGCAGACGATTGCCTACCAGGTGCTTAAGGAGATCGCGGCGCGGTTGGGCTTCATGGTCAACGTCGGGCTGGATTACCTGACGCTGGATCGCACGGCGTTGACGCTGTCGGGCGGCGAGAGCCAACGCATCCGTCTGGCAACGCAGATCGGCAGCCAGTTGATGGGCGTGCTCTACATTCTCGACGAGCCGAGCATCGGGCTGCATCAGCGTGACAACGCCCGTTTGATCGAGACGCTGCAAGGAATGCGCGATCTGGGCAACACCGTGCTGGTGGTCGAGCATGACGAGGACACCATCCGCGCGGCGGATTGGATCGTGGACATGGGGCCAGGCGCTGGCGAGCATGGCGGGCATGTTGTCTGCTCGGCCTGGCGCAACGAGTTTTTGCGCTGTCCCCACAGCCTGACGGCCAAATATCTGCGCGGCGAGCTACGCATCCCGGTGCCCAGGGAACGGCGTGAAGGCAACGGCGAGTATCTTTTCATCAAAGGCGCACGTGAGAACAATCTCAAGGGCGTCGATGTGCGCATTCCGCTCGGCAAGTTTGTGGCCGTGACGGGCGTCAGCGGCAGCGGCAAGTCGACGCTGGTGGTGGAAGTGCTCTACAAGAAGTTGGCGCAGTACATGTACCGCGCCAAGGAGCGCCCCGGCGCCCACGACGCCATCGAAGGCATCGAGCACATCGACAAGGTGATCGACATCGACCAAAGCCCGATTGGGCGCACGCCGCGCAGCAACCCGGCCACCTACGTGGGGCTTTTCACCGACATCCGCGACCTGTTTGCCTCCCTGACCGAAGCGAAGGCGCGTGGCTACAAGGCGGGACGCTTCTCCTTCAACATCAAGGGCGGACGCTGCGAGGCGTGTCAGGGCGACGGCATCATCCGCATCGAGATGCAGTTTCTGCCCGACGTCTACGTGCCGTGCGAGGAGTGCAAGGGACATCGTTACAACCGCGAAACGTTGGAGATCAAGTTTCGCGGCAAGTCGATTGCCGACGTGTTGGAGATGACCGTCGAGGAGGGACTGGAGTTCTTCCAACACATCCCGCGCATTCGCAACAAACTGGAAACGCTCAACGCGGTTGGGTTGGGTTACATCAAGATCGGCCAGCCGGCGACCACGCTCTCCGGCGGTGAGGCGCAGCGCGTCAAGCTCAGCAAGGAGCTAAGTCGCCGCGCCACCGGCAACACCCTCTACATCCTCGACGAGCCGACCACCGGCCTGCACTTCGAGGATGTGCGCAAGCTGCTCGAAGTCTTGCATGAACTGGTCAACAAGGGCAACACCGTGCTGGTGATCGAACACAACCTGGATGTGATCAAGAACTGTGACTGGCTGATCGACATGGGGCCGGAAGGCGGCGTCAAGGGCGGTTACGTCATCGCCGAGGGCACGCCCGAACACATTGCCGCCAATCCGCGCAGCTACACAGGGCGCTTCCTGGCGCCGATGCTGCGCGAGGAGAATTATGCGACGTAGGAGGCGAAGAGCGATGTCGTTGACTATTGCGTCATGTAGATGAGGCCAGGTTGTTCATACCGCAATCGCAAGGAGAAATTTATCTTGTCGATTTGACGGATAAACGGTTTTGGAGGAATAATATAAATGTCAATTGACAAGATATCGTAGATGCCTTGACGAACGGCTACGCCGCCCGCCCAATGCCCCGCCCTGAATGACTTTGCGAGCAACCATTTGCGATAAAAGGAGGTTGAAATGACAGAACTCAAAGACGGTTGTGTCAAATCAGCGCGTGGACCGATCGCACCGGCAATTGCATCATCGATTACACCCGAAAGAAGTATATTTGGCGAAGGAGACTAACATGATAGCACGGGTTGGTCAAGAGGCGATTGATTTTGAGGCTAATGCTTACATTGAGGGCAAAGGCTTCCAGCCTGTCAAACTTTCTGACTATAAAGGCAAATGGATAGTTCTCTGCTTCTATCCAGGAGACTTTACATTTGTCTGACCGACGGAATTGGCGGCGGTCGCCGTCCGATACGAGGAGCTTCAGTCTCTTGATGTAGAAGTGCTGGCAATGAGCACCGATAGTCGCTTTGTGCACAAGATTTGGCAAGAACAAGAGTTGTCCAAGATGGTCAGCGGCGGCGTGCCATTTCCAATGCTTACCGATGCCGGAGGCAAGATCGGCGCAATTTATGGGGTGTACGATGAGGCCGCTGGAGTGGACATTCGGGGTCGGTTCATCATCGACCCGGACTTTGTGATTCGAGCGATGGAAGTGTTAACCCCTGAGGTAGGCCGGAATCCTGATGAGTTGATCAGGCAAATCAAAGCCTTCCAACATGTGCGCGCCACCGGGGAAGTAACGCCGTCAGGCTGGCAACCAGGTCAAACCACACTCAAGCCTGGCCCAGCGCTGGTGGGCAAAGTGTGGGAGGTGTGGAAGCCTTAAAATATGACACGGGCGAACTGGCAAACGGTGTACGATGCGAACGTTATGGTGGATGCCGCATAAAGTAAACCATGAACGTGAAATTGAGGCGAGCTTACGCACCCCCGACCGAGGACGATGGCTACAGAGTTCTTGTGGATCGTCTCTGGCCGCGAGGAATCTCCAAGACCAATGCCAGGATTGATCTCTGGCTTAAAGAGGTCGCGCCATCAACCGAGCTTCGCCAATGGTTTGGGCATGATCCAGAGAAATGGGCTGAATTCAAGAAGCGGTATCGTGCTGAGTTGAAAAACAATCCGGCATGGGCAGAGCTACAGGCGCTTGCGCAACAGAAAGAATTGACGCTTGTATATGCAGCCAAAGATCAGTTGCATAATGAGGCGGTGGCGCTCAAACAACTTCTAGAGGGTGATGCTTAACCTGGGTCGCACCGTTGCATGACATTGTCCATCTCGCTCGATCCGCTGTTGCGCGTTGCCGATCGTGACGCTCCACTGGCCGAAGTCGTGGCGCATGCTCAGGCGCGCGCTCTGCCAATCACGTTATATGGCGCCGCGTCCGGCGAAGACTTCGCCCTCATCGACCTGGCGCTGGCTGCAGCGACAGACGCGTTGCAGCCTGTCGCTGAGATCGCGCCGGCGCCGGGTCTTGGGTACGCCGCCTTCACGCCCCGGCAGCGCGGTTGGTTTCTCGCCTGGCAGGGGACGCCGCTCACCCCTGCGCCGCTTGCCTTTCAGCAACTTTATCTTGCCAATCTGGAAGTTCACCTGCTGGAGGGCAATCCTGCTGTTCGCCGCCGGGTGGAACAGTTTCTGCAGAGCGATGTCTGGACGGCAAACCCTGGCTTGTGGCGCGTCGCCTTGCTGACAGCCTGGCTGACGCAAGATGGCGCTGCGTTGGCGCAGTGGCTGACCGTCCATCCCGCGCCGGTGGAAGTTATCGGGCTGGCGCTGGGGATGCAGGCGCTGCTCAGTAGTCCCTTGACCGCCGCCGAAGCGATCCAGGCGGCGCACGCGTGGCAGCATCCTGTTGCTACGCTGAGCGAGGCTGTGCTCACCTTTCGCTTGCAGTCTCTGGCGCTGATGCTGGAGCAGGAACCGCTTCAGTGGTCGCTCGCCCAGCTCTCCGCCGCCGCCCGCGCCCCGCGTTCCTGGCGCTGCCAGCACCGTGATCTGCGCATTGAACTACCGCAGCCGGATGTATGGCGTCCGTTGGCGCAACTGTTGACCGAACTGGCGCAAGTCACCGAGGTTGCGTCGCCCCTGCCCACTGACTTGCCCGGCGCCAGCGCAGCCGATGGTGACGCCGACGCCGAGGCGACCGATGAGCTCAACCGCGCCCACCTCATTCTTGAATTCCGCCAAAGCCGCTCCGAATTCTTCGCCGTCGCGCTCCGCCAGGCGCAGAAGCGCGCCGGTTTCATGCAACTTCTCGACGAAGATCGCCACGTTGTCTATCGCGTGGCCTTCCGCAAAAACGAGATGAACGCCTTTTGGCAGCTGTGGAACTACACACAGAACTGGACGGGGACGCGTGTCTATCGCCGGGGGCAGGAATTGCAGAAGTGGCAGGTCTACCCATATTCACAATATCTGCGTTGACGCCGGCGCCGATGGCAAGTCAACAGCAGCTTACTTCATTTCCAGCATGTCGGCTCAAGCATGTCGGCGGCGGTTTCAATCCCACCCAACGCCGCCAGATCGTCGCGCAATAGCACCACCTGCGCCCGCACCGGCGCCAGGTCGGGCAGGATGGCAGCCAGCGCAGCTGTGAGCCGTTCCATGGTGACCTCTTTGGGCGGGATATGCAGCCCGGCGCCGGTGCGCGTCAACCCCTGCGCCTGGTGAATTTGATCCGCAGCGTGAGGGACGACAATTTGCGGCACGGCAGCGCGCACCAGTGCATGCGTCGTGCCCGCGCCGCCATGATGAATCGCGGCCGCGGCGTAAGGTAGCAGCGCGCGGAAGTCGGCGTGACTACGCACAACTGCTGTCTTGGGTAGACGCGTCAGCCAGCCATCCACGCCATCTGGTTCGGGCGTGCGCCCCAGCAGCAGAATCGGCAGACAGCCCAACTGGTCGGCGGCGTGGGTCGCAGCTATGAAAAAGGCGGGGTCGTGGTTGAAGGTCGTGCCAAGCGTGACGACCACCCAGGGGCGGTCGTCGGGTGACGGTAGTGCAGGGTCGGCAGGCAACGGATCGAGCGGGAGCGCGCCGACGTGGCGCGTCTGCGGCAGCAAGGACAGCCCGGCGTACCAGCGTTCGCACCAAAAAGTGAGATGCAGATGGGGCGAGCACAGCGCAGGCGGTCCTGTTACCGTGAAGTTGACGCCCTGGCAGCCCATCGTCGCCAGCAAGCGCTCCAGCCGGGCGCGAGCGCTCTGCGTCAGCGCATCGCCCGCCGTACTCTGCGGGGCGACTGCAGGCCAGCCCGCCACAACCAGCGGCTTGCCTATACGCTCGGCGACAAATCCTGCGGCGACGACGAACATCTCGCTCACAATCACATCGGGCTGCACGGTCGCCGCAACGGCGGCGAGCGCGTCCACTGCCGCCGTCACGCGCGGCGGGTCGAGCCATTGATCCAGCGCCCGTTCGCCGCGCACGTGGCGCCACTCACTTTCCGGCATATCAGCAGGGCGGGTCAACGGTGGCGGAGGCGGCCAGCGCCAGCCCGTCTCGCCCAGCGGGGCAAAGGGCACGCCCGCCGCCGTCACCTGTGCTTTGACCGCTACGCCCGATGCCCAGACGACCTCATGCCCGCGCCGCTGCAACGCCGCCGCCGTCGCCAGATAACCGCCCCAGTCCAGGTGTCCGGTCAGTTGTGCAGAGACGAACAGGTAGCGCATGATTCAAGCGATCTGTGGTGAAAAGGAGTTGCGAGGGGCAAGTTGCGAGGGGCGAAAAAGATCGCCTCTGCCGATGGCGGGTTCCTGGTCGTTGGCGACGCCTCACGCTCGCCCCTTGCAACTCGCCCCGCGTCTAATTGTTGCATCCCGGCGTGACGCGATAGAGCCCGCCATTGCCCATGCCGATCCACAGGGCGCCGTCCGGCGCTGTCGCCACCGCCAGGATCGGCCAGCCGTGCAGGATGCGTTCGGCGGCCACTGATCCGTCTGCTGCCCGCCCCAGCCGGTAGAGA
The DNA here is from genome assembly GCA_002391565.1 of Anaerolineales bacterium UBA3905. Classification (GTDB taxonomy): domain Bacteria; phylum Chloroflexota; class Anaerolineae; order Caldilineales; family Caldilineaceae; genus Caldilinea. The sequence continues at coordinate 30,041 of DGFH01000069.1, forward strand.
CCGGGGTAGCGTCCATAGACGCCGAAGTAGATCGTGTCGTATGCCCAGGCGATGCCCGTCGGCGCCGCGGAGTTGACCAGCGTGGCGACAGGCGCCGTGTACCAGTCAGGCGGCGCGCCATTCAGCGCCAGCGGGAAGCCATAGTAAGGCGTCGCCCCTTCGCTGCCGCCGATGGCGCCAGGATCGAGCAGATTCACCTCGTCGCCAGCGCTGATCTCATCGGGCACGTTGGTCGCACCGTTGTCGGTGAACCAGATGCGTCCGGCCGGGTCAGCGGTGATGCCGTAGGGGTTGCGCACGCCGCGCGCCGCCGTCGAGAAGGCCGCAATGGTGCGCTGGCTAAGCAGCTCGCCCAGCGGAGCGCGCACGATGCGCGCTGCGTAGGGATTGCCGCCAGAGACAATTTGCTGGGCGCTATCCTCGCTCACGCCGACGATCGGACCTTCGACGTAACCGTCACGCACGCCGCCCGCCGAAACATAGACCCAGCCATCGCTGATCACGATGCCGTTGTTGGCGTGGAAAAGCCGACTTTCGACGGCAAAACCATCAGCCAGTTTTTCGTAGCCGCCGCCATCGGGAATGCGCCCGACTTCTCCTGCCCGCGACAGGTAGAGGGCGCCGTCGGCGTAATCCAGTCCGGTGATGCGACTCGACTCCACCATGATCTCGTCGTACTTTGTGCTGTTGTTCACCCAGTCGTAGACGGCCACCGAGCGGCTGGGATGATAGGCGTCGTAGAGAATCAGCGGATCAACGTCACCGGCCAGGCTGCTGTCCAGCGCCAGGAACATGCGCCCATCCGGCGCAAAGGCAATGGCCGTGATGCCGCGTGTGTTGTCGGGCAGCCGTTGTTCCAGGCAGAAGCCGCCGCGCGGCGTCATGTAGGGATCACCCTCAGTGGCGGCGGGTAGTCCCAGCGCTGCGGCGCGAATCCCGACTGCTCCGGCATTGGCAATGGCGCCCGCGCGCGGCACTGCCGCCGCTACTGGCGCGCTACTGGTCGGTGCATCGATCGTGGCGGTGGTCACATCACCCGCTGCAGGCGCGGGCGCGACGTCGCGCGACGATGCTGTACTCTGTGCACTGTTCGCCGGCGCCAGCCCAACTTTGGCAAGCACGGCGGTCAGCGCTGCCTGATTGGGGACGGCGCCACAACTGATGGGCAGGATCAGATCGCTGCTGACGTACAATGGCTGGTCGCCGCTGGCGGCGCAGCCGTCTGGCACGCTGTCCATCTTGACGTCGGCGCCGATGGTCAGCCATGTTTCGCCATCCTGGCCAGCCATAGAGGGCTGTGCTGGCGGATTGGGCGCAGCGGGTGCAGGCGCGCGTCGTTCGGCGGCGCCGGCCTTGATCCAGTCGTAGACGAGCTGGCGTTCTTCCATCGGCAGTGGGCCGGTGAGCGGCATCTTGCCCGAGCCGATCATCTCCCACAATTTGGATGCCTCCGGGTCGCCAGGCACGACGACCGGCCCGTTGATGCTGCCCGCCATCAATGGCGCATAGGCGGTCGTTTGCAGACCCATCAGCTTTGCCGCAGCATTGTGACAGGCGCTGCACGTGCGCTCGAAAAGCGGCTGGATGTCTTCGATATATCCGATCTGGGGGCCAGGCGGCGGCTGGGGCGCCGGCGTCGGCGTCGGGATGGCAAGCGTGGGCGTCGCCGCCTGCGTTACTGGTGCGCGGATCGCAGTGTAATCGACCAACTCCACCAGCGTTCCGCGCGGCAGCCGCCCTACGCGACAGGCTGCCACGTCGGCGTCGCTGCGCACATTGGTGGTTTGCAGCGTGGCGCCATAGGCGGAAAAGCCAGCATCGAGACATGCCTCCAGTGCTGCCAGATCGGTGATCAACTGAATGTTGCGATTGGGACGTCCCAATAGATTGGGGTCGAGTATGGGGGGGTTGGGACCGCCGCTCAAGATGACAGGAATTGTTGGTGCACAACTTGTCAACAGACTCAGCAGCGCCACTGCCAATGCAAAATGCAATCGAGTAACCATAAAATCAAACCTCTAGCGAACCGCCATCGTCGCTGGCGCGTCAGCGAAAAAGGTGCGCGCCTGGGCAATGTCGGTGTGAATTTGCGCCACCAACTCGGTGATGGTGGCAAAACGTTTTTCACCGCGCAGCCGGTGGAGAAAATCCACCGCCACCACGCGCCCATATAAATTGTCCACCTGTCCGGGCGGTGGGAAATCAAGCAGATGACTTTCCACGCGACGGTGCAGCCCATCGACAGTCGGCCGGACGCCGACATTGGTCGCACTGGCAAAGGTGTAGACGCGGTCGAAGCCGGCGATCTGCGTGCGCGTGGCGTAAACGCCATCGGCCGGCAGCAATTTATCGGGCGGCGTGCGCACATTCGCCGTCGGGATGCCGACCTGCCGTCCGCGTTGGTCGCCGTGTTCGACAACGCCGCTGACGCGGTAGGGGCGCCCCAACAAGGTTGCAGCCATCTCGATCTGTCCTGCTTGCAATAATTCACGGATATGGCTGCTGCGCACGGGCTGCCCATCCAGCGTCATCGGGGCAATGACTTCGACGGTGAAGCCAAGTTCTCTGCCCAGCGCCTGTAGCGTGGCAATGTCGCCGCTGCGATTGCGCCCCAGGGCAAAGTCAGGCCCAACGACCAGCACCGTCAGCCCCAGGTGTTCCTTGAGCAGCGTCATGAAGTCACGTGGCGCAAGCTGGGCGACCTCCAGTGTGAAGGGTTGAATGACGCCATGGGTGAGACCAAGCGCTGCCGCCGCTTCGAGTCGCTCCATGGGCGTCGTCAGCAAGAAATGAGGCAGATCGGGGCGCAACACGCGCACCGGATGGGGATCGAAGGTAAGAAAAGCGGTGTTGACGGGCGTCCTGCGTGTGGCGGCCATTTGGTCAGCCAGTTGCTGCATCTGTTGGAGCAGCGCCTGATGCCCGCGATGGACGCCGTCAAAATTGCCGATCGTCAGAATGGTCGGGCCGTCAAGATGAGCTTTGCGAATTTCGTCAAAGGTGCGCATACCTGTCATTTCTGTGAGACTTCGCGTCGAGACTGCGCCAGCGGTTTTTACTGTAGCCATTTTTCTGCTCGCCAGCGCCAACCGGCATTTTCGCGCGCCGCACCCAGCCGGCGGATGACGCCGACCAGCACGCCGTTTTCGTCGCGGGCAGCGGCCAGTTGTCGTTCCGGTTCACATGCTGCGTCGGGCAAGATCACGGTCTGCCCAAAGCGGAAGCGTTGCAAGATGTCGGCGTTGAAACGATAGCCCGGCAGTGGCAGCCGTTCACCTGTGGGGAGTAGCAGTTCCTGCAGCCGTCCCGCGCGCGCCGCCGCTTCGATACTTTCCAGTGAGTGCGCCTCCGTCAGCGTGAAATCGCCGGCGGCTGTGCGACGCAGCGCCTGCAGATATGCGCCTACGCCCAGCGCTGCGCCCAGATCGTGCGCCAGGCTGCGGATGTAGGCGCCCGCCGAGCAAGCGATGGCAAGCGTAATGCGTGCAGGCGGTGTGAACTCCATCAATTCAATAGAGGTGAAGGTGACGGTGCGCGTCGGTGCGTCGATGGCCTTGCCGCGGCGCGCCAATGTGTAGAGCGCCTTGCCCTCTTGTTTGATGGCGGAGAAGCGCGGGGCCTGCTGTTCAATTTCACCACGAAAGCGCGCCAATGCCTGGTCGATGGCGGCGGCGGTGAGCGGCGGCACCGGGTAGTGGGCGACCAGATGGCCTTCGGCATCGTAGCTGTCGGTTTCGGCGCCCAAGATGATCACGGCCTGGTAGCGTTTGGGGTGATTCTGATAGTACTCGACTAGCCGCGTGGCGCTGCCCAGGCAGAGGACAAGGACGCCGCTCGCCAGCGGATCGAGCGTCCCGGTGTGGCCGATGCGTTTCTGCCCGCTCCAGCGCCGCACACGCGCCACGACATCATGGCTGCTAAGCAGCCCGCGATAGGGACGTTTCTCACCGGGCGCCGGGCGCGGCTCTTCGATAGGCGCCGGAATGAGATCGTCGCGCCCTGGTTTGTCGATGACGAGCAGACCATCGAGCGGCGGGTGTGGCGTGTTCACGCGCGTGGCTCCGTAGTCGCTTGCGCCCGACGCGCGGCAATCATCATCGGAATGACGCGTGCTACTACAGCATCGAGCGTCCCATCGAGCGTGCAACCGCTGGCCGGGGCGTGACCGCCGCCGCCTAATTGAAAGGCCAGATCGCCAACAGCAAAGCCGGGCTTGGCGCGGAAGCTGCATTCCACCGCCGGGGCGCCTTGCGAATTGACCTTTTCCGTGAAAACGGCGCTCATATCCGCCTCATTGACTGAGGCCAGGATGCTGTTCAGGCGCGAATCATCGTCGGCGTGACCGGCGGCGCGCAACTGCGTCTGGCTCACCGTCACCCAGACGACTCCTTCCTCCAGGCGGGCGCCCGCCAACACCTGCGACCAGAGCGCAAGCGTGCTGAAGGGCAAACGATTGAGCGTGCGCTGGACAATGGCGGCGAGATTGGCGCCAGCGCGCTGTAAGTGCATGGCGGCTTCAAGCACTTCTGGCGTGGTGTTGCTGGTGCGGAAGCACAGTGTGTCGGTGACGATTCCGGTCAGCAGGCACGCCGCGATCGTTGGATCGGGCGGCGTGTCCAATGCATCTGCCAGGTAGACCAGCATTTGGCTCGTCGCCGCACAGCTGGCTGCCACCCAGTTGGCGGCGCCAAAGTGTGTATTGGTGATGTGGTGGTCGATGACCACCAGGGGAATGGCCGCATGTCGTAGCGGGTCGAAGACCGCTCCCATCCGGTCTGGGCTGGACATATCCAGGCAGACAATCAGATCGTAATCATCCGCCACTGCATCGGGAGCGATGATGGCGTCGGCGCCCGGTAGAAAGGTGAAGTCGGGAATGACTGGGTCGGGCATGGCGGCGACAGCGCGCTTGCCCAGCCGGTGCAGCAAATGCGTCATACCGAGCACGCTGCCGTAGGCGTCGCCGTCGGCGTTGACATGGCTGACGCAGAGGATATGGTTGGCTGCGCGCAACGCCGCCAGCAGATCATCAGGAATGTGGTAGGCCATGGTGCATCGATGGTTCGTGGTGATCGGGTAAGGCCAGCGTGAGCGCATAGACGCGCGCCGCGCCAGCGTGGCGTAAGGCCAGGGCGCACGCCCGCAAGGTGGCGCCGGTCGTGTATACATCGTCGATTAATAACAAATGCAGCCCGCGACAGGCCGACGTCGCAGCAAACGCTCCCTCCACATTGGCTTTGCGTTCGGCGGCGTTCAGCCCCACCTGAGAGCGCGTCAGCTTTTCGCGGGTCAACAGATCGGTGCGTAGCGGCAGTCCAGTCTGGCGACACAGCCCCTGGGCAAGCAATTCCGCCTGGTTGTAGCCGCGTTCTCGCAGCCGCTCAGCGTGAAGCGGCGTCGGTACGACGCCATCCAGCCGGATGCGGAGCGGCTCCCACTCCTGCGCGGCCAGAGTTGCCGTCAGATACCGCGCCATGGCGGGCGCCAGCTCGCGACGACCTTCGTATTTCAGCAGGTGAATCCACTCGCGCAGCGGCGCCGTATGCAGCGCGGCTGCACGCACCAGGTCGAGCGGAAAGTCAGGATCATCTTCACATTGCACGCAGGTGGGGACGCGCGCGGTTTGGACGCGCCCGCAGCGGGTGCAGATGGTCGCCGGCGTGGGCGTCACCAGTTGGGCGCAGCGGGCGCAAATATGGCGTCCGGCGCGTCCACAGGTGACGCAGCGCGGCGGAAAAAGCAGATCGATGCCAGCGACAGCCCAATGCTGCAGCACATAACTGAAGCGGGCAGGACGTAACGCAGTCATGGCGGATGCGATTCAGGCGATCCAGGGAAAGCGACCCGGCGTCCACGCACCCTGATTGCCGAAGAGCGACCACCGGATGCCGATGTCGTTGAAGAATTCGCGGATACTGTCGCCCACGATCAACAGGATTGCCAGCATCACGATCGCCAACAGAATGATCATGAGTGCAAATTCCATGAAGCTTTCACTGCCACGATTGGATGGATACTTTGCCATGTCTTTGAAACCCCTTCGTCTTGCGTCGTGCACTTCAGCAACTGAAGGCCATTTCTTGAGTATATCATCGGCAGGGGAGTCATCCCAAGTTGCAGCAGGGCAAAGGAGTTTCCAGTTGACGATAAGAGACTGGAGGAAATTGAACTGCTTGGCGCGGTTTGACAAAGGAGCCAAACTCTATATACTGAAAAAACAACTGCATAGACCTGCAAAGGTGCGCCGTCCACCCGGATGTGTGGCGCACAATGGGGGAAGACCGGTGACGTTCGCAAGAACCAGTCCGGCGCTGTCCCGCAACGGTATGGCGATTTTGGGAATCGCCAAGCCCGATTACCCGCCTTTGCAGTGCTTGGCGCCACTTCGTGGAAAAAGAGGGCTGAGCGGCAAAGCCTGAATCTCTTTGCTCGCTGCCCGCCAATCGGCGGGGTTTTTATTCCTGGCGATCCACTGAAACTGGTGGGTCGCTTTTTATTTACACCGATATCGATACACCGATATCGATACACAGTTATCGATACACAGTGCGGTCGGCGCAGCTGCATCTTTCGGGTCATGTTGCGCCGATCGGACGAGGAGAACGATGCACAAAGCGTGTGACCGGGCGACTTGCAGCGCACCCGTGCTGCTGGCGCTGTTTCTGGACCAGGGGCTGGGCGATCCGCCCTCAACGTTTCATCCTGTGGCGTGGATGGGCCGGTGGATCGGCCAGATTCGCGCGCATGCGCCACGCGCCGGCGCCGCTGGCCGCTTCGTCTATGGGGCGCTTGCGATTAGCGGCGGCGCCCTGGCGTTGGGCGGCGTCGCGCATCAATGCCAGCGACTGTTGCGACGGCGTTCGTGGTTCTGGCTTATCGAGGCAGGGCTGCTCTGGCTGCTGATTTCGGTGCGAGGTCTATTGCGGGCCGGCGATGCCGTGGCTGAGGCGCTGGAGCAGGGAGAGCTGGCGACTGCGCGCCGGCAATTGAGCTGGCACCTCGTCAGCCGCGACACGGCAACGCTGGATGCCAGCCAGGTCGCGGCCGCCGCCATCGAGTCGTTGGCCGAAAACACCTCCGACAGCGTGGTGGCGCCGATTTTCTGGTATGTGGTCGCCGGGTTGCCCGGCGCATTGGTCTATCGATTTCTCAACACAGCCGATGCTATGTTGGGTTATCGCGATGCCGAGCGCGAGTGGCTTGGCAAAGCGGCTGCGCGCCTCGATGACGCCGCCAATCTTATCCCGGCGCGCCTGACCGCCCTGGGCATAGCGCTGGCGGCGCCTGTGGTGGGCGGCAGAATCGCGGATGCCCTGCAGATCTGGCGGCGCGATGCGGGCATGACCGCCAGCCCGAATGCCGGGCGCCCTATGAGCGCCGCTGCAGGTGCGTTGGGCGTGGAACTGGAAAAGGTCGATGCTTACCGGCTTGGCGCAGGGCTTGCCAAGCCAACGGTTGTCGATATCCGCCGCGCCCAACATCTGATCGTTGTGGGCACGGGCGTCTCTCTCGTAATTGTGGTGGGGCTGAACTGGGCGTGGGAAAAGATAACGGACTTTATCAGAAGGAAGTCAAGATGATGGAGCAACAACCACCATCCATGCGGTCTTATGGTCGTCATCTTTTGTTGTGCAATCACGGTGACTGCGCCGCACCGGCAGCCGCAGAGGCGCTCCTCCGGCAGATCGAGCAATGGAATCGCGATGTAGGACTGAACAAATTGCGCAACCCGCACCGTATCAAGTGTTCCCTGGTGGACTGTCTGGGCGTCTGTCAGAAGGGGCCAATCCTGGCGGTCTATCCGGACGGCATCTGGTATCACAGCGTGGACAGTGCTGCATTGGAGCGCATTTACCGCCAGCACATGATTGGGGGCGCGCCGGTGGAGGAGTTGATCTTCCATCGGCTCTACCCGCCCGGTCAGGAGCCGGCTTACGCGCCTGACGTGCGCGGAGATGAACCGCCTGCCCTCGACGCCGACCAGCTTAGTCCTGCCGGCGTCTCAGACAACCGTGCAGCTGGCGCCGCGCTGCCAACCACAGGCAGCGCGGAAGCCGACCAACGCCGTCAGCAGGTGCGGCGCAAGGCGCAGAAGAAGGGGCTTGTCATCGTCAACACCGGCGAGGGCAAGGGCAAGACGACCGCCGCGCTGGGCGTCATGATGCGCGCCTGGGGACGCAAGATGAAGGTGGGCGTTATTCAATTTTTGAAGCACGAAACTGCTCGCTATGGCGAGATCAAAGCGGCGGCGCGCATGGGTGATATCGACTGGATCAGCACCGGCGATGGCTGGACCTGGACCAGCGCCGACATGGATGAGACCATTGCCCGCGCGCGTCATGCCTGGTCGATTGCGCAAGAGCGTATCGTCCATGGCGGCTATGACCTCTTTATCCTCGATGAGTTCACCTACCTGCTGGCGTATGGCTGGCTTGATGTCAACGAAGTTCTGGCCTGGCTGGAAGCAAACAAGCCGCCCATGCTTCATCTCGTCATCACGGGGCGCTATGCGCCGCAAAATCTGATCGACTTTGCCGACCTGGTCACCGAGATGCGCGAGATCAAGCACCCTTTCCGAGAACAAGGCATTCGCGCTCAGGCAGGGATCGAGTTTTGAATATTCGTTCGGATGCTGACGGTCGCGTCCGACATCCGACTCCACCGATCACCGCTGTCCAGAAATTGCCTGGCCGGTCGGACATATTGGGATTCGATAAAGGGAGAAAACTATGCAGAATAATCCGTCTCCACTCCAGATTGCCCACCTCGGACATTCAGGCGAATATCGCCGCCAGCTCGATTCGTCATGGCGCGCCGGTGCTGGCGCTCAATCTACGCTGACCGCATGACTGAAGAAATCCGCAAACGCAACATGGTGGAGCGCCTCGACGGGCGCATGGTGAACGCCGGGCGTCTGCGCGGCATGTTGTCCGTCTGTGCATCTGGCTGCTGTTGCGGCCACACTGAGCGCGGCTTTGCGCCCGTGGAGGTCAACCTGTATCACACAGAGTGGGAGCGGCGGAAACTGCGCAACAAGGTTCATCTCAGCCAGGGTGGCTGCCTGGGGCCGTGCGTGCTGGCGAATGTCGCCTTGCTGTTGATGGACGGACGCCCCTACTGGTTCCATTCGATCAACGACGCTGCCATTGTGCGGGCGATCTATGACTTTATCGAGTTGTTGATCAATGACGCCAACGCACTGCCGCCGACAATTTTACGCCCTCATCTTTTCAACGGTTTTGGCTGGGACGGGACGCCGACTGGCGCTGCGCAGCCAATGCAACACACGACTGCACCGGCGCCGATTTCAGGCAGCGGCATTCTGCTGCTCACGCAGGCCGACACCGATCTGCTCACTCTGACCCAGGCGCGGCGTAAGTTGCCGGTGGGCTTTGCACCGGTTGATGGCGCGCATATCGGACGTCTGCCCGATGAGGCTGCGATCGACGCCCTGCTTGACGCAAAACTCCCTGCCGCCCAGATCGTAGTGGTGCGGGTGCACTCCAGCCGCTCCTTCGAACATGGTCTGGAGCGGCTGCAACGTTGGGCGGCGGAAACCGATGGCATGTTGCTTTGCCTGCCAGCGGTGGAGGCTTTCGATCCCGATCTGATGGCGCGCTCCACCGTCGGCATACCGCTCACCCAGGCGATCAGCGCGTATTTTCAGTGCGGCGGCGTAGACAATCTGGTGAATGGCCTCCAATGTCTTAGCGATCACTTGCTGGTGACAGGATGGGGCTTCGAGCAGCCACAGGAATTGCTGTTGCATGGGGTTTATGAGGCGCCTATCGGCTGCTGTGCATGTTCATCCACAGAAGTCTGCCTGACCGCAGGTGGTCAACCGCCAACGGTTGGCATCCTTTTCTATCGTTCTCACCTCCTCAGCGGCAACACCGAGTTCGTCGATGCGATCATTCAGGCGCTACATGCACATGGCTTGACGGCGCGTGCGATCTACACGCAGTCGCTCAAGGAATATGACGAGGAGGGGATGCCGGTGGCGCTCAAGTTGATGCAGGCGTCGGGGCCGGTCGATGTGATCATCAGCACCCTGAGTTTTGCCCTGAGCGACAAGGACGCCATCTTTACACAGATAGACGCGCCGATCCTCCAGGCAATTACCAGCAGCAGCGATCTGGCCGCATGGCGGCGCAACGGTCGCGGTCTGAGTCCGCTGGACACCGCCATGAACGTCGCCATCCCCGAATTCGACGGGCGCATCATCGCCGTGCCGATTTCGTTCAAGGAAGAGACAGAGGACGGCGGCGCCCGCTATGCGCCTCACGATGAACGCATCGAGCGCCTGGCAGCCCTGGCGGCGCGGCTGATCGCGCTGCGTCGCAAGCCGAATGCACAGAAGCGCATCGCCGTCGTCTTCACCAACAGTGCAGCCAAAGCCGCGCGCGTCGGCAATGCCGTTGGTCTGGATGCGCCTGCATCGTTGCTGGCGCTGCTACACCGCATGCAGGCTGAGGGATATGTGGTTGAAAATGCTCCCGCCAGCAGCGATGAATTAATGTTGAATCTCATCGACCGCTGCTCCTACGACGCCACCTGGCTGACCGACGCTCAGCTGGCGCGCGCCTATCACTTGCCTGTCAGCCGCTATGCAGAATGGTATGCCGCCGCCCCGGCCAGCAGCCGCCACGATATGGAGCGGCAGTGGGGCGCGCCGCCAGGCAAAGCCTACACGCACGCCGGCAACTTTGCCCTTGCCGGGTTGGAGTATGGCAATGTCTTTGTGGCTTTGCAGCCCCCGCGCGGTTACGACCTGAACCCTGATGAAGTCTATCATCGACCCGATCTGCCGCCGCCGCATAACTACTTTGCCCTCTACCGCTGGCTGCGCGATGAGTGGGGAGCCGACGCCATCATTCATATGGGCAAGCATGGCACGCTGGAATGGCTCCCCGGCAAGAGCGTGGGACTGAGCGAAAGCTGCTTCCCCGATCTCTTCCTGGGCGATCTGCCGCTGATCTACCCTTTCATCATCAACGATCCCGGCGAAGGCAGCCAGGCCAAACGGCGCAGCCACGCTGTCATTGTCGATCACATGACGCCGCCTATGACCAGCGCTGGCGCCTACGGTGCGCTGGCGGAGCTTGCCCAACTGGTGGATGAATATTACACCGCCGAGCAACTCGATCCGGCCAAGCTGCCCCTGCTCCAGCGCCAGATCTGGGATGTGATCGAACGCAACCGGCTCGACGATGATCTGCGCTATATCCTCAAGTCCGACCATGGCGACCACGCCCACGACTGGGATGGTGCGTTTTTGGAGGATGGCGCCCCCACCGCATTCGCCGAATTGCAGGGCGCTCAGGTGGCCCATTTGCTTGAAGATATCGAAGGTTATCTGTGCGAATTAACCGGCGCACAGATTCGGGATGGCCTGCACATTCTGGGCTATCTGCCGCAGGACGAGCAACTGATCGAACTGCTTTACCACTTGCTCAAGTTGCCCAACTTGCAGGCGCCCAGCCTGCCCGTTGCGGTGGCGGCCTCTCTGGGTGAAGATTGGGGTGAATTGCAGCAACAGCCTGGTGCGCGGCGGCTGGGAGGGCAGGCCGGTCGTCCTGGCGCCACACAGCGTCAGGCCGCACTCGGCCCTATTCAGCTTGAAAAGCCGGTTGCACAGCGTGAATTGTACACTAATGCCGATTTGATCGACGTCATCACCGGCCATGCCAGGGCGCTGCTTCGGCAGATGGCCGCGTGTGGGTGGGATAGCTCCGCCGCAGAGGAGGTTGCAGCAACGTGGGCGCAACAGAATGGGGTGCAACACAAGGCGCCTACCGCTGCGCTCGAAGACATCGCGTCCGCCCTTCGCTACGCCTGCCATTTCATTGTGCCCAGGCTGCGAGAAGGCGCACAGGCCGAGATCGACCATCTGATCCACGCCCTCAACGGCGGGTACATCCCGCCTGGGCCCAGCGGCGCGCCTACACGCGGGATGGCGCATGTGCTTCCCACCGGGCGCAATTTCTACTCCGTTGACCCACGTGCGCTGCCCACCATGGCGTCCTGGCAGGTGGGGCAGGGATTGGCCGAGAATCTGCTTGCGCGTTACCGTCGCGAGGAGGGCGGCTACCCCGAAAGCGTGGGCATCAGCATCTGGGGCACCAGCGCCATGCGCACAGCCGGCGACGACATCGCCCAGGTGTTGGCGTTGCTCGGCGTGCGCCCGGTGTGGCGCCAGGAAAACCGTCGCGTCACTGGCATCGAACTGATCCCGCTGGCTGAATTGGGGCGCCCCCGTATCGACGTTGTCTGTCGGATCAGCGGTTTCTTCCGCGACGCCTTTCCGCATCTGATCACCCTTCTCGACAACGCCATCCAGACCGTGATCGACGCGGACGAGCCGCTCGACCAGAATTTCCCTCGCAAGCACACCTTATTGAATGAAGCGGCGTTGCGTCTGAGCGGTCACAACGAAGCCGCACCAGCACGCGCGCGCTATCGCATCTTCGGTTGTAAGCCGGGCAGCTATGGCGCTGGCATACTCCCGCTGATCGATGCCAAAAACTGGCAGAGCGACGCCGACTTCGCCCGCGCTTACCTGACCTGGGGAGGCTACGCATATAGCGCAACTGAGCAGGGGGCGCCTGCTCAGGATGAATTCGCCGCCGCCTTGAAGACCGTGCAGGTGGCTACCAAAAATCAGGACAATCGCGAGCACGACATTTTCGACAGCGACGATTATCTGCAATATCACGGCGGCATGATCGCCACCGTGCGCGCGCTCACCGGCAAGAATCCACGCCGCTATTTTGGCGATAGCAGCGATCCTGCGCGCGTGCAGACGCGTGATCTGCGCGAAGAAGCGCGGCGCGTCTTCCGCAGCCGCGTGATCAACCCGAAGTGGCTGGCGAGCATGCGTCGTCACGGCTACAAGGGTGCGCTAGAGATCGCTGCGACGGTCGATTATCTCTTCGGCTACGACGCTACGGCGCAGGTGCTCGAAGACTGGATGTATCACAACCTCACCGAGGAATTTCTACGCAATGAGGAGATGCAGCAATTCTTTGCGGAAAGCAATCCCTGGGCATGGCAGGCGATTGCCGAACGTCTGCTGGAAGCGGTTGAACGCGGTCTCTGGCAAGACCCTGACCCGACAGATATGAAGTTGTTGAACGCCGCCAAAGAGTTGGGGCTGGCGGAGATACGGCGTCGCGCCGCCATATGAATGACGAAACGATGGCACAGAACCAGATATCGCCTGCCTGGCGCACGCCGCCACCCACCATTCTGCCCAGAGCTGAGATCACTGGCAGCAAAGGCGTGATCCATGGTGCATTTGATTATGCCGAGCTGACGCAATTGGGGTTGACTACCCATGCTGTGATCGACTTTAGCGCCAACAGCAATCCCTACGGCCCTTCGCCGGCGGTGATTGCAGCATTGTCGGTTGTTGATCCTGCCTGCTATCCCGATCGGGAATGTCTGGCGCTGCGTTGCGCCCTGGCCGATCACCTGGGTGCTGCGCCGGAGCATATCGTGGTGGGCAATGGCGCCGCCGAACTGCTGTGGCTTATCGCCTTCGTTTTTCTACGTCCCGGCGATCGGGTTTTGATCGTCGGACCAACCTTCGGCGAATATGCGCGCATGGCGCAGTTGATGGGCGCGCAGGTTGTGCAGTGGCAGGCGTCGCCTGCCAGCCAGTTTGCGGTGGATGTCGACGCGGTGGCCGCTCAGATCACAACGATTGCACCGCGTCTTGTCTTTCTCTGCAATCCGAACAACCCCACCGGGCAGGTAGTCGCCCCTGAGAGCATCGCTGCCTGGGCAAGCGCGGCGCCGCAGGCGCTCTTCGTTATCGACGAGGCTTACATCGCCTTCGTGGAAGGAATGAGATCAGTTCATGCATTGCGCCTGCCCAACCTGCTCGTTGTGCGTTCCATGACAAAAGAATATGCGTTGGCCGGTCTGCGCCTGGGGTATGCCGCCGGTGCAGAGGCGCTCATTGCTGCGCTTGCCGCTGCGCGCGTGCCGTGGAGCGTCAATGCCTGCGCACAGGCGGCAGGGCTGGCCGCGCTTGGCGACGCCGACCACCTGCGGGCGACGTTGGCGCAATTGCGCCTCGCCAAAGCGGAGCTGGTCGCGGCGCTGACGCGGCTGGGGTGCAGTCCTTATCCTTCCGCCACCAATTTCTTCCTGCTGCCGGTGGATGATGGCGCGCGTCTGCGCTCCCACTTGCTGAGGCAGGGCATTTTGGTGCGCGATTGTGCATCCTTCGGCTTGCCACAGTGCATTCGCATTGCTGCGCGCCGTCCGGATGAAAATGCAAAATTGCTTCAGGCTTTGGAAGGGATACAAGCCGATGCGCGAAAGACGAACACCGCGCGCGATCATGCTGTTGGGCACTCATTCCAACGCAGGGAAGAGGTCTCTTATACACATCT
>DGFH01000303.1:0-8130 GCA_002391565.1 Anaerolineales bacterium UBA3905
ATCGACGTCAACGTGAGCATCGGCACGATCTTTGGCATCTACCGTCGCAAGACGACGACAGGTCGCGGGACGCTGGAAGATGTCCTGCAGCCAGGGCGCAATCTGGTCGCCGCCGGGTACATCCTCTATGGCGCCAGCACGATGATGGTCTATTCGACCGGCAATGGCGTACACGGGTTCACCCTCGACCCGGCCATCGGCGAATTCTTGCTCTCGCATCCCCATATCCGCCTGACAGATAAGCCAAAATATTACAGCGTCAACCAGGGCTACCAACCCTACTGGACGCCAGGTGTGCAGGCGTACACAGAATGGTTACAGCGGGATACACCGGAAAAGAAGGGGCTGTCGCTGCGCTACATTGGTTCGCTGGTGGCAGACTTCCATCGCAATCTGCTCGCGGGCGGCGTCTTCTATTACCCTGCCGACCGCAAAGACCCCAAGAAACCAGGCGGTAAACTGCGCCTGGTGTATGAGGCCAACCCGCTTGCTTTTCTCATCGAACAGGCAGGCGGTTATGCATCGGATGGCACGCAGCCGATCCTCGATATCCAGCCAACCAGGCTGCATCAGCGCGTGCCGCTCTTCATTGGCAACCGCATCCTGGTCGAGCAGGCGGAAGCGCTGATCCGCGCTCATGACCAGGTCGCAACGCCTGCCTGAGCACAAAACCCGACGGACAAACTCATGCGCAACACTAACCACCTGGCCGCCGCCATCGACTTTGGCATCAGCAACACCGACGTTGTCGTCCAGCGCGACGGCAAGTGGCTCACCTGGAGTCAGCCCTACACCGCTGATCCAGACGAAGCCAGCGTCCGCGCACTCCTGACGACAGGGGGCGTGGCGCTGGATGAGTTGCCTTACCTGGCCGTAACCGGAGGCCGCCATCGAGTGTTGCCGGCGCAAATCGGTGCAACGCCAATCATCAAAATCAATGAAGTGCAGGCGATCGGACGGGGCGGACAGGCGTTGCTGGCGCTAGAGGACGATGCGCGCCGCACTCCTCTAATGGTGGCCAGCTGCGGCTCCGGCACGGCTCTGGTCAAGGCGGAAGGTGACCACTATGCTCACGTTTCTGGCTCGGCAGTTGGCGGCGGCACAATGTTGGGGCTGGCGCGGCTGCTTCTCGGCACGATGGACCCGCTGGAGATCGAACGACTGGCCGTGCAAGGCGACCGCAACGGCGTTGACCTCAGCCTGGCCGATGTGATCACCGGGCCGATCGGTTCGCTGCCGGCCGACGCCACTGCCGTCAACTTTGGCAGGCTGGGGCGCGCCAGCTTTCACGGCGAAGTCAGCCGCGCCGATCTGGCGGCAGCATTGGTCAACCTGATCGCACAGACCATTGCGCTGATCACCATCAACGCCTCACGCGCGCACGCCTGTCAACGCGTCGTGCTGATCGGCCACATGCTCGATATGTCCAGTTTCCGCGCCGTTGTCGCGCTGGTCGGTCAGTACTACGCCGCCGAGTTGCAGGTGGTCGAGCAGCCTGGTTATGCGACAGCGATCGGTGCGCTGTTGCTCGGCGCTGTCCCGGCGTAGAGGGTGCGTCCCGCCACAGGCGGGCGAAGTGACCAGCCGCTCGCCTGATTCCGCTTGAGCAGCCCAACACACCCACCTATAACCAAATTCAGATTCGAATATTGGAATTTCCTTACAGAACGATGCAACATTTCGATGTATAACCGAATAAAAATTCGGTATATTTCGAGGGAGACCGCGATGGCGCGTCCAGATGTGAGCAAGGAACGCAAGCAACAAATTCTACAGGCGGCGGCGCGCGTTTTTGTGAGCAAGGGACTCGAAGCAGCCCGCATGGAGGAGATCGCCCAGGAGGCAGGATTGAGTGTTGGCGGCGTCTACTGGTACTTCGAGAGCAAGGAAGCGATCATTCATGCGTTGCTCCAGGAAATGTTCGACGCCGACCTGAGCGAGCTGCGCGGCGTGCTGGCGGCGGAAGGCTCCGTACAGGCGCGGTTGCGAGCCTATGTGCGCAGCGGTCTGGCGCCTGCCACTGAACAATCGCCGCTGAGCAATGAATTATACAGCCTGGCGACGCGCAACGAAGCGGCGCGCGGCCATCTGCTCGCCTATCTTGGCGAATTTCAACACCTGTTGGCGGTATTGATCCAACAGGGCATCGATCGCGGCGAGTTGCGTGCAGTGGATCCAATGACCGCTGCGCTAACCCTGCTCACAGCGTATGAGGGCTTCACCGAATTGGCGATGCTTGGCCTGTTGCAGCCCGACCCGGAGGGCGCCCTGCTGGCGATGCTCGACCTGCTCCTGGCGGGCATGAGCCAGCCAACGGCGCCCGCCATGTTGCCCGTCGCCAGTTCCCATGTGTTTAACAGCGGCAAGTGGCAAGCGACGCCACGTTCCTGACCAATCGAGTAAAATTTTATGACAATCGAGTCTTCCTCTTTGACGCCGCCCACCACTCACCACGAAGCGCAATGGGCGAACTGGAAGCCGCGCTTCTTCACGATCTGGACGGGGCAGGCGCTCTCCATGATCGGCAGCGCGCTGACGCAGTTCGTGCTCGTGTGGTGGATCACCCAGACAACCGGCTCGCCCAGTGCGCTGGCGGTGGCTGGCATCGCTGCACTGCTGCCGACGGCGATCTTTGGTCCGTTGGGCGGCGCGCTGGCCGATCGCTGGAGTCGACGCGCCGTCATGATTGTCGCCGACGCGATCACAGCGCTGAGCATGGTGATCCTGGTGGCGCTCTTTGCCACCGACAGCGTCCAGCTCTGGCAGGTCTATTCGTTAATGTTCGTGCGGGCGACGATGCAGGCCTTTCAAGGGCCGGCCGCGCTGGCCAGCACACCAAACCTGGCGCCGCCAGAATGGCTGACGCGCGTGGCCGGCATGAACCAGGCGATGCAGGGCGTCCTGACCATTGCGGCGGCGCCGCTCGGCGCGCTGGCGCTGGCATTTCTCCCTCTGCAGGGCGCCCTCATGATCGACGTCGTCACCGCACTGTTGGGCATCACACCGTTGTTTTTCTTCCGCATCCCACAGCCGCCGCCCTCTGCGGCGACTACAGGCAACTCCATCCTGGCGGATATTCGGGAAGGCGCCCGCTATGTTCTGCATCACCGCGGCTTGCTGACGCTCTATGGGGTGACAGGCTTGGTGGTGCTGACCGTGCTGCCCACCTTCTCGCTCACGCCGCTGCTGGTGACGCAGCACTTTGGCGGCGGCGTCAATCAGGTGGCATTGATGGAAGGTTTCGCTGGGGTGGGCGTCATTGCCGGCGGCGTCTTCATCAGCCTCCGCACCTGGCATGAGCGACGCATCTGGCTGGTGATGTTCTCCTTCGCCGCATCATGCGCAACGGTGGCGTTGACAGCGCTGGCGCCCTCAACCTGGCTGTGGCTGGCGGTGATCTGGTGGACGATCAGCGGTTTCACTTTCTCCACCGGCAATGCGCCGATGATGGCGATTTTGCAGACGATCATCCCCAACGAATTACAAGGGCGCGCCTTCTCGTTGCTCAACGTGGTCTTTGGGCTGGCTGGGCCGGTGGGGCTGGCAGTTGCCGGCCCCTTAGCAGAGATTGTGGGCGTGCGCGGCGTCTTCATCCTGGGCGGCTCGCTCTCGGCAGCGATCTGTGTGGCCGGCTACGCCTTTTCAACCGCGCTGCGCCACATTGAAACCCCGGCCAGATCGCTGCCAGCAAGCATGCCGCACTAAAAGGCAATTTGAATATTACTAACTTCGACGCCAAGGCGCAGAGACGCAGAGATTCGCAGAGAAAAAAACGACAAGAAATACAGCCGTTTCTCTGCGTTATCTTTGCGACTTGGCGTCTCTGCGTCAAAAAAGGAATTTCCAAACGCTCTTTAAGAGACTGTTTGAAGAGGGTGGAAGTTGGGCGCAGAGACGCGGCGACGCAGAGGTTCGCAGAGGAGTGGCACAGTTGGCTCCAGATGCGCAGTCTCTTGAGGCTCTCTGTGTTTCTCTGCATCCCTGCGCGCCTACGTCAAATTGGGTGACTCTTCAAACAGGTTCTACTGACCGCTAGGCTAACGATTCATCTTCCCGGAAGCTTTGGAGCTTCCGGGAAGATGAATGGCACCTCCCCTCGACCGGACCGACCTTGCCCATGTAGAACACCGGTGCACATATCAGGATTTGCCGAAGATCACCGCTTTCCTTATGATTCGGCGCATGACCACAGCAAGCATGTCCTTCGGCGAATGGATTCAGCGCCAGCGCAAGGCGCGCGATCTGACACAGCAGGCGCTGGCAGACAGAATCGCCTGTTCGCTGGCGACTGTGCGCAAGCTCGAAAGCAATGAACGTCGCCCCTCACGAGAAATTGCAGGTTTGCTGGCTGATGCGTTGGCAATTGCCCCCGAAACACGCCATCTCTTTTTGGACGTGGCGCGTGGCGTGCGCAGCGTAGACGCATTGCCGCCCCCTGACTCACCGGCGCTGTCGGCGCCGGTGACAGTCACCCCACGCCAGGTGCGCCCACAAGCGTTGCGACTGCCAACGCCGCTCGCGCCATTGATCGGGCGGGCGCAAGAGTTGGAAGAGTTGACCCACTTGCTTGCCCGCCCCGACTGTCGACTGGTGACCGTGAACGGACCTGGCGGCATCGGCAAGACGCGCCTGGCGCTGGCAGTTGCCGCTGCCCAGGACACTGTCTATCATGGCGAAGTCTATTTCGTTTCGCTGGTGGCAGTGCAGACGCCCACCCTGCTGCCACAAGCGATTGCAGCGGCAATTGGCTTCACCTTCGGCGTCATTGGCGAACCATTGCAGCAGTTATTGGCCTATTTGCGCGCCCAACGCATGCTGGTATTGCTGGACAACGTGGAACATCTGCTTGTTGCCGATGTCCCTACGGAAAACGCTGTGGAAACGCAACTGTTGCAGATCGTGGAGCAGGCGCCGGGCGTCAAACTGTTGGTGACTTCACGCACACCGTTGAACATGCCGGGCGAGTGGGCGTTCGAGCTGCATGGCCTTGCCGTGCCGCCAACGCTGGCGGCAGTCGAAAATGTCGAAGCCTATGATGCCGTCGTCATGTTTGTGGCGTGCGCGCAACGCACCCAACGCACTTTTGCGCTGGCGCCCAATCTGCTTCCCGCCGTGGCGCGCATTTGCCGATTGCTGGATGGGGCGCCACTGGGGATTGAGTTGGCGACCGCCTGGGGACATGTGTTGAGCTATGCAGAGATCGCCGATGAGATCGAACGCAACATTGACTTTCTCAGCGTCGATCGCCGTGATCTGCCAGAACGGCAGCGCAGCCTGCGCGCCACGTTCGAATATTCATGGCGGCTGCTCAGCGCCGACGAACAGCGTTCACTGGCGCGATTGGCTGTCTTTGCGGGTGGCTTCACCCGCGACGCTGCGTTGCGCGTCACCGGCGCCAGCCTGCCGCTGCTATCGGCGCTGGTCACAAAGTCATTGGCGCAACGCAACGAAGCGACACAGGTGGAGGCAAGCGACCAGGACGCAGCGCCGGCGCCACGCTATGAGTTGCATGAGCTGGTGCGCCAATTTGCGGCCGCCAAACTCCAGACCGATGCCACGGACGAACGAAACACCCGGCGTGCACATGCGCGCCATTATCTTGCGCTGTTGCAGCAGTACGGCCCCCTGCTCACCAGCCACCAGCAAAAGCGCGCATTGCAGCAATTGACCGTTGAGTTAGGCAATATCCGTCAGGCGTGGGAGTGGTCGGTGGTAAACGGAGAAATCGATCTCTTGCGCCAGGTTGCCTGGACCTACTGGTATTTCTTTGAGCTGCGCAATTACTTTCAGGAAGGTGAACAGACATTCCGATGGGCGCAGACTCAACTGCAACAACAGCTTACCGACATAGAGAAACCTGCAGTCGCCATCTTGTGGGGACACCTGGTCACGCATCAAGCCTTCTTCACCTTTCGGCGCGGCCACCCCGACGCGGCGCTACACCTGCTCGATGCTGCATTGCCAATCTTGAGGCGCCACGATGACCCGGCGGCGTTGGCCGATGCCCTGTGGGCGCAGGGCGCCATTGGTTGGGTGGTCGGCGCCTTTGACCTGGCGGCGACGGCTCTGCGCGCAGCGTTGGCGATCAGCCAGCAAACACGGCTGCACTGGCAGCTGGCTGTCAACCACATGTTCCTGGGCATCGTGCTGCATGAGCAAGGCGACTATCTGGCTGCCGAGCACGATCTGGGCATCGGGCTGCACCTGGCGCGACAGTTGGGCGACCCGCGACCGATCTCCTTTGCCACCAGTTTTCTCAGCCGCACGGCACAGATGCTCGGACAATATGACCGGATGCTAGACTTATTGCAAGAAGGCGTGCGCCTGGCAACGGAAACCGAGGATCGCTTCGGCGTTGCGATTGCCATGGAACAACTTGCGCAGGGCAATGATGCGTTGGGACGGCATGAAATGGCGGAGCATTACTACAACCAGACGCTGGCGCTCTACCGCGAGATTGCCGACGCCTGGAGCCTGGGGCGACTCCTCAGCACCCGGGGGCGCAGCGTGCTGGAGCGGGGCGACGTCAGTATGGCGCTGACATATTTTCAGGAGGCGCTGCAAAGCGCGCTGGCGTCTAATGCAACGCCTAATGGCCTGGATGCTGCAATCGGCGTCGCAGAGGTCATGGCAGCACAACATCGTTTGGCGCCGGCGTTGGTGCTGGCGCTTGCCGTGCGTCAGCATCCAGCCAGTACGCGCCTGGCCATCAGCCACGCAGAAGAGCTGGAGGCGCGCCTGGTGTTACAATTGACGCCGGCCGCCATCGAGCTTGCCCGACAGCGCGCCGCCGACTTGACCACGCTCGAAGCCATGGCTGCTCTCTTTCACAGCAGTCACTACTCTCTGGAGAACAGTGTATGAACTATCGTCTCTTGGGCGCCACCGGCGTCACCGTGTCGGCGCTTTGTTTTGGCGCCATGTCCTTTGGCGGCGACGCCGATGAAGCCACGTCGGCGGCGCTCTATGCGCGCTGTCGCGACGCCGGCATCAACTTCTTCGATTGCGCCAATGTCTACGGACGCGGGCGCGCCGAAACGCTGCTCGGTCAATTCATGGCCGGTCATCGCGACGAACTGGTCATTACCAGCAAGGTCGGCTTTCGGATGCGCGAGGGATTGAACGGCGAGGGACTGAACCGCCGTCATATTCTGCGCGAGGTGGAAGAAAGTCTGCGTCGCCTGGGCACCGACCGCATCGATGTCTATTTCTGTCACCGCTTTGACCCGGCGACGCCGATGGAAGAGACGCTGGCTGCACTCGATACGCTGGTGCAGCAGGGCAAAATCCTGTATCCGGCGGTGAGCAACTGGGCGGCCTGGCAGATCGCCAAAGCGCTGGGGCTGTCGGCGCTCAACGGTTGGGCGCGCTTTGCGGTCATGCAGCCGATGTACAATCTCACCAAGCGGCAGGCCGAGGTCGAGCTGCTACCGCTGGCTGCCGCCGAAGGGCTGGGCGTGATTCCCTATAGCCCGCTGGGTGGTGGGTTGCTCACCGGCAAGTACGGCGTCGGGCAGCGCCCCACAAGCGGGCGACTGGTCGAAAATGCGATGTACCAGAAACGCTACGGCGACGAGCTGCACTACGTCGTGGCTGAACGCTTCACCGCCTACGCGCGCGCGCATGGCTACCATCCAGCCACGCTGGCGGTGGCGTGGGTCATGAGCCACCCGGCGGTGACTGCGCCGATCATCGGGGCGCGCAATTTGGAACAACTGGAGGCGTCGCTGGCCGCGGCGGACGTTGCGATGACGCCAACGTGGCGAGCGGAGATTTCTGCATTATCGGTCGAGCCACCCCCTGCCACCGACCGCAGCGAAGAGAAAGCGTAAGCCAGTCATGCTCAAACAACCTAATAGCCACAACTGCTTCGTTTGTGGCGTTAAGAACAACGCTGGCATCCACGCACGCTTCTATGAAACCGTCTCTGAGGCGGGCGTTGGTGAAGTGGTTGCGCGTTTCACCGGGCAGCCGCATCATCAGGGCTACCCTGGGCGCATGCACGGCGGCGTGATCACGGCCATCCTCGATGAGACCATCGGTCGTGCTGTCAACATCGGTGAAGGGGAAGACCCTTCCACATGGGGCGTCACCGCCGAATTGACGGTGCGCTTCCGCAAGCCGGTGCCG
>DGFH01000303.1:8366-21339 GCA_002391565.1 Anaerolineales bacterium UBA3905
CATCATCTCTTCGAGGGCGACGGCGAAATCTACCTGCCAGACGGCACGATCGCCGCATCTGCCCACGGCAAGTACATCCGCCTCAAACTGGACACGATTGCGGATGCCGAACCGGAAGATTTGGGGTGGAAGGTGTATGAGGATTGAGAGATTGGGAGATTAGGAGATTGGGAGATCAGGAGATTGGAGATTGGGAGTTGACGCGTGACAGGCGCTCAATCACACAATTGCTCAATCGCTCAATTGCTCAATCACACAATCGCTCAATCGCTCAGTCTCTCAATCACACAATCTCTCAATCACACAATCGCATAATCTCTAATCTCCAATCTCCAATCTCTGCTCTCTAGTCGCAAAACCTATGCGCAATGATTCTTTGACTGAACGCTTCTACACGCAGATGCAGCTCATCCGGCGTACGGAGCAGACCTTTTTTGATCTCTACGCACGCGGGCTGATGGCAGGAACGGTGCACACTTCCATCGGTCAGGAGGCGTGTGCGGTTGGCGTGGTCAATGCCCTGGAGCGGACGCGCGATGTGATCTTTTCCAGTCATCGCGCACATGGGCACTTTCTGGCGTATTGTGACGACGTGGAAGGACTGGTGGCCGAGCTGTTGGGACGGCGCAGCGGTGTAGTTGGCGGGGTCGGTGGCACACAACATCTGCACAAGCACAATCTTTACACCAACGGTGTGCAGGGTGGCATCGTGCCTAATGCTGTCGGGGCAGCCTTTGCCGAGAAGCATAAACAGAGCGGCGCCATTGTCACCGTCTTTCTGGGCGACGGCACATTGGGGCAGGGCGTCGTCTATGAAAGCATGAATGTGGCCGCACTCTGGTCGTTGCCGTTGCTCTTTGTGCTGGAGGATAATCAATACGCCCAGAGCACCCATCGCCGCGACGAACATGCCGGTTCACTGGCGCAGCGGGCGCAGCCATTCGGCATCGAAGGCGCCGAACTGGAGGCCGACGATGTCTTCGCTGTCTACACAGCTGCGCAGCAGGCAGTGACGTATGTTCGCAGCCAGAACCGCCCATTTTTTCTCACCCTGCACACCTACCGCCTGGCGCCACACAGCAAAGGCGATGACACGCGCAGCGCCGAGGAGTTGCAGCGCTATTGGGCGCGCGACCCGGTGGCGCGCCTGGCCGCCACGCTCCCCGCCACCCAACGCGCCGCCATCGACGCTGCTATCGAACAGCGGATCGAGGATGCGGTCGCCAAAGCGCTGGCAGAGGAAAGTGGGGGAACAAGCGATTGGGGGATTAGAGATGGGAGATGGGAGATGGGCGCGCCACAACCACCTCATCGCACAATCTCCCCATCCACCAAGCACATAATCGCTCAATCTCCCGAGCCCTCAAGCTCCAATCCTTCACTCTCCACTCTCCACTCTCCACTCTCCTACCTGGAAAGCCTCCGTCACTCGCTGCACACGCTCCTTGAACGAGACCCCACTGCCCTGGTGCTGGGCGAAGACATCCTCGACCCCTACGGCGGCGCGTTCAAGGTGACGAAGGGACTGTCGACGCGCTTTCCCGACCGCGTGCGCACAACGCCTATTTGCGAGGCGACGATTGTCGGCATGAGCGTGGGCATGGCGCTGCGTGGGCTGCATCCCATCGCCGAGATCATGTTTGGCGACTTTGTGGCGCTCGCCGCAGACCAGATTGTGAATCACGCCGCCAAGTACCCGGCGATGTACAACGGTCAGGTCGCTGCGCCGCTGGTGATCCGCACGCCGATGGGTGGAGGGCGCGGTTACGGGCCGACGCACAGCCAATCGCTCGAACGGCTCTTCTTCGGTATTCCCCATCTCAAGATCGTGGCCGCATCACACCTGCACGACGCCGGCGCACTGCTGCGTCAGACCGTTGCCGATCCTGAGCCGGTGATCTTTGTCGAGCACAAGCTACTCTATCCGCTGGGGTTGGTCAGGGGCGAGGTTGGGAGGTTGCAAGGTTGGGAGAATGGGGAGATGGCGATGGGAGAGTGGGGAAGCGCGGCAGGTGATGGCGTTTTGCAGGTGGCGGAGGGAGTGGATCAGTTCGGCTATCCGGTGGCGCTGGCGCGCAATTACGGCGACGGCGCCAGACCCGACGTGACTGTGATCACTTACGGCGGGATGAGTCGCCTGTTGGCGCCTTTGCTGACGGAGCTAGCGGCGGAAGAAATTCGCGTGCTGGCGTGTCTGCCGGCGTGCATCAGCCCGCTCGACGCTGCGCCGCTGGTGTGGGCGGCGGTGCAGAGTGGACGCGTGCTGGTGGCCGAGGAAAGCCCGACAGCGTTCGGCTGGGGCGCTGAAGTGGCGGCGCAGGTGCATGCACTGGTTGGCGCGCAACTCCATGCACCGGTGATGCGACTCGGCGCAGCGCCAACCGTGATCCCGGCGGCGAAGGCGCTCGAGGATGCGGTGCTGCCGTCACAGGCAATGTTGGCGGAGAAAATTTTCAAGCTCTTGGAGATGTGAAAGGATAAGCGCTCAGCATCTCTGCGCCTCTCTGCGTCAAATTGAGTGACTTTTCAAACAGCTTCTATGGCATCTGTGATACATTGCTTGCGATTATCGATGTCCAGGTTGTCACGTGATATTGCTTGCAATCTTCCCGGAAGCTATGGAGCTTCCGGGAAGATAAACAGTTAACCTGGCGATCAATAACTGCTGATAATGCTCCTCAGAGGATGGCGCTTTCTGAGAGATTGCACATGGGAGATAGAGCTTCTTATGACCGATTTTCTGCCAATTCATCTGCCTCAATCTGGCCCGAACGACGCCACCGCCACCCTCATTGAGTGGGTGAAAGACGCCGGCGACCGTGTGCAGCGCGGCGAGATCGTCGCTATCGCCGAGACGACCAAGAGCGTCTTCGAGATCGAGGCGCCGCAAGCCGGCTATCTCTACCCACTGGCGGACAGTGGGCAAGAGGTGGCGGTCGGCGCGGTGATTGCGGCGGTGAGCGAAACGGCCGCCTCGGTTGAGGCGGCGCAGGCGTGGCTGACAGCGCTGCAGCGAGATCGCGCGCACGCCGACGCTGCTCCCACGTCGCCCACCGACGAGAGTGCACACAAACCTGCCACCAGGAAAGCTGAATTGCTGGCGCAGCGCCACCACCTTGACCTGGCGCAGGTGCCTGCAGCGGGTGAACGCATTACGGAAGCGGATGTGCTGGCGTACATTGAGCAAGCAAGGGGCGTGGGGCGTGGGGCGGAAGTTCCCCCCACCACCATCCCGCAACGCCAGGCGTTCAATGCTTCCTTGCGCGATCTGGTCGATGATCGCTATCCTGCCAATCGCGTGCAGCGGCTGTTGATCATCGGCGGAGGCAACGGCGCCGTTCAAATCATCGACGCACTGGTGCGCATTCCCCGGCAGCGCGCTGTGGCGATCATGGACGACAACGCAGCGCTGCACGGCAAAACTGTCGCAGGCGTGCCCGTGATCGGCGCCATCGATGTACAGCGCGCCGCAGAGTTGCTGGCGGACGGCGTCATCGACGCCGCCGTGATCTCGGTGAGCACGAGCATCCCCTTCCGCGCACGCATCTTCACTCTATGGAAAGCGCAGGGCATCCCCTTTGCCAACGTGATTCACCCCAGCGCTGTCGTAGGGATCAACGTCTCGTGGGGCGAGGGCAACGTGGTGATGGCATTCTGTCACTTCGGCGCGTGTGCAACGGTTGGCGACAACAACTTCCTCAGCGCCTATTGCAGCATCGAGCATCACTGTGTGTTAGGCAACCATTGCAGCTTTGGGCCGGGCGTAGTCACGTCGAGCCGGGTCAACATCGGCGACTGCGTGCGCTTTGGCACGGGCATCTTTATTGAGCCGGGCGTGATCATCGGCGCTGACGCGGTGATTGCCTCCGGGTTGGCAATTGCACAGCATATCCCGCCGCGTGCGTTGCTCAAGGCCAAGATCGGCTATACTGTGCGCAGCCGGGGCTAAGGCGCGCTCAGTAGATGCTCTGTGCGTGCCGGGGCAGATTGCGCACATGCGCCAGGTAGGCGCTGACGCGGGCGTCGTCCTCTTGGGGATAAGGGTAACCGAAGTGCGCGGCCACCGGACGCGCCACCCGCCGAAAGAGCGCGCAAGTGGCGAAGAGCGCTTCCCAAGAGCGTGCGACGTCGGCGTCGGCATAGGTGGCGAGCAGCTGGCGCCACAACTCCGGCGCCAGCCAGCGGTGTAGATATTTGCCCTCCTTGCCGACGCTGTACGCAAAGTTCGTTTCGACGCCTACCCACCACGTCAACATTTTTAGCAACTCCACACGCACGACCTGGTCATGCATCGCTTTGGCATAGGTGATCTCCTCGCGCCACAGACCTTTGGCGACATAGGTGCTGACCCACCAAAATTCATTGCAGCAGTCGCTGAATTGCTGCGCAGTGGGCGGTCTGGGGAGATAGTCACGGTCGCTGGGTGGTGGGAACGGCGTCACCAGACCGTCTTTGTCTAGCAGCAACCGGCTCAAGCTATCGCGCGTCAACTCAGCCAGCCGGTCGAGCGGGTAGAGGGTCAGGTCGATGCGGTTGCCGTCCATAAATTGCATGAGATAACTGTAGCTGTACGTGGGAGCCGGCGCGTCGCCCATGTCATCGGGCGTCTGCACGATCATCAATTCGCCAAAACGGGTGATCCAGGCCAGGTTGCGGCGAAAGGGCGCTACGTCCTTCACCAGGTAAACGATGTCGTAGTCCTGAAAGGGGTCGCGCGGGGCGTTGGGGTTGGTGCGCGAGCCGTTCATGATCACAGCGCGGATGCGGTCATCGGCGCGGGCGATGCCAAGAATCAGGTCAAGCATTTCCGCTTCGCTGCGCATGGTGCGATGGCCCCATTTTTGTTGCAACTACATTGCCACCACAAAGGCGATGGCTTGCGTCCGGTCGTGGCTGAGGCTGAGCGACCAGGTCGTTAGCCCCTGGCCAGCAGCGATGGTCGCTGCCGCACCATGCAGGCGCAGATGCGGTGCGCCGCTGGCGGTCTTGAGCACTTCAATATCTGTCCAGGCGACGCCATCGCGCCAAATACCGGCGCCCAGCGCCTTGGCAACCGCCTCTTTGGCGGCAAAGCGAGCCGCCAGCGACTCGATGCGTTGGCGGCAGCACGCCAGTTCATCGGCGGTGTAGACGCGCGTCAGAAAGCGCTCGCCATGGGCGTCGATGGCGGCGCGCACGCGTGCGATTTCGATGAGGTCTACTCCGGTGCGCAACATGACGGTTTTCCTTTACAGGGAAAAATGGCGCGCGGCTAACGCGAATCGGGCAGATTTTCGCAGATTTCCTCTGCATCGATCCGCCCGATCTGCATCATGCGCGTTCCATCCAATCCGGACCGGCGGTCGAAATGACGCAGTTCTCTGGATGCAGGTAGTGGGCGGCGACGCGCTGCACATCCGCCGCCGTGACGCCGTTGATCAGCGATGGGTAGCGCTGGAGATAGTCTAGCCCCAATCCGTACCACTCCATGTTCAGCAACGTTGACGCCACGCCTTCGTTCGTTTCCAGTGTCAGCGGCACGATGCCCGTCAGGTACGCCTGGCTATCGGCGAGCTCTTCGGCGCCGACGCGCTCGCTGCCCAGTCGCTCAAACTCGGCCAGGATGCTGTCAATGGCTGCTTCGACATCGTCGGGGTTGACGCCGGCGGCGGCAAACCAGACGCCATCCTCCTGTTCAGCGACAGCGGCGCTGTAGCAATAGTACGCCAAGCCCTGCTCCTCGCGCACACGTTCGCCCAATCGCCCCATCATGCCGAACTGACCCAAGATGCAATTGGCGACGCGCACTGCGTAGAAGTCGGGGTCGGCGCGACGCACGCCATATGTTCCGATCAGGATGTCGCTTTGCACCTTGCCTGGCATAGAGGCGTGCACCTGCCCACCGCCTTGCCTGCGCACTGGTGGGATGACAGGCGGCGCGTCCACGGCGGCGCGCCAGTCGCCAAAGTGAGCCGCCAGGACATCCACCACTCGGCGCGCCTCCACGTCGCCGGCAATCGCCAGCACGGCGCCTTGGGGGGTAAACGTGTGGGCATGAAAGTCGACCAGATCGTGACGCTGCAAGGCGCGAACTGTCTCCAGGTAGCCCTCTGTGGCGCGACCGTAGGGATGTTCGCGGCCAAAGAGCGCCTCGTGGAAACGTCGTGCAGCAACGCTGGCGGTGTCTTGTTCACGCTCCTGGATGCCGACCAGTTTCATCTGACGCAGCCGCTCGATATGCTCCGGCGGAAAGGTCGGGCGCTGCAACAGGTCGGCTAACACGCCTAACAAAGCCTCGAAGTCCTCTGCCAGCGCCGTAACGCCAAAGTCAGTGCTGTGTGTATCCGCAGAAACGGTGAGCGACGCGCCAACGTTCTCAACTGCCGCATTGAAGGCTTCGTAGTCGTAGTGAGCACTGCCGCGCGTCAACATGCCGGCGACGAAAGCGGCCAATCCTGCCTGTGCGGGCGTCTCCTGTACGGCGCCAACGCGCAGGGAGCCTTGCAAGACGGCGACCGGCGACGCGTGATCCTCGCGCACGAGCACAATCATGCCGTTGGGCAGCACGGTGCGCACGATAGTTTCTGGCGTGGGGAGGGCGTTGCTCATGCGGTCTCCTCGCGCGCAGGTGCGGGGTCAGCTGCCCGGCGATGGGTGATGAATGATGCATCATCCTCCTGCGCCGGGACGTAATAGCCGACGGTCTGGCGGTCGGGTGTGAGGTAGGTCTGCGCTACGCGTTGCACATCCGCTGGCGTCACTGCGCGTAACTGCTCATCCCACGTGGCGAGCCACTCCAGCGACGCGACGACCTGGCTAAAACCCAACCAGAAGGCCTCGTAGGTGACGCTCTCGCTGCTGTAAGCGAATTGCGCCCGCGTCTGTTTGATCGCTCGCTCCATTTCAGCGGGCGCGACGCCATCGCGCTGCACGGCGGCAATTTCGTGCCAGATCGCCGTCTCCACCTGGTGATGTTCGACATCGGGCGCCAGCGTGGCGCTGATCGTAAACAGGCCAGGGTCGATGGTTGGGCCAAAGCTGGAACTCACATCGACGGTCAGCTCGCGTTCCACCAACGCGCGATAGAGGCGGTTGCTGCGATTATTGCCGCCGCCCCCAAATAGTCCCATGCCTTTGGCGCCCCCCAACACCGAATCGAGCACGACAAAAGGAAAGAAGTCTGGGTGCAGCGCAGGCGGCGCCTGGAACGCTTGCAAGTAGTAGGCAGTCGGGTCATCACCACGCAAGAGTACGCGGCGTTCGGCGCGCGCTGGCGGCTCCTGGATGTGCACGGGCGGCGCTGACGGGCCGGGCGGCAGGTCGCCAAAATAGCGCTCGATCTGCCTCAGCATGGCGTCTGGCTCGAAGTCCCCGGTCACGACGACGACAGCGTTGTTGACGGTGTAGTAGGTGCGGTAGTGAGCATAGAGTTCGTCGCGCGTCAGGGCGCGTAAGTCGGCGGGCCAGCCGATGATCGGGTTGCGGTAGCTGTGCACCCGAAAGGCGGTCGCCTGGACTTCTTCGTGCAGACGGTAGAAGTAGCTGTTCTCACTACCCTCGCGCTCACTCAAGATGACCGTGCGCTCCAGCTCGGTTTCGTTGGGATCGAAGTTAGCATTTGCCATGCGATCACTTTCGACCTGGAGCGCCAGCTCGATGCGTTCGGCGGGGAAGGTCTCAAAATAGACGGTCCAGTCTGGCCCGGTCATGCCGTTGAAGACGCCGCCGGCGCGCGCCACCGCTTTGTCGAATGCACCGCGTGGGCACCGTTCGGTGCCCTTGAAGAGCATGTGCTCCACCCAGTGGCTGACGCCTGTGCGACCCGGTGTTTCGTTGCGGCTGCCCACGCGATAGAAGATCCAGAAACTGGCGACTGGCGCACGTTGACTTGGGCGCAAGAGAAGCTGCAAGCCGTTGTTGAGTGTGATTTGGGTCAGGTTGTCTAGTGGCATAGGCGATTAGCAAGAAGATTGAGAGTTTGAGAGATTGCGGTGAACGAGTTCGTCATGTCCAGCGTCAATTTCCCATCTCCCAATTCCCTGATCTCCCAATCTCAATTCCCGTTATTCGCCGGCTGGGCGCGCCCAACCGCGCGGTAGACAAAGCCATGCGCCTGCATACGCTCCGGCTCGTAGATATTGCGACCATCCACCAGGATCGGGCGCTGCATGACGTCGTGCAGGCGCGCCAGATCGAGCTGCTTGAACTCGTTCCACTCGGTGCAGACAAGCAGCGCATCGGCGCCATCAGCCAGATCGTAGGCGTCTTCGGCCAGGCGGATCTGCTTGTCAACGCGAGCGACGTTCTGCATTGCGACCGGGTCGTAACCGCTGACGAGCGCGCCTTCATTGCGCAACATGTGCGCAATCTCCAATGCTGGCGCCTCGCGGATGTCGTCCGTGTTGGGCTTGAAGGCCAGTCCCATCAAACCGATCTTCTTGCCATCGAGTTTGCCCCCCAGCAGTTCACGCAGATTGTAAACGGCCCAGCGCCGCATGTCGCGATTGATGTCGATGACGGCGCGCAGCAGCGCCGGATGGGAGCCATGCACAAGCGCCATGTGCTCTAGCGCCTTAACGTCCTTTGGGAAACAGCTGCCGCCATAGCCCAGGCCGGCGTTGAGGAACTGGGCGCCGATGCGACGGTCAAAGCCCATGCCCTCGGCCACTTCCTGCACATCGGCGCCGAGCTTTTCGCAGATCACAGCGATCTCGTTGATAAAGCTGATCTTGGTCGCCAGGAAGGCATTGCTGGCATATTTGATCATCTCTGCTGTGCGCAGGTCGGTCATGATGATGCGCGTGCGCAACGGCAGATGAAGTTGCGCCACCTTTTCGGCGGCTTCCGGATTGCGGCTCCCGATGACGACGCGATCGGGGTTCATGAAATCATGAATAGCCGAGCCTTCACGTGTAAACTCCGGGCAACTGACGACGGCAAAGTCAATCGGCTCTGGCTGGCTGCGGCGCACGATATCCGCCACCCAGTCGCCAGTGCCAACCGGCACCGTGCTTTTGTTAATGACGATCAGCGGGTGCGTCATTGTACGCGCCACCGACTCGGCCGCCATGCGCACATATTGCAGGTCGGCCTCGCCATCGACGCCGCTGGGCGTGCCCACGCAGATGAAGATAAACTCGGCGTCCTTAAGCGCCTCGTCGTAGCTGGTCGTGAAATGGAGCCGTCCCGCCTTCATATTGCGCACGATCATCTCGTTGAGACCCGGCTCGTAGATCGGCGCCTCGCCACGCTGCAGCATGGCGATCTTCTCCTCATTGATGTCGATGCAGGTGACATTGTTGCCCATGTCGGCAAAACACGTCCCCGTCGAGAGGCCGACATAGCCTGTGCCGGCCACAGCGATATTCCGCATGTTTTTACTCCTATGATTGTCAAACATAACCAGATTTCACGGCGCGTTGCGCCCGATCGTTGCCGTCTCCATCTGCGCCTCGGCCTGACGACGGGCGGCTTCGATGTCGCTCATGTGCAGGTGTTCACGCCAGAAATAATAGCCGCCCAACAACGTCACCGGCACCCACAACGCAGCGTGCAATGTAAAGGTGTAACTGGCGGCCACCGATGGATTGACGCCGAAGGTTTCCAGCGTCTTGATGCCAGGCGTGTCGAAGGTGCCGATATAGCCAGGCGCAGCGGGCAGCGTGGTCGCCAGGTTGACCAGCCCATTCATCAACATCAGCACGATAAAGCTGACTGAGAAGTCGAAGGCGTGCATTACAAACCAATACTTGACCGTCTCCAATAACCAGATCAGCACACTGGTGAAAAAGATCATGATCACATCAGACGGATGGCCGAGGCTACGCAACCCTAACATGAAGCGGTGATAGAGGTCGTCCGTCCGTTCCCGTACGGAACCGCGCAAGATAGCACTGGCGACGATGGCGTAGAAACGTTCGACGCGCTGCGGCTGGCTTGCCATCCACATGAAAACCGCCGTCGCCGCCAGAAAGAGCACGGTCATCAAGATGACAGCATCGCGGTAGATGGGGGGAAGCGGAACGAAGGGCAAGGCTAAAAAAACAAACAGCAACATGACCAGGCCATCGGTGATGCGTTCTATAATGACCGTCGCCAGACTGGTAGAGATTGCGATGTCGGTGCGCCGTTTCAATACGTAGGAGCGCAGCAGTTCGCCGGCGCGAAACGGGAAGATATTATTGCCAAAATAGCCAATGCAAACCATCGGAAAGAGGGTGACGACCGGCACCAACTTGACCGGTCGCAAGGTGTATTGCCAACGCCAGGTGCGCACCCACAGCCCCAGCATGTAGACGGTGACGCCCGGCAACAACCACCAGTAGTTGGCGGTCTTCAGCGCCTCCACCACAGTGGGCAGATGCAGCCCCGGCAAGGCCCAGTAGATGAAGATGGCGCTGACGAGCACACCGATCGTCAGTTGTAAATAACGCTTCAAGCTGGCTGTCTCTCCCTTGCGACATTTCAAAGCCACAGCGCAGAATATCACACGCGCAGGATAGCAGCCAAACCATCCGGTCAAAATTCGTTCTTCTGTTGTGTTACCTCCACCTCTGGGGAGCGCTTCCGGTGAGTGAGCACAAAAAGAGGGGCGCGTATCACGCCCCTCTCTGCCCCGGTATAGGTTGGTCGTCTGAAATTAACGGGGGGTGGTCATCATCGCCGGCTCGACGGAGTCGCCCAGAATTTCCTCCATAGCCATGACGTGCGCACAGACGCCGCGCAGCAGAAACTCTTCGCAGTCACATTTCCACTCACCGCGATCGTACATGACAAGATGATTGTGATTGTCGCCGTGAAGTTCAACCTCGAAGCTGTGAACTTTGACGCGATGGTCGCGTTCCGCTGCATACTGCTTGGCCTTGAGGATTCTGCTCACCGCTGAGTCCATGGTTCGATCCTTTCTGTTGATAAATGTGCGAACACACTTTGTGCATCGGCCAGTCGAAGTGGATATGGCCGCCATCTGGAGAAAATGAACAAAAACACCCAGGCGCAAGCGCACGCTGGGTGTTGTCAGCAAGCTATGGAGTTGAGCGTAAAGATCAGCGTCTTCAGTGTCACCGTTCCGCGCCCTCCTTGATTGTGTTAGCGCCTGGCAGTGCTGGCTCGGTGAAGTAGGATGCTCACATGCGCCACTGATGTAGCAGTATAGCGAGCGTTAATCAACTGTTAATTGATGTCTACAGTATACGCTGTTGGCCTGCGACTGTCAAACATCGAATGCAGACCCGATCGCGCCGATTGCGCTACGATTGGCGACGCGCCGCGGACGACGCACAATTACGGCATCGGCTGAATCCGAAAACCAGGCGGGGTTGCCAGTGCGTCATAGGCGATGGGCAACGCCAGTGGAGCGCCCAGACGCATCAACTCATCTTGCTGGGTGCGCAAGAATTCGCCGATCGTCGTTACTGGGGCGTTGGGATAGAGACCGCGCATGGACTGCTGCGCCAGCCAGTGTTGCGTCTCGACGCGTAAGAGCGCCTGGTCAAGCGGTGTGGCGGCGTCGCTGGCGTACGCTGCCATGACCGTCTCCAGATAGCTGTGAGCGGCGCTCAACTCGGCGCGAATCTGGTCTATCTGCGCTTCCCACTCGGGCGCCAGAGAAAGGCCATATCCACGCATCGCCACGCGTAGCTTCTCGACCAGCCAGGCGCGGCGGTCGAGCAACAACCACAGTTGTTGACCGCGCGCAATCTCGCCCGGGTTCTGATAGAAGTGTGCACGGGCGGCGTCTTCCGCCAGCAGTGCAGCCGCCAACGCCTGTCGCTCCGGCTCGAAGTCGGCGCCGCCGGTGAACTCGATGCGATCAGCCAGGGCGCGTGCGGCCAGCTGACGTGCAGTGATTTTTTCTTGCGTTGGGGAATCGTAGGCGATTGGTTGGGCAAACGCCATCATCGTCGGTGTTACGAGCACGCCTACACCGATAAGATAAGGATTGCGGGTGAACTCTGTAACCTGCGCATTGAGCGCGCGCGTCGCATCATTCTGGTTGGCATAAGGCGCGATGGCGTCGCGCAGGTCAGCAAAGAGGGCGCTGCGTTGCGCCGGCAATAAACCTGGCGCCTGGGCAGTGATGCGCAGCGCCTGCGTTGCTGCGTCGGTCGCTGCGCCAGCGAAACCGCCAGCATACAGGAGTGCAACGCTTTGGGTGAGTCGATTGACGCGTTCGCGTACAGGCAGTGCGTCGTCCAGGATGGCATCAGTCACCACCAGGCCGGAGACTTGCGCCGCCATATCAGGCTCACCGGCGGCGGCGTAACTCTGCGCCAGGCTTGCCAGACGCGCGGTGCGCTCTACACTGGGAATAGCAGTGGCGTAAGTGAGTATAGTGCGCGCCGTCTCACGATGCCCGGCTTGCAGCGCCTGCGCCGCCAGACCAGATGGCGCATCGCCGGCCAGTTCGCGCAGGGCGATTGGAGGCATGATCAACTGTGTGCGAACCGATTGCAGCGGATCGGCGTTCATAGAGGGTTGCGCTTCGCTGCGCACGAAAAAAAAGAGCGCCAACGCCGCCAATCCGATCAAGAGGCTGAACAGAAACGCCGCAAGCAGGAGGCGCTCCAGCCAGTGGCGCGGCGATTGCGGAGCAGTAGATGGTGATTCGTCGCTCGATAGCGTGTAAGACATATAATAAGAAGTATACCACTCTGGAAAAACGATGGTCGAATTATTCGGGAATTGACACTACATTTACGAAATCGAGACTGCTGAAATCCTAAAGTGATTTTGGCGCGTGTTTTGCCGTATGCTAAGATAGCCACTTAACCAGGTTCCTGGAACTGCCGGCTGGCGAGCGTCAACACCAGCCGGTAATCGAACAGAACGACTGGAAACTTGTTGCGCTGCACATGCAACGCAGTGAAACCGTCGTCATGATCCGATGTGTTGGAAGCGAACTGGTAAATTGATCGGTAAGGAGTAAACATCGTATGCAGAATACAAGGCTAGATCGACGTTCGTCTTCGTCGGGCGGCGTGGGTCGGCTACT
>DGFH01000303.1:21415-47918 GCA_002391565.1 Anaerolineales bacterium UBA3905
CGGTAAGGAGTAAACATCGTATGCAGAATACAAGGCTAGATCGACGTTCGTCTTCGTCGGGCGGCGTGGGTCGGCTACTTGAAGGTCCGGCCGCCTGGCTGGTAACGTTTCTCTTGATCCCCGCCCTACTTGTTGCCATCCTCCTGCTGCCGCCCATTAGCCTGCTAGATCGCTTGCAGTCGTTTACGCTCGAACGCATCAGCGCCAACACTGGCGGCGCCATCGTCGAGTCCGACGGCACCACCGTCAATTTCCCGGCGGAAGGCGTCATGGCAAACTTCCAGGCCAAGATCACCGCCACACCCCGCGCCGACTTCATCGAAGGACAGGCAGGCGACAAGTTATACAAGGCGGCGCAGAATCTACCTGACACCCTGATCGCCAAAAGCCCGGTTTACCATATCGAATTGCGTGGCCGCGAACCGCTACAGACCATTGTCACCATTCCCATCCCCAATGACAGCCTGCCCTATGAAACACTGGCCGTCTATGAGTGGACGGGCGAAACATGGCGGCATATGCCAGCGCGTGTCTTGCCGGAAGCCGACGTATTGGAAGCGCGTCTGGATTATGTGCCGCGCGACTTCATGGTTGTTCAGACGTTGGCCGGCGTGCCGGCGGTGACGCTCAACCTGGGGCTGGATGGACAGCTCCCCCAAGGTGCAGTTGTCACCAACGAGGCGCGTGGGGTGCTCAACCTGCGCGGCGACGGCGGGCTAGACGGGCAGGCGCCAGCCAATACCGGTGCAACGATTCCGATCATCACGAATGTGGAAAACCAGACCGTCCGCACCGACCTGATCAACAACCTGCTGGTCGATGAAGGGTTGCGCGACAATCAGCTCATGACGCTAGAGCAGCTGGTCGTCGCCAACGGTTACCCGGGTCTATTGATCGACTATCGTGGCGTCGACGCCGTGCCGAGCGCCCGCGCCGACTACGCCAGGTTCATCGGGCAACTGGCGGAGCGTCTTGCCGCCAATAACAAGACGCTGGCGGTACGCGTCGAGCCGGCCACCCCGATCTCGGCGGAGGAATGGAACACGGGCGGCTATGACTGGCGTGCGCTCGGACGCGTCGTGGATCAACTGGTGATCCCGGCGCCCATCGATCCTCGCGCCTATGCCCCCGGCGGAGAAATGGAACAGTTGTTGGCTTACGCCAGCGACGAGGTCGGCGCCGACAAGGTGGCTATCGAACTGCCCGGACACTCTGTAGAGCGCAGCGGGAATTATCTGCTGCTCAAGGGCTACCAGGAAGCGCTCCAGCCGTTGCTTGGCACGATCTCCGCCGAAACTGGCGCAGAAAACAACGTCACCATCAGCCTTGACAACCCACGGCTGCAAGGGCAGGTGCAGTGGGATGAAACGCTGGGCATCTACTTCTACACCTACATCGACGACCAGGGTTTACAGCGCACTGTTTACATCGAGAGCGCAGGAAGCCTGGGCCGCAAGCTCGACATGCTGCGCAAGTACAACGTCACCAATGTGACTCTGGACATGCCAGCCAACGGCGACGTCGATCCCGCGGTCATGCAGGTGCTGCAACGCTTCCAGATGGGCGAAGCTACTTCGTCGGCGCCGCAGGCGCAGATGGCCGTTGCCTACACGCTCTACGGCGAGGATGGCAGCGTTGTCGGCCAGCAGATTCGCCCGTTGGACAGCGCGCGCGTCGATTTCCAGGTGCCGACCGGCAGCGCCGGTGTGCTGCGCGTCGATGCACAGTTGGTCAATGCCAATGGGACGGCGCTGACCACACCCAAATCGGCAGTGCTCTCGCTGGCCGCCAGCGCCAAAGAAGCGACGACGGCAGCGGCGCCTGCGCCATCCGCCTCGTTAAGCGTCGATCAAATTGTCAATGTGCGCGAAGGGCCGGGCACCGGCTTCAATGTCCTCGGCCAGATTGTCCCCGGCGAGGCTTACAAAGTCACCGGCAAGACGTCGGCGGCAGACTGGTGGCAGATCGAGTTCGGTGGGCGCAACGGTTGGGTAATTGCCCAACTGGCTTCGACCTCCGGGGACAGCAATGCTGTCGCGATTGTGGAAAACCTGCCACAGGCGCCAGCCATCGCAGCGGCGCCTGCAACGGCTGAGACAGCAACCGCAGCTGCCCCTGTCGAAGAGAGCGTTGCAGCGGCAGCAGCGGCGCCGGCGCCGGTCGCTGCACCTTCCGGTGGCGGTTCATTTGGTTACGGCATTCAGGGGCACGTCGTGGACAACGGCATGATCTATCCGGTGCTAGACGCCATCGGCGGCATGGGTTTCAACTGGTTCAAGCAGCAGATCGAGTGGAAACGCTTCGAGGGTGGCGGCCCCGGTCAGATCGATTGGGGCGGTATGGACGAGATTGTCAACGCGGCCGGCAGTCGCGGCGTCAACGTTCTCTTCAGCATTGTGAAGGCGCCAGCGTGGGCGCGTGAGCCGGGCTTCGATGGCAGCGTAGAAGGGCCACCCGCCGACCCGCAGACCTATGCCAACTTTGTGGGCGCCGTTGCTGGCCGCTATTGCGGACAGTCTCTCAAAGCCATCGAAGTCTGGAACGAGCAGAATCTCCATTACGAATGGGGAAATAAGCCGCTCAACCCGCAGGAGTATGTAAATCTGTTGGCGCCAGCATATAACGCGATCAAAGCCGCCTGCCCCTCCATGCAGGTTATCAGCGGCGCCTTGACGCCGGCAGGCAACAACCCGCCTTACGCCATGGATGATTTCACCTACCTGGAGGAAATGTTCAAGGCAGGCGCCAACAACTACCTGGACGGCGTTGGTGCGCACCCCAGCGGGTACAATGTGCCACCCTCCGTCACCTGGGAAGGCGCCTGTGAGGCGATTCAGAAGACTGGCAACAGCTTCAACGGTGCGTGCGACTCCCCACATCATTCGTGGAGCTTCCGCAGCACGATGGAAGGCTATCGCAACATCGCCAATGTCTATGGCGGCGGCAACAAGCTGATCTGGCCGACCGAGTTTGGTTGGGCGGCGGGCGGAGCGATGAACCCGAATTATCGCTATGCCGACGACAACGACTTCACGGAGCAGGCGCAGTGGACGGTGGAAGCCTACCAGATGATGAAAAACTGGGGTTGGGTCGGCCCGGCTTTCCTGTGGAATCTCAACTTCCGCGTGATTGCCAATGGCACCGAACTGGCGCAGTGGGGCATCGTCGATTCGAGTTGGAACCCCCTGCCCGCCTATACCGCCCTGGCGCAAATGCCCAAATGACGGGGGCCACCGGCTTCTGCTTTCGGAAATTCCAGACAGGGGCGACAATGTGTCGCCCCTGTCTGATTATGTCACACTCCTTCAATCTTCACCCCGGTCGCAACGACAAAGGTCTGACAGTTCATCAACTCGATTCGTTTGGAAGAGGGTAACGCATGAAGGCATCTCCCAGGAAACTCAACGTGAGGCGATACCGTGCGCCCGTTATAGTGCGCGCCTGGTTAGCAGCGTTGTTGCTCACACTCCTCACAGCCACCATCGTGGGCGCCCAGAGTGGCAATAGCGCGTCCGGCGCCCCACCGGCGCGCGGTCAGGTTAGCGTAGCGCGACTCAACCTGCGTGCATCGCCCAGCATCTCGGCGCCGGTCGTCACGCGCCTGACGCAAGGCGCCGTCGTGCAAATCCTGGCCGTCAGCGCCGACAAACGCTGGTATCAGGTCTCCACAACCGACGCCGGGCAGGGCTGGCTCTATGCCATCTATATCACGCCTGTTGGGGCCGACGCAGCGCCCCTGGCGGCGGCGGCCAGCCCCACTGCGCCGGCGGCGACCTCGCCTGCCGTCGCCCCCACCTTTGCTCCCGGCGCGGTTGTGGCGACCACGACACCGGCGCGCATGAATGTGCGCAGCGGTCCGGGCACCAACTATCCAGTGGTAGCGTCAGCGGCAGCGGGCACACAGTACGAGATCATTGGTCTGAACCCGGCGCGCGACTGGTATCAGGTGCGCGTGCCCAACCGGGCTGAACCTGCCTGGATTTTTGCCAGCCTGGCGACGGTGAGCGGCGACCTGACCAGCGTGCCCCAGTTGGCGGAGGCGGATTTACCCGCAGCGCCAGTGGCGGCGCCTGCGCCTGTGGCAGCGTCAGCGCCAGCAGCAGCGCCTGTGGCTGCGCCCAACACCGGCACAGGGTTCGGCTACGGCGTCACCGCCAACATGTGGCAGGGCGACAAACAGGGCGTCGCCGACCTGGTGAAGCAGCTTGGCTTTGGCTGGGTCAAACAGCAAGTGCGCTGGGAGTACGCCGAGCCACAGCCTGGCGCCATTCAGTGGCAGGAGATGGACAGCATTGTCGATACGATCAATGGGAATGGCATCAACTTGATGTTCAGCGTTGTCACCTCACCGCCATGGACGCGCCCAACGCTGGGCGGCACGGGCGGCCCGCCGGAAGATTTCCAACTGTTCGCCAATTTCTTGGGCGCCATGGCCGGTCGGTACTGCGGTCGCCTGCAAGCCATCGAAGTCTGGAACGAGCAAAATCTGCGCCGTGAATGGGAGGGCTTCCCGCTTGAACCAGCCAGCTACATGGAACTCCTCAAACGATCCTACAATGCGATCAAGGGCGCGTGCCCGGCCATGCTCGTCATCAGCGGCGCCACCACGCCCGCCGGCTACAGCGACGTCGCCTTCGACGACATCGACTATCTACGCGGGATGTATCAGCATGGTCTCAAGCAGTATAGTGACGGCATCGGCATCCATCCCAGCGGCTTTGCTAACCCGCCGTCGGTCACCTTCCAGGATTGGGAATCAGGGAACTACACAGCGCTGTCGCACGTCAACCACCGCAGTTTCTATTTTCTCAGCACACTGCGTGAGTCGCGACGTGTGATGGAGGAATTTGGCGACACAGCCAAGCGCTTGTGGCCGACTGAATTTGGATGGGGATCGACGCCCTCTCCCTTCCCCGGCTATGAATACGAGGCGCGCATCGATGAAGCGACGCAGGCGCGCTGGATCGTAGAGGCATTCAACATAATGGCAGGCTCCGGCTACGTAGCGGTGCCAATGCTGTGGAATCTGAACTACCCGCGCGACACGGAGATGGGCGCGTTCGCCATTGCTGGCCGCCCTGCCTTCGACGCGCTGCGGGCAATGATGGGAAGATGAGTGGAATTACCTATGCGCACGATGATGCCGAAGCAACGTTTATTCACCATCGCCGCGTTGACGCTGGCGACGGCAGTTTTCCTGGCGGCGTGTGGCGGCGGCGAGGAGCCGACCCCGACCCCCACCAAGACACCGATGGCACAGACACAACCGACGGCGACGCCAACCCTGGCGCCTGTCGCCGTGGGCAATGCAGGCGCGCAGCCCCCAGCCGCCAGCGCGCCCACCAACACGCCGGTTCCGCCCACGCCCGCCCCAGTGGTGGAGAAACTTGCGCGCGTGGCCGTCGATCAGTTGAACGTGCGCAGCGAACCAAGCACCGCTGGCGCCATCGTCAGGTTGGCCAACAATGGCGAGACCTTCACCCTGCTCGGACAATCTGAAGATGGTCAATGGCTGCAACTGGGCGAGAACGGCGCGCCACTTGGCTGGGGCGCCGCCGAGTTCATGACGATCGAAGAACGCATCGTGCAGGCGCCAGCCGGCAGCGACCAGGCAACAGCGCCAACTGCGGCCCCAGCAGGCGGCGTCGCTGGCAACTTTGCACCGGCGACCATGTCCAGCCCGGATTATGGCGCGCAGGTCTTCGTCTGGTGGCGCGAGGAGATCCGCGACCGCGACCTTGATCTGATGAAAGAAGCTGGCTTCAACTGGATCAAACAGGCGTTCTCGTGGGAATCGATTGAAGGCGCCGGGCGCGGCCAATACGACTGGTCGATTGCCGACAAGGTGGTCACCCACGCCAATGAACGCGGTCTGAAAATCCTGGCGCGCCTCAGCCTTGACCCCGATGTACAAGGCTTCTGGGCCGGCGACCCGCCCACCAATGGCGACGCCTTTGCCGAGTACGCCGGCGCGCTGGCCGCCCGCTACAACTGCCAGCCGGGCGCTATCGGCTGTATTCAGGCGTATCAGATTTGGAACGAGCCCAATCTGGCGCGCGAGTGGGGCGGCAAACGTCCGAATCCGGCTGAGTACGTAGAATTTCTGGGCAAGGCGTACCGGGCGATCAAGGCGGCCAACCCCAACGCCATCGTCATCAGCGCTGGCATGGCGCCAACCGGCGACAACAGCGACATCGCCATGCCCGATGACGTGTTCTATGATCAGATGTATCAGGCGATGGGCGGCAACAGCAGTGGCTACTTTGATGCGTTGGGCGTGCATGGCGCAGGCTACGCAGCGCCGCCCGAGCTCGACCCGGCTGAGGCGGCCAGCAACCCGAAATATGGCGGCTATCGCTTCTTCGCCTTCCGTCACGTCGAGGATATTCGCGCCATCATGGAGAAATATGGCGACACTGCCAAGAAGATCGTGCTGCTGGAGTTCGGCTGGACATTCGACCCGGTCAACCCGGCGTACAAATGGCACGGCGCCGATGCTGGCATCGACATGTTCGTGCAGGCGGACTATCTGGTGCGCGCCTACAAGTATGCTGCCGCGAACTGGCCATGGGTAGGGCTGATGAGTCTGTTGACCATGCCCAACCTGGATTGGCTGAACGATGGCAACGGTTCAGATGAAGAGCAATATTGGTGGGCGATCATGGAGCCAAGCCCGATCAACGCCAAGGAGTGGCGACCGGCCTATATCGAGTTGTGCATCTACCTGAACAGCCTGCGGGGGCAGCGCTGTATCTACGACCCGAATCAGTAACTACCGGATGACGAGTGACGGATGACGACCGTGACCTGCTGTCACTCGCCATCCGTCACCCTCCGCTTGTGATGCCAAGCAGGAACTGTACAGCCTGCTCACCGATGGTGGCGACAGTGTCCACCCAATCCACATTGTCGGCAAAAGCGGATAGATCGATGGCGTCAAGCAGGGGCAACCATACGGCAATGGCATAGCCAAAGCCCACAATCCCCATCAAGAGGACGGCGGCAAAGCTCAGGCGAATCGTCCAGCGATTGTGTTGTCGAAGCATAGCGCAAGTCAATTCCAGGTAAATTTGCCAAACACAGACGCTATGATATACTACTTGACATTGATTGACGAATTTCGGGTGAGTAGCTCAGCTGGTTAGAGCGCACGGTTCACATCCGTGAGGTCGCGGGTTCGAGTCCCTCCTCGCCCACACAATTGATGGATCGAGATGCACCGAAGGCTCGGTTGGCAATGGTTTCTCCCTACCAACTGAGCCTTCGGTATTCCTGCCGCTCAGCACGCAGGTCACCCCAACAACATTGTGTCGCCTGGCAAGATTGCCAATCCCGCCTTTCCTGCGGCACAATGGCGGCATGCATGTTTCGGTCATTGCCACCGTCTACAATGAACGCAATAGTATCGAACGCCTGCTGGATTCGCTGGCCGCGCAGACGCGCCGCCCCGAGGAGGTGGTGATCTGCGACGGCGGCAGCACGGACGGCACCGCTGCCATCATCCGCGCCTACGCCGCGCGCTATCCAGATCGATTGCCCAATCTGCGCGTGCTCGAAGCGCCGGGCGCCAACATCAGTCGCGGGCGCAATCTTGCCATTGCGGCTGCACAAGGGCCGCTCATCGCTGCTACGGACGCCGGTGTACGCCTGGAGCCAACCTGGCTGGAGAAATTGGTTGAGCCATGGAGGCATGATCCAGCGACGCATGCAGTGGCCGGCTTCTTTGCGCCCGATGCCGAGGGCGTCTTCCAGATCGCAATGGCGGCCACTGTCTTGCCGTTGCGCGAAGACATCGATCCAGCTCGCTTCCTG
This sequence comes from Anaerolineales bacterium UBA3905, assembly GCA_002391565.1. Lineage (GTDB taxonomy): Bacteria > Chloroflexota > Anaerolineae > Caldilineales > Caldilineaceae > Caldilinea. The sequence goes on from DGFH01000303.1 coordinate 29,228, forward strand.
CCCAGCAGCCGCTCCGTCGCCTTCACCAAAGCGGCGTGGGAGCAGGCCGGCGGCTACCCTGAATGGCTGGACTATTGCGAAGATTTGCTCTTCGACTTTGCCATCAACGCACAGGCGCCAGATCGTCCAACCGGTTTCGTGTGGGCGCCGGAAGCGCTGGTGCATTTTCGCCCGCGCACCTCGCTGCGTAGCTTCTGGACGCAGTACTATCGCTATGCGCGCGGCGACGGCAAGGCCGATCTCTGGCGCAAGCGGCACGCCATTCGCTACGCCACCTATTTTGTGGCGCTGCCACTGCTGCTCGGCCATGCCTGGTTTGGATTATTTGCGCGCTGGTTGGGCTGGCTGGGCTTACTGGCAGGCGTCTTTCTCTACTGCCGGCGCCCCTGGCAACGACTGCGTGTACTGGGCGCAACGCTTGCGCCTGGGCAGTGGCTGGCGGCGGCGGCGCTCGTTCCCGTAATCCGCGTCACGGGCGATCTGGCGAAGATGGCAGGTTATCCGGTCGGGCTGGCGTGGCGCCGCCGACGCCATGCAAATCTTCCTGATTGGCGCGACGAGCTGGAAAAAGTGAGAGAAATGACGGCGAAAAAGCATCAGATCGAGTAATCTACAATCTCTGTGACCGCCAAAGCCATGAAGATTGGAGATTAGAGATTGAGGCTACACATGAGGAGTATTCGTGAGCGCGGCCAAGATTGAACGCAAAACCGTCCCCGCCGATTTACTGGAAGCGACGCCGGGCGCCCTGGGCATGTGGTTGCTGGCGTCCCCAATGTTGATCTTCATTCTGTGGGCATGGGTCGATCTCTTTGCGCACTACAGCCCGGCGCCCTGGTATTGGCTCGACGTTGCACTGGGCGCTGCGATCTTCGTGTTCGTCGTCGTGTTGCCGCTGGGCTGGCTGGCGCATCGATTGGTGACGGCGGCGCCACGTCTCTTCCAGCACGCCGGATGGGATGTTCAGCCGCTAGAGCCGGTAAGCGAACAAGAGTTGTATCTGGTGCGCTACACCTATCAGACCCGGCGGCGTGCGCCCAACACCTGGTCGCGACAATGGCTGCGTGCGGCGCAAGGTTGGGTCTATCTGGAAATTGCGGCAATCCTGCTCGGCGGCGTGCTGCTGATCCCGATCTTTCTCAGCGCCGTCGATTTCGGCTTTGGGAGGTGACGATGGTCGGATGGCTGCAACAGATGAGCAGCGCCTGGCTGCTGGCGTTTTTGTTGCTGGCGCTGCCGACCAGCGTACACGCGCAGACAGCGCCCCCGGCGCCGCAGAACGGCGTCGTCGTCCGGCTCTCCTTCACTGATCAGGCGGATCTGCAGCGGCTGGTCGCCCACTTCGATGTGTGGAGCGTCGATCACGCAGCGCGCGAAGCGACAGTATGGCTGACCACTGCCCAGCTCCAACAGATGCAAGCGCAGAGTCGCCGCATCACTGTCGATCAGGCGGCGACCGATGCGTTGTATGCCGCACAGCGCGCCGCCACCACAGCGCAAAACCGCAACGGCATTCCCGGCTACCCTTGTTATCGCACAGTCGAAGAGACTTATGCGGCCATGGCGCAACTTGCCGCCGACTATCCAACGTTGGTGCGTCAGGTCACGTTGGGACAAAGCTGGACATGGATAAATTCCGGCGGAAGCGCGGGCTACCCCATCCCCGGCATTGTGCTCACCAATCAGGCGATCACCAGGACGAAGCCGGTCTTTTTCTTGATGGCCGCCATCCACGCACGCGAATACACCACTGCCGAGAGCGCCTTGCGCTTCGCCGAACATCTGGTGCGTGGCTATGGCCGCGACGCCGACGCCACCTGGCTGCTCGACGCCACTGAAATCCACATCGTTCCCCAGGCAAATCCCGATGGACGCAAGCAGGCGGAGACAGGCCGTCTTTGGCGCAAGAATGTGGCGCCGTTGTGTCCCTATGAATATGACAACTATCTAAATCAGGGGTATGGTTACGGCGTCGATCTCAACCGTAACAGCAGCTTCAAGTGGGCGCAGTGCGACGGCTTCAACTGCTCCAGCGCCTACGCCTGCGATGTAACCTATCGCGGTGCAGCCGCCGCCTCCGAACCGGAGGTGCAGGCGCTAGAGAATTATATGCGCACGGTCTTTGTCGATGCACGTGGGCCACTGGATACAGATGCTGCGCCCGCCGACACGCCTGGTCTGATGATCTCGCTGCACAGCTACTACCCCAAGATTCTTTTCCCCTGGGGCTGGACGCCCACACCGGCGCCCAATCAACAGGCGCTGCAAACGCTGGCGCGTAAATTTGGCTTCTACACCAGGTATGCCGCCTGCCAATCTGGCGCCGAAGGATGCATCTATCTGACCGACGGCACGACGGATGATTTTGCCTACGGCGAGCTGGGCGTGGCAGCGTACACCTTTGAACTGGGCACCAGTTTCTTTCAGGCCTGCTCCACCTTCGAAGCGACCGTCCTCACGCCGACGTTGGCAAGCCTGACCTATGCGGCGAAGGCAGCAGCGCGGCCTTACCTTGCCCCAGCCGGGCCAGAGGTGATCAACCCGACGCTTTCCACAGGAGGGGCAGTCGCCACGGGTCAGGTCGTCACCCTGACGGTCACGGCGGATGACAGTCGCTTCTATTCTGGCGGGTATGGTGTAGAGCCGACGCAGACAATCCAGGCGGTGCGCTACACCATTGGCCAACCGGCCTGGATCACCGGCACAGCCGCCTATCCGCTGGCGCCGGTGGACGGAGCATTTGACGCAGTCAGCGAACAGGCCTACGCCGTCATCGATACAGGCGGTTGGAGCAGCGGTCGTTATCTACTGCTGGTGGAAGCGCAGGATGCAAATGGCGTCTGGGGCGTCCCGACCGCAATCTTTCTGGAAGTCGGCGAGCGACGCTATTTCCCGTTTATTGCAAGGTAAGGGCGTATGAACCTGTTGTCGCTGGGTGTAGGCGCAGTCCTGATCGTCGTCACGGTGCTTTACGGGCGCGGCTGGGTGCGGCTACGCCGACGCGGGGCGACTTTTGTCACTTTGCCCAGGCTTGTCGTCTTTTGCTTTGCCGTGACCGTGACGGCGGCGGTCTTCCTGTCGCCGCTGAACTGGCTCAATCGAGAGTATCTTTTTATTCGCGTGGCGCAATATGTGTTTCTTTGCCTCTTTGCTGTGCCTGCCTTCTTTCTAAGCTGCACCTTCGACATTGCTGTGTGGGGGCTGCCAACGTCGGCGCGGCGGGCGATCAGCCGTTGGGTGCGCAGTCACAGCCGCTTGCGCCGCGCCGTGCACAATGTCACACGTCCGTGGGCGGCGATTATGCTCTTCATTGCGCTCTTTGTCACCTGGTACGACGTGCGCATTGCGTCCTGGCTGCTGGGCAATGGGATGGTGCACACCGCGTCGTTGCTACTGCTCGGTGTGGCGGCGATGCTGGTCTGGTGGCACCTGATCGGCACTGGACCGCGCCTGCACACGGAATTGTCGCCCTGGTTGGCGGCGATTGCGTTGCTCTTTATCGAATTGGCGAGCATGTCGGTGGCTGTGCCAATTGCCTTCTCGACGACCCCAATTTATCCCTACTACATGGCTGCGTTTGCTGCGCCGGGTCGCCTGCTACCCCTCTCTATCGCCGATGATCAGGCGCTAGGCGGCGGGTTGCTGTGGGTGGGCGGCAGCGCCGTCTTCCTGTCCAGCATCGTGCTCATCCTCAACCGGCTCTTTGACCGACACGACGGCAACATCCCGATTGCGCTGCCCGACTGGGACGCCGACGAACGCATGATCATGCCGGGGCTGGAGCATCGGGTAAGAAAATAGGCAGGCCGGTCGCTGCCGCCAATTCGCACGGCTCCCTAATCATACAGCAGCTCCCATTGGTCAGGTTTCCGCTTCCAGTTTCGGTGCAACTGGCATACACGGCGCGTTTGTGATAAAATCAGCAAAGTCGCGTTCTATTCTTACTCCAGGAGTGAAAACCAGGCTGGCGCCGCATGAGCCTTGCAACACCTGTGTTGGACGAAATCCCGGACATTGTTATCAGCCGCTTGCCCATCTATCTGCGCACCCTACGACTGCTGCACGCACAGGGCGCCGAGGTTACGTCCAGCCAGGAATTGGGACAATTGCTCGGCATCAGTTCAGCGCAGATTCGCAAGGACTTGAGCCATTTTGGCGAGTTTGGCAAACAGGGGACGGGTTACACCGTCAGTTATCTCTGCAATCAGTTGGAAAAGATTCTCAAGGTGGACTGTGTCTGGCCGGTGATCCTGATCGGCGCTGGTTATCTTGGTCATGCTTTGGCAAGTTACAGCGGCTTCGAGGATCGCGGGTTTCGGATCGTGGCCGTGCTAGATAATGACCCAGCCAAGATTGGCGCACAGATCGGCAGCGTCGAGGTGCAAGCAATGTCGATGTTGCCGACCCTGGTGGCTCACTATCGCTGCCAGATTGCTATCATCGCCGTGCCTGCCGCAGTTGCACAACGCGTAGCAGATGAAGTCATCGAAGCTGGCATTCAAAGCATTCTTTGTTACGCGCCCCTCACCTTGACCGTGCCACCGCAGGTGCGTGTGGAATACATCGACCCGGTGATTCACTTCCAGCACATGACCTTTTACCTCAACAAAGGCTGTATCGACGGCGCCTGATCTGCTGTTGGACGATCAGATCAGTGGGCGTTTACGCGCCAGCCCCTGGCCGCGCGGATACTGGGCAGGCGTCGCCGCTATCTTTTTCAGCAGCAAGATAAATCGGCGTTCGGCAAGAAAAGGCACGGTGACCGGCGCCAGACGCACCGCTTCGCCCCCCATCAACTTGATAGCACGCCGCGCCTCCATGAACTCCTCTGGCGCGGAAGGGCCTTTGTAGATCGCCGCCAGCCCTCCCAGACGCACCAACGGCAAGACATATTCGACCAGCGTCGCTAATGGCGCCACAGCGCGTGCAGTCACGATGTCATATTGGGCGCGATGAGCGGCGGTGCGCCCAAGCTCTTCGGCGCGCCCATGAACCAATGTCGTCGCGGATAATTCCAGCGCCTGAATCAGGTGTTCCAGAAATGCAATCTTCTTCTGAGTGCCATCCATCAGCGTCAGTTGCAACGCCGGCGAGGCCAGCTTCAACGGAATGCCAGGAAAGCCAGCGCCAGTGCCTACGTCGAGCAAATGCATGGCTGGCAACGGCAATGGCGCGCCCATTTCCTCCGCCAATAATGGTAGGCTCACCAACGAATCGAGAAAATGCTTCGTTTGCACCTCGTCATACGCCACAATCGCTGTCAGGTTCAGACGTTGGTTCCATGTCACCAACTCCTGATAGTAGCGTTCGAACGCTGCTATCGTCGTAGCCGATAATGGCACGCCCAACTGGCGACAGCCTTCCACCAACAATGGCAAGCCTGTTGGTGCACGCCCGGCGGTTGACTCTGCGGATGGCATGGTGGGATGTTCGATCGACTCCATAAGTCATGATTGTATCATGCACACCGGCAAGATTGACAAAGCAGTGACGCCAACCATATAATCCTGTCAATAATTCTAAGCAATATGAGAAAAATTCGATGCAAACGTTTTGCGGGATCACAACCGATGGCATGCTCGATTATCTGGCTGCCATTTATAAATTGGGTGGACAGCGGACGCGCACGGCGAACAAGGTAACGACTTCGGCGCTGGCCGACAAGATGCATGTCTCGCCGGCGGCGGTCTCCAGCATGTTGAAACGGCTCGAAGAGTCGGGCTTTGTGGATCGCTCCAATGCCGACGGCATCACGCTCACCGAGCAGGGTGAGCTGGCAGCGCTGCAACTGGTGCGCCGTCATCGTCTGCTGGAAGTGTTTTTGGTGAAAGTGATGGGCTTCACCTGGGATCAGGTCGATGCGGAGGCGCACCGTCTGGAACACTCGATCAGCGCCGCCTTCGAAGATCGCATGGATCGGTTATGTGGCTACCCGACGCACTGTCCACACGGCGATCCAATTCCCCGCAAAGATGGCACGCTGCCACATGAAGAACTGGTCGCCGTAACAGAGCTTATCCCTGGACAGGGAGGCGTGCTGCGTCGCGTTGGCAGCACAGATGCACGCGTCCTACGCTATCTGGCCCAATTGAAGCTGGAGCCTGGGCGCCTGGTCAAGCTGGTCGATGCAGCGCCCTTCAACGGGCCCGTCACCCTGGATGTATGGTATGAAAACGGCGACGCCACCCATACGTTGACGCAAATGCTGGGGAGTGAGCTGGCCGGTCAACTGTTTGTCGCCGTCGAACAAGAGGTCGCCCATGCCGACTAAACAGTATGCATCAGCAGGTGGTGTGGTCATCGACGATGGGCGCATGTTGCTGCTGAATCGCCCCCAACGCCGTGAAGTGCGCCTGCCCAAAGGCCACATCGATCCCGGCGAGACAGCGGAGCAGACAGCGCTGCGCGAGACCGCAGAGGAAAGCGGCTATGCTGATCTAGAGATTCTGGAAGACCTGGGCAGTCAGGTTGTCAAGTTCAATTTCCAGGGTGACGACTTTATTCGCACGGAACGCTATTTTCTGATGCGTCTCGTCTCACCACGCGTCATTGCGCGCAATCGCAAAGATGAAGCGCAGTTCATCCCGATCTGGCTACCGTTGGCTGAAGCCGTACAGCGCCTCACTTTCGAAGCCGAACAGCAATTTGCCCGCCGCGCCATTGCGGCATACGAACGGCGATGTCACAACCCGACAGGGTTCGCTTCAAGTGCGTAGCATTGCGCAAAGTAAAAAAGCGGGCTGAGGTTGTTGTCTCAGCCCGCTTTTTCATCACTATGATCAATTCCTGTAACGATACGTAATGCGTCCGCGCGTCAAATCGTATGGACTCATTTCAACTTTGACACGATCTCCCAACAAGACACGGATATAATATTTGCGCATCTTACCTGATAGATAGGCAAGCACCGTGTGCCCATTTTCAAGTTCGACCTTGAACATGGCATTGGGCAGTGCGTCCACAATTTTACCATCCAGCGTAATCGTTTCTTCTGGCATGTGCTCCCAACAGTGTACTGTACTTGAATCTACCCTATCCGCGATGAACATCTGGCGTTGCAATATACAGGTGTAGCTTGCGCATTGCAACGCCAGTTCAACAACGCTGCTGTCTAGGGACGGCTAAACCGCTGTGACTTGCGAATTGCCTTCTGTCGCTTGATCCGCCGGATCTCGCTCTTCGATGTAAACCAACGCTTCTGCCGGACGATGGGCAAAATCCGCGCCTCGGCCACTGCCTTGCGGAAACGCTTCAGCAGGCTATCCTGGGATTCACCCGGGCGAAGTTCAACGCTCATGACTATCACCTCCCCTCGTCAGCTTCAGCAACTGTCACTATTTGTGACGCGCTCCTCATTATAGTGGAGACCTGCTCCTGACAGCAAACCATAGGCGGCGTCAGGTTATACTTGTTGCGAAAGTCCATGTTATGCTGAATTGCCCCTCCATGATACACTCGTAAACAGTCGGGCTGGCATCCCCAATGAGGAGCGTACTCACAGCTTTATGCCATCACAGACAATCTCAACGCAATCAGGCCAGTTTGAACAACAAGCGCCAGACGCCAGCGGCTTTTTGCACGTAGCGCCAGAAGCGTCCAATCTGGCTGACTGGCAGGCAAAAGAACTCGCCCTGGCCGGAGCGCTGCGCGAGAGCCTGGTCGCTGTCACGTCATCGCCCAGTGTCGAGATAGCCCTGAACCAGATTCTAGACTCCGTCGCCAGCGTTATTGCTTATGAGGGCGCCACGATCCTCTTGTTCGAGGGAGAACACGTGCGCGTGGCGCATGCACGCGGCTTTAGCGCCGAAACACAGACCATCATACAACAGGCATTTCTGCCTACTTCCAAGTCACACTTCCAACAACTGCTGGCAACCCAACAACCCTATCTCATTGATGACACCCGGCTCGATCCTGACTGGCTCTTCATCCCCGGCACTGACTGGATTCGCTCCTCGGTGGGCGTGCCGATTGTCATCCAAGATCGCGTCATTGGCCTGATTGCAATCGACAGCAGCCAGCCTGGCGCCTTCGATGCCAGTGACGTCGCCCGCGTACAATTGTTTGCCCGCTACGCAGCGTTGGCGGTCAACCAGGCCTACCAGAACGACTTCCTTGCCGGGCTGGTGGAAGCGCGCACTGCACAACTCCAGCAGGCTACAACAACCCTGGAAATGAAAGAAGCACTGCTCCGCTCGGCGCAACGCATTGCCCATCTGGGGAGTTGGACATACGATCCTGCCACGCAGCGGGTGGAATGGTCGGAAGAACTCTACAAGATCGCTGGCCGCGACCCTGCGCAAGGCATCCCCAGCATTGAAGAAATCGCCATGATGTTGACGCCCATTGAGGCGGCGCGCTTTATCACAACCGTCCACCAGATTCAAGATTTACAGGCGCCCATCGAAGCCGAATTTAGCTTTGTACGCTCTGGCGAGACGGGGTTACGACATGCCTATGTGCGCGCTGAAATGGTAGAGCAGCCCGGCGCCATGCCCCAGATGCAAGGCATTGTGCTTGACATTACTGCGCGCAAACAGGCAGAGGAAGCGCTTCGACAGGCGCTGGCGCATGAAAAAGAGCTTAACGAGCTGAAGTCGCGTTTTGTCGCCATGGCCTCGCATGAATTCCGCAATCCATTGAGTCTCATTCTCGCCAACGTGGAGTTGCTACGCACCGGTTGGCGCCAGCAAGCTGCGGAGGTCACCGAACGTCAACTTGACATGATCCAGAATCAGGCAACCGCCCTGAACGACATCATCCGCCGTCTGCTCGAATTGTTGCGTATCCAGGCCGGCGCCGTTGAGTTCCAGCCTACCCGCATCGAGCTGACCGGCTTGTGCCGTAATGTTCTGCATCAATTGCAGCGCCCTGCAAGCAGTCACCCTCCTGTACAGATGCAGGCGCCAGCCGAACCAATCTGGGTGTGGGGCGACGTCCTCTACCTGCATCGCATCGTGGGCAATCTGGTTGGCAACGCCCAAAAGTACACGCTCAATGGCGCGCCCGTGCAACTGACCGTCATAGCCGCCGAGACGGATGCTGTCCTGCGCATCGAAGATTATGGGATTGGTATCGCACCGGCTGACCTCGAACGTCTCTACGAACCATTCCATCGCGGCGGCAACGTGCAGGCCATCCCCGGCACCGGGCTGGGTATGGCGCTGGTCAAGCAGTTGGTCGAGCTACATCGAGCCAGGATTCACGTCGAAAGTGAAGTTGGGCGCGGCACTGTCGTCACCCTCTATCTGCCACTGGCGCTCGATATGTCTGCAACCTGAATTGCAGAGAATCGATTTGCACTCCCCGGCTTCGGCTGCGGCAAGAGAAGCCAACATATCAACGCCGCATCGTCATCAGGGCGACGCAACCCGCCCCACGAAGCACCGAAATTTCATCAGACATCCCGGATTCAGCACCATGTCACGCCGGAGGCGATGACCTACATCCCAATGTGAAATCACCCCGCAGTGTGAACATTTGACGCTTGTTTGCTATTGGTGTACACTCCAAATATGAACGAACGTTCATTCATAAAACAGAGGAAACAATGAGCGTCAAGGGTGAGGAAGCACGCACCGCCATCTTGCATGCAGCCTGGAGACTTTTCATCACGCGCGGCTATGCGGGCACCAGCCTGCGCGATATTGCTAAAGCCGCCGGCAATCGCGCCGTAGGCGGCATCTACAACCACTTCGCCAGCAAGGAAGCGATCTTCGCCGAGCTGCTGCAGATGGCGGCGCCGGTGGCGGAGATGCGCGCCATGTTCGCCAGCCTGCACGGCGACACTGCGCCCGAGTTGATCCGCGCATACCTGCGCGCGTGGATGCCGATCAGCCTGCGCTATTACGAATATCTGAAGCTGGTGCAGATCGACCTGAGCGAGTTCAACGGCGCCAACATCCAGCGCATCTTCCCCGAGATGGAGACGCCGTACCAGGAGTTCGTCGCCGCCATCCAGCAGTTGCCCGGTCTCAAACCGATGCCAACGATCGTGCTCATGCGGCTGATCGATGTGCTGGTGGCAGGCTATGCGATCACGGCGCGCTACGGCCCCGACGATGCCCGCGCCGCGTTCACGCCAGAGCAATGGATCGATGTGCTGGTGGATGCACTGCTCGTTGGGATCGCTGACCGTGCAACTGCACCGGCGCTGGCAGCAGACAGCATGGTTGCACCGGCGCTGCATACGTCGGATTGAGCGTTGATCTCTGAAAGCAACAAAGGTGGCTGTGATGACAGGGGCGAAGCGAGAACACATTTTATTCCATGACTTTCCTTTGCAGGCTAAAGTCAAGATTTCAACGGGCGTTGTGCCTGCGCCATATCATATCTACGATGGCTACGGCTACTTTGTCGGCGGCAGCGCCGACTTTCATGCCGTGCGCCAGCTCCTGACCGGCCAGCAGGTGCGCCCAGTGCAAGATACGCATGTCCGCGCCTTGATGGGCATCTGGGTCTGCGACTTTACCGAGGCAAGTCTCGCACCGCATCATGAGTTGCAGATTTCTTTTTTTGTCGCTCCGCAGCCGGTCGCCGATATCCCGGCGCATCCCCTATCGATCGCGCATCTGATGTTAACCAGACCCGACGTTGCAATGCTTTGTTTCGGCTTGTGGAACAACACGGAGACGGTGGTTGCCTACAACCGTGAACGGCTAGGTCTCGATGCCCGGCTTGCCCAGAGCACGATCGTGCGAGACAACACAGGCGGTTCGATGCGCTTTGAGGTGCACGACGGCGCAACATCACGCCCGGTCATGAATGGGTCGCTGCGCCTGCAACGGCGCAATCAGATGCACGCCACATGGTCGCTGATGCGCCTTGTTGGCCTGAAAACGATGCTCGCCAATCTCTCTGCCCCCTATACACCGATGCGCGTTGTCAATCCAGTCACCCCCATGCTTCCGCAGAACAATGTGGCAATGGCCTATGCCAAAAGCCAGACCAACCTGTTGCGCTACTACGATCCGGCGACAGACAATCTTCGTTTCGGTGGCGCCCCATTCGACCAGCTTGATTTCCGCCCGACGTATGTTCAGCAAATGGAGGGATTCCGTTTTGTCTATCTGGACCCAAGTGCGGCGCCGACGGCTCCAGCTCAGTCGTCTGCTCCAGTTTGAGAAGGACTGCCATGTCATTCACCAATCGACTGCCACATGATCTCATCCGTCCACTGGATGCCGCCTTAAGTCTGAGCCAGGCAGGCGGGAAGGGCGCCAATCTCAGCACAATGCGGCGCGCTGGGTTACCTGTGCCCGGTGGCTTCGTGCTGACGACAAGCGGCTACCGGACGTTCGTTGCAGCCAGCGACCTGATGGCGCTCATCGAACAGCAGTGGCGCGGCCTTGACGCCAACGACCCGGCAGGCTTCGCACGCGCCTCGGCGGTGCTGCGCGCAAAGTTTGTCGCGGCGCCCTTGCCCTCGTCGATTGTCGAACCGATTCTCGACGCATACGCTGCGTTGGGCGCAAATTGCGCCGTTGCGGTGCGCTCCTCGGCGACGGCGGAAGATTTGCCCGACGCCAGCTTTGCGGGTCAGCAAGACACCTTTCTCAACGTGGTCGGCGGCGAGGCGCTGCTGGCGGCGGTGAAACGCTGTTGGGGCAGCCTGTGGACGCCGCGCGCAATGGCGTACCGCGCCCGACAAGGGATCGCACCCGACCAGGTCAGCCTGGCGGTCGTGGTGCAAGAGATGGTCGTCGCCGACGCCGCCGGCGTGATGTTTACGCTCAACCCGCTCACCGGCGCGCGTGATGAAGTGGTCATCAACGCCACGTGGGGATTGGGCGAGGCATTGGTCTCTGGTCGCGTCAACCCCGATGCTATTGTCGCCGACAAGCAGACGGGGCGCATCCGGCAGGTCGAGCTGGGCGATAAGGCCGTGATGACAACTGCGACGGCAAGCGGAACCGACGAAGTCGCCGTGGATGCGCTGCGCCGTAGCCAGCAGGCCATCACGCCTGAGCAGGTTGCAGAACTGGTTCGGCTTGGCCGCGATCTGGAAACGCTTTTTAGCGGCGCGCAGGATGTCGAGTGGGCAGTCGCAGGCGAGGCGGTCATCCTGCTCCAGTCGCGTCCGGTGACCAGCGTGGCGACGACCGCCGGCCCGCCCGGAGACGACGCCTGGCCCACACTTCCCGATCTGCCCGCGCACCCCTTCGACTTCTGGACGCAACAAGACCTGGGCGAGCGTTGGCCCGACCCGGTGACGCCGCTCACCTGGTCGATCTCCGAACCGATGACGCAACAAAGCATGGATCGCATGCTGGCTGGCCTCAAGGCGCCTTACGCCGGTAAGATTCGCTGGTGCAAGCGCGCATTCGGGCATGTTTACCTCAACGAGGGCGCCCTGCTCCATGCTTACACCGACGGCTTGGGGATGCCATTTCAAATGCTCGAAGGCGGGCTGACGCATCCCGGCGCGCGCCCGGTCGGCGGCGAGCATTGGCAGATCGACAAGGTGTTGCGCCATTTGCCGGTCTACTGGGCCGTGGCGACAGGCTGGCAACGCAACGCCAGGCGTTTCGAGGCCGATTTCCCGCAGATCGACCGCTGGATCGCTGAGTTCATGGCGCGTGACCTGCATGATCTGAGCGACGCCGATCTGCTGGCAGAGGCGCGGGAGGTGTGGTTCGCCCGCATCATCCAGTACATTGGCTACCACAGCAACGTCACGTCCTTGTCGATGGCGGCGCTGACACAGCTGGAGCGTGTGCTCAAGCAGCATTGTGGCGACGAGACGCTGGCGCATACGCTGGCAGGCGGATTGTCCGGCGTCATTGCCGCCGAGATCGCGCCGGCGCTCTGGGAGATGGCGCAGACGCTCAAGCAATTAGGCTTTGCCCATCTGGTTACAGAGCTGCCGCCTGGCAACGCGCTGGCCGCACTGCGCGCAGCGCCAGAAGCCAGGCCGTTTCTCGACCAGCTTGATCGCTTCTTGCAGCGGCACGGCCATCGCTGCATGGTCGAGGCGGAGTTATTGCACCCGCGCTGGGTCGAGGCGCCGGAACAAGTGCTTGCGTCGCTGGCGCCCTACCTGACGATGTCGACTGCGCCGGCCGCCGTGAATGCTGACGCTGCGCGCCGACGGGATGAGGCGACGGCACGGGTCGAGCGCCAGCTGAATTGGTGGCAGCGGCGCAACTTCCGACGCACGCTGGCGCAGGTGCACCGTTTCACGCGTCTGCGCGACAACGGTCAGCACTACGTCGTCAAGTTGCTGCTGCCGATGCGTCATCTCTACGCCGAGCTTGGGCAGCGTTGGGCGCGCCGCGGTTGGCTGGCTGCCGCAGATGACATCTTTTTTCTTGTGGCAGAAGAACTGACGGCTGTCACAACGATGGGCGATCCACACCGGGCGGGATTGCAACTCGCCACACTTGCCGCCGATCGTCGCGCCGCCCATGCCTATTGGTTCACGCAACCGACGCCCGATGCGCTCGATGCACAGGGAATGGCGGTGGCGACCGCAGCCGGCGCTGGCGATCTGTTGACCGGCATGGCAGCCAGCCCCGGACAGGTTGAAGGCCGCGCCCGCGTCGTCATGACGCCGGCGGAGGCCGCCACCTTGCAGCCGGGCGACATCCTGGTGACGCGCGCCACCGATCCGGGCTGGACGCCGGTCTTTTCGATCATCGGCGGCGCAGTGTTGGAGATCGGCGGGACGCTTTCGCACGGTGCAATCGTGGCGCGCGAATACGGATTGCCAGCGGTGGTCAACGCGCCCCAGGCCACGCAGCGCGTGCAGGATGGGCAGCGCATTCGGGTGGACGGGACGCGCGGGCAGGTGTGGCTGCTATGACCAGGAAGAGGAACGAGAACAGCAATCAGATGAGCCGCCCGGCGCCGATCCTGCCCCAAGCGACAGACGCCACCATCCTGGACGCGGCGCTGCGTCCAGGATGGGTCTGGCGCCGAGGTCAGGCGATGGGCGCAAAGCGCGCCTGGAAGAAGCGCAGGTACTTCGGCTCGTAAACCATTTCCAGCCCGCGCACCTTCTCACGTTCGTCATAGACTGCTTTCACCGACTCGGCGACGACGTCCATGTGCGCCTGGGTGTAGACGCGCCGTGGGATGGTGAGACGCACCAGCTCCAGTTTGGGGTAGCGGTGGTCGCCGGTGGCTGGGTCGCGGCCAGCGCTGACAACGCCGCGCTCCATCGAGCGGATGCCGGAGTCCAGGTAAAGCTGTGCGGCCAGCGTCTGCGCCGGGAAACGATTTTGCGGGATGTGGGCGTAGATCGCCTTCGCATCGAGGAAGATGGCGTGCCCGCCCACCGGATGCACGATGGGGATGCCCCAGTCCGTCAGCAACTCACCCAGGTAGAGCACCTGACCGATGCGTGCGTTCATGTGGTCGTCTTGCAGCGCCTCCTCAATGCCAATGGCGAGCGCCTCCATGTCGCGACCGGCCATGCCGCCGTAGGTGTGCAACCCCTCGTAGACGACGACCAGATTGCTGGCCGCCTCGAAGAGGTCTTCATGATTCATCGCCAGCCAGCCGCCGATGTTGACCAGGTGATCCTTCTTGGCGCTCATCCAGGCGCCGTCGGTGTAGGAACAAAACTCCTTGACGATGGCCGCAATCGATTTGCCCTGGTAGCCCTCCTCACGCTGCTGGATGAACCAGGCGTTCTCCGCCAGGCGCGTAGCGTCGAGATAGACGCGGATGCCGTAGCGGTTGCAGAGTTCACGCAGCGCCTTGACATTCGCCATGCTCACCGGCTGCCCGCCCGCCATGTTGACCGTGCCTGCCAGACTGACGTAGGGAATTTTCTCTGCACCGACGCGTTTGATCACCTCTTCCAGCTTGCCAAGATCGACGTTGCCCTTGAAGGGGTGCATATTGGTCGGATCATGCGCCTCGTCGATAATCACGTCGACAAAGGTTCCGCCGGCCAGTTCTTGATGTAGCCGCGTCGTTGTGAAGTACATATTGCCGGGAATGATGTCGCCCTGTTTGATCAGCGCGCGACTGATCAGATGCTCGGCGCCGCGTCCTTGGTGGGTGGGCACCAGATATTTGTAGCCGTAGTGCTTCTGCACCGCCGCTTCCAGGTGATAGAAGTTGCGGCTGCCAGCGTAGGCTTCGTCGCCCAGCATCATCCCGGCCCACTGGCGGTCGCTCATGGCACTGGTGCCGCTGTCGGTGAGCAGGTCGATGTAGACATCCTCCGAGCGCAGCAGGAAGGTGTTGTAGCCGGCCTCGGCAATGGCGCGTTCGCGTCCGGCGCGGTCGATCATCTTGATCGGCTCGACCATCTTGATCTTCCACGGCTCGGCCCAGGAACGGCGGCCAAACTGCTGTCCCATCGTCATCGGTGTCGTTTGCGTCATTGCGGAATGCTCCTTTGCATGGTGTAACAATAAACTTTCAGGCGCCGCTGCTGCATCCGCTGGCGGGCGTATCGTGTGAAGCGCACTTGCTTGGGCTGCTCCTTTCACCGACTCTATCGCAAGTCGACGCGTCGCCCCTCGCAACTCGCCCCTCGCACCACTCACCCCAGCGCCTGCTCCAGATCCGCGATAATATCCGCCGGATGCTCGCCGCCCACATTGAGGCGGATCAGATTGCCGGGCACCTGCGCCAGGCTGCGCCCCGCTTCACCCTGCTGCTGGTGCGTGGAGATGGCCGGGATGGTGGCGACGCTCTTGATGCGTCCCAGGTCGGTGGCGCGCCAGATCATCTGCAGGCGGTCGAAGACCTGGCGTGTGGCCGGGACGCCGCCCTTGACGGTGAAGCTGAGCAGGTGGCCGTAACGGTTGACCGGTGCGCCATAGTCGTCTTCACCATCGGCCAGCCACATATACTTCTGCGCGATGGCGTGGCCGTCGAAGCTCGCCAACCCTGGATAGTTAACGCTCTCAACCGCCGGATGTCCGCTCAGCCAGGCTGCCACCGCTTCACTGCTGCGGCTCATACGGTCGATCTTGCTGCGCAGCGTGCGCAGGTCGTTGAGGATCATCAGCGCGCTGAAGGGGCTGAGGCCGGGGCCGTGGTCGCGCAGCGGCAGCAGCTTGACGTAGAGTGCAAAGTTGGCGCGCAGATCCTCCGGCCCAACGCGGCTGGGGATGGCATGACGCGCGATGACGGCGCCAGCGATCGCCATGCCGCTGCTGCACATCGTCTTGCTCAGTGAATGCACGACGATGTCGGCGCCGTGCTGGAGCGGACGCATCAGGGCGGGTGTGGCGACGGTGCTGTCCACGATCAGCGGCAGGTTGTGGGCATGGGCGATCTCGGCCAGACCAGCAATATCGAAGACGCCCAGACCGGGGTTGCTGGGCATCTCGCCAAAGACCAGGCGCGTACCAGCATCGATTTTGCTCGCCCACTCCTCCAGGTCGAGCGGGTTGCGCACCCAGCGCACCTCGACGCCGCGCTCCGCCTGGTAACGCTGACTGAAGAGCATGAAGGTGCCGCCGTAACACCTGGCGCTGGCGACGATATTCATGCGCGCCGGGCCGTGACCGTTTGCGCCGCTGCTCTCCTGGACGAGAAAGGGATTCGTCGCCATAAAGATTGCGGCCATGCCCGACGACGCAACGGTGGCGCTCACTTCGCCCGGATAGCCGTAGCCTTCCAGCAGCGCCAGTGTCTCTTCCAGGTAGCCTTGCGTCGGATTGGCGATGCGGGCGTAGGTCCAGGATGGCATCTGGTAGGCCAGCGCGGTCTCCATGTGGTCGCTGTTCTCGAAGTGTTGGCTGGTGGCGAAGTAGCCCGGCTCGATAATGCTGCCCTGGTTCGCCAGCGCGGCTTCCATCGTGTACAGGCCGTGTACGGCGATCGTGTCGAAGCGTTTGCCGCGCATCACGGCTCGCTGCCGCGCCGCCGCCTCCATCATCTGCGCGCCGCGCGCCATGTACGCCTGCACGCCAGGGGATTGAACAATTGTCTCCATCGGTTGCTCCTCAGTAAATTGGGTCTGGTTATGGGTCGCGCCTCATCGCTGACTCAACGGCAACGCCGTCGATGCCTTGATTTCCGAAAAGACCAGGCTGGTGTGGATGCGCGCCACGCCAGGAATCGGCGTCAGCTTTTCCATGACCAGCCGCTCCAGTTCCTGCCGGTTGCGCACCGTCACCTTGAGCAGATAGTCGTACTCGCCGGTGACGTGGTGGCACTCCAGCACTTCGGGTATCTGCTGCACCACAGTGCGGAAGTGCATCACCTGCTCGAGCTGATGCAGTTGCAGCGAAATCTGGATGAAGCAGAGCATGTCGAAGCCCAGCCGCTCGCGGTCGAGCAGCGCCACATAGCCGCGGATGAAACCCTGCTCTTCCAGTCGCTTCACCCGCGCGTGAACAGCTGGCGGCGACAGGCTGAGCCGCCGCGCCAGCTCGGCGTTGGCGATGCTGCCTTCCTGTTGCAGCGTATGCAGGATAGCGTAGTCAGTTGTATCCAGATCGGTCAGCGTCAACTGCGGCACACCGGTCTACTTTCGCTTCAGGGTGACTTCCAAATCGACCAACTCCCCAGGCAACCTTGCACACTTCCTGGCGCTATGACCATAGCGAGAAGTGGCGTTGTGCTCCCACCATGCTGGAGGCGCAGAGTTCCCGCTGAGATAAGACTCCGTGACGTGATCGCCCGGCGACCGCACGCCATTTACCGAATAATAGTAGGACAAATCGGCTTATCTGTCAATATAATTTATCTTTTTACAGAAATCCCAAAATAAACTACGGATTTTAGCAATCAATTCAGATGATCATTCACAATCTTTGATTCAAAGCGCTCGCAAAACCGAAAGATCAAATGGAGCAAATGGCGCGCTTCAGGTAGCCGACCGTCATAGCTGGTCTTGGCCTCGATGACGATCGGCGGTAGACCGGGATGCGCGAAAGACATGATCAAAACCGTAGGCAGGCTGGTGAAAGGGGCTTCGCACGTTCGACTGCGAATTCGCCGTCGGGCAGCACAACGTGGACACGGCCCGCAAAAGCGAGCAGCGCCGCGCGGCGACTTGATCGCCTCGATGTCAGCGTTGGAGAATGGTCAATGGAGGCCTACACGCGAGTGGTGATTATCCCAGGCGGGTTTGCAGATTCACCATTCACGGTAAAAGCGTTGCACCTCTTCGGCGGCGGCGGCGCTCTTCACCTTATCCAGAATCGTCTTGAGTCGAGCCGTGTCTTCGATAGCGGCGATTTCTGGATAGAGCCGTAAGCCGGCATCGCCGAATTTCAGTTCCAGTCCCAACTCGATGGCTGCCAGCAGCCCGGCGCGCTCGCCTTCGCGCCGACCTTGCTGTAGACCTTGCTGCAACCCGTCCTGCAGCCCTTCCTGACGACCCTTTTTGATGCCGTCCTCAATCCATTTCTCTGCCCAACGTTCAGCCCGTGCTGTCATCTCTTCATCTCCTGCATCAAGGAATACTTCCTCCACCGCTGCACGTAAGTCGGCGCCGCTGACCCAGTCCGACGCCATCGACAGATAACGCAGCAGAGTTTCCAGGGCGTCCAACCCGCGCTGCGCCGCAGCGACCTGATAAATCAACTGCATGATCTCCGGCAGACGCTGGCGCAGTTCCTCGCGAAAGACATACTTTACTGATTGCTAGGCAGAGTTTTCATATTTTCAGTGTTACGTGTTACTTGCTACGTGTCGGAACCCCTCACGCAACACGTAATACGCAACACTACGCTCATAAAATGTCAACCTAGAAATCAGTAACAGGTGCGACCTG
>DGFH01000139.1:0-18820 GCA_002391565.1 Anaerolineales bacterium UBA3905
CGGCCGAACCAGCGCGAACTGGACCTGGTCATCGTGGTCAACATGTTCCTGACCGGCTTCAATGCCACCACGCTCAACACGCTGTGGGTGGACAAGAACCTGCGCGCTCACGGGCTGATCCAGGCTTTTTCGCGCACCAACCGCATCCTCAATTCAGTCAAGAGCTACGGCAACATCGTCGCCTTCCGCAATCTGGAGCAGGAGACTAACGACGCGCTGGCGCTCTTCGGCAACAAGGATGCCAGGGGCATCGTGCTGCTCAAGCCCTACGGCGACTATTACGCAGAGTACCAGCAGCGCATCGCCGAATTGGTGCAGCGCTTCCCCCTGGGCGAGGCGATCCTGGGCGAGGCAGCGCAGAAGACGTTCATCCAACTCCTGGGCGCGATCCTGCGGCTGAGGAACATTCTCACTGCGTTCGACGATTTTGCAGGCAACGAGATTCTCAGCCAGCGCGATTTCCAGGATTACCAGAGCCTCTACCTGAACCTGTACGCCGACTTCCGCCGCGCCGCCGATGCGGAAAAGGAGCGCATCAACGACGATGTGGTCTTCGAGATCGAGCTGATCAAGCAGGTCGAGATCAATGTCGATTACATCCTGATGCTGGTGGAGCGCTATCTCCAGGCAAAAGGCAGCGGGGAAGACAAGGAGATCCGCGCCACCATCGAGCGCGCAGTCGGCGCCAGTCCATCGCTGCGCAACAAAAAAGACCTCATTGAACAGTTCGTGGATTCCGTCTCGACGAAGGGCAAGGTCGATGCGCAGTGGCTGGCGTTTGTCACCGCCCGAAAGGCGGCGGAACTCGACCAGATCATCGCCGACGAGGGGCTGAAGCCGGAAGAGACGAAGGCATTTGTGGACAACGCCTTCCGCGATGGCGCCATCCCCACCACCGGCACCGCCATCACGAAGATCATGCCGCCGGTCTCCAGGTTCTCCAAAGACAACCATCATGGCGTCAAAAAGCAAAGTGTGCTGGACAAGCTGGCTGCATTCTTCGAGCGCTATTTCGGGCTGGTGTGATGGCTTCGACAGTATCTCACTCTCTTCGCACTTTTTGGTTTGAACCGCGGTAATGAGCAGGAAGTCAAACCGGGAAAGACGACGCAGACATCGTGTGTAATGCAGGTTCGGGGCGCGCCGCCTTCGATTGATAAAGTTTAACAAATAGATTCGGTCATCGTAGGTTCGGCTTCCAGCCGGACGCATCCGGTGAGCTACGCTGTCACGCCGGAGGCGATGACCTACGTGAGACCGCTACGTCACGCTGATTGCGACTACGCTGAGCGCCGGATTATTTTGTAAATCTTCATGATTCACCGGTGCGGCGCCACCATTCGCCCCAAATGTGAAGTACACCCAAACATCGTGTTCATGGCTTGGAAGTTACAGAAGTGGTACAATTCGTACTACTATGGCAGTGTCAGTTGCTACGTCAGTTGCCGCACGCATGATCATCGACGCCAGGCTATCCATGCCGCGACTTGCCAGAGATGTAGTGGCGCGGCCGGACGTGATTGCCCGCCTCGAAGCGTCGCGGGCGCGGGCGGTGACGCTCCTCTGTGCGCCGGCGGGCTATGGCAAGACCACGGCGGTCGTCAGTTGGCTCCAAGCGCTGGTGCAGGCGGATGCACCCGTCGCCTGGTGCTCGATCGACGAAGGCGACGACCATCTCTTCACCTTCGTTACCTATGTGGTCGCCGCGATCGAGCGCACGCTGCCGGGCGCGTGCCCGAATCTTGCCGCCGGCTTGCACGGCGTTGACCTGCCTGCGCCGGGCGATCTGGCGGAGATGTTCCTGGCTGACCTTGCCCGGCTGCCGCAGCGCCTCACGCTGCTGCTCGATGATTACCACCACATCCATGCCAGCGCAATCCATCAATTTATCGCATCGGTGCTGCGTCGGCGCCCGCCCCTGTTGCACCTGGTGATCACGGCGCGCGCTCTGCCGCCGCTGGCGCTTGCCCGGTTGCGTGCGGCGGGTGAGGTGACCGAACTGGACGCAACACAACTTGCCTTCAGCCAGGACGAGACCAGCCAGCTCCTGGAGACGCTCGCTGGGCAGTCCATCGATGCGGCGACGGTCGAGTGCTTCCAGGCGCAGACCGAAGGCTGGGTTGTCGGGCTGCGTCTGCTCGCCGCTCGCAGCGATGACGGAGACGCCCGCCCCCTGTTTGACCGCGAACGGCGCAGTCAGCAATTCCTGTTCGACTTCCTGATTCAAGAGGTGTTGTCAAAGCTGCCTGCGTCCACGCTCGACTTTCTGCTCGAGACGTCGATCCTGTCAACGCTCACCCCTGCGCTCTGCGACGCTGTGCGCAGCCAGGACAGCAGCCAGGAGAGCGCCGCCCTGCTCCGTCAACTTGTGCACGATAACCTCTTTATCACCGAGACCGCTGAGCACGATGGCTGGTATCGCTATCATCCGCAATTCCAGGCGTGTCTGCGGCAACAACTGCACCAGCAACGCAGCGCCGAGGCGATCAACCATTTGTACCTGCGTGCGGCGGGCTGGTATGGCGAGCATGGTTACATCACGGAGAGTCTGCAAGCGTATCTGGCCGCCGATCGACCGGAGCACGCCGCCGACCAACTGGAACGGACATTGAGCATGCTCTATCGCCAGGAACAGAACCAGTTGCTCCAGCTCTGTTGGGCTTGCTGCCACCTGCGCTGGTGGCGGAGCGACCGGCGCTGCTGATGGTGCAGTGCTGGCTGGCGGAACTGCGCAGCCAGTGGGCGGTCATGCGCAAATGCGCCGATCAGGCCGAACGTCTGTTGCAGCGGTCGGGCGGACATGCCGGCGTGACGCCGGTGCAGACGGTGCAGGGCGAAATCGCCGCAGCGCGCAGCTATTATCTTGTCACCAACACCTCGCTGGCGCAACAGCAAGCCGCCGCTGAACAGGCGCTTGCGTTGCTGCCTGCGGATCATGTTCAGGGACGTGGCTTTGCTCTGATCAACCTGGCGCGCATCTACCGTTGGCAAGGACGGCTGGCGGAAACCGAGCTTCTTCTCGAAAACGTCCTGGCGGAACGCGGGCTGCACCCCGACGCCCTGACGCTACGTCTGCTCAACGCGCTGACCCTGCATTATGTTTATACAATGGCGCTGGATCGCGCCGAACAAACCGGTCAGATCTATCTAGCGCTGGCGCAGGAGAGTGGTCTCAAGCTGAGCCAGGGCTTTGCGCACTCCGTGCTCGGCTGTGTGGCGTGTTTGCGCAACCAGGTCGAACAGGCAGAGCGCCATTTCAACGCCAACGCCGGCGATCTGCAAGCCGTCCGCGCGGCCGTGCTGCTGGTGCAGGTGTACTTCTACATCCTGCTGGTCGGGCGGCGAAAAACCGAACGCAGCCATGCGATCGACGCCGCGCTGGATCGTCTGGCGCAGCTTGCCCGGCAGTATGGCAGCACGGAGATGCTACGCACGGTCGAGGCGCTGCGTGTGCATCTTGCCTTGCAGCAGGGCGACAATCGGCACTGCCGCCGACTACCCGCCCTTTGAGTTCTACAACAGCAAGTTCGAGTTGGACGGCTTCGACATTGCGCTGGCAAAGGCAATCGGCAAGGAGCTGGGTGTACAAGTCGAGTTCAAGGACTACGCGTTCGACGGCTTGCTCGACGCGCTACGCCTCGGACAGGTGGACGCCGCCATCGCTGCCATCTCGGTGACGCCGGGCCGCCAGGAAGTGGTGGACTTCACCAACATCTACTATCTCGGCGAGACTTCGGCGCTCGCCGGCCCCTCTTTTGAGGGTGAGGTGCGTTCAGCCACCGACATGGCCGGCGCCAAAGTCGGCGTGCAGCGCGGCACGACCTTCCAGGCGTGGGCGCAAAAGCAACTGGTCACGCCGGGGTACATCACCCAAGATGACCTCGTCACCTACACCACCCCCAGCGCAATCATCCGTGATCTGCGCAGCGGGGCGTTGGATATCGGGCTGATGGGCCAGCAGACGGCAGCATTGGCGCTGCAACAGAACAGCGACACGGTGCGCCTGGCCGGTGAAAATTTCTACAAACAGCAGTTTGCCATCGCTGCGCCCAAAGGCTCCGACCTGACCGCCGAGCTGAACCAGGCGCTGCTGACTGTCCAGAGCAACGGCACATTTGCACAGCTCGTCAAGGATTATCTGCGCGTCAACGCCAACACCATCACGCCGGACGAAGAAACCGCCGTAGTGGAAAATATTGTCGTCGCCGAGCCGCCGCCGGCGCCGTGCATCCATAGCATGACCTACGTCGCCGACCTCAACCTCGACGACGCGAACATGACTGCGCCGCCGATCATGGCGCCGGGGCAGCCCTTCTCCAAAGGCTGGCGGCTGCAAAACTCCGGCACCTGCGCCTGGGAACCGGACTTCGCCCTCACTCACGTCAACGGCAACCGCATCGAAGCGGCAATGGGCGGCAGCGCCGTGCCGGTCGGGCGCGCCGTTCAGCCCGGCGAAAGCGTCGACATCTACGCCCAACTGCAGGCGCCGCAGACGTATGGAACCTTCCAGGGCTTTTGGCAGATGCGCAACAGCGCGTACCAGTACTTCGGCGAAGTGACGTGGGTGGGCATTCAGGTGCCCGACCCCAACCCGCCGCCGCCCCCGCCGCCGGCTGACGTCAATCCCAACCTGCGCGCCGACGCCGACTGGATCAACGCCGGACAGTGCACCACGATCCGCTGGGATGTGGACAACGTCGCCGCGGTCTACTTTGTCGAAGGCGGCAACACCCAGGGGGGCGGCGGCCATGATGCGCGCACCATCTGTCCAGGCAGCACAACGACCTACGTCCTGCGCGTCACCCGGCAGGATGGCGCCACGCAGGAATTCCCGATCACGATCAACGTCAGCGGCAACCCGGACTACAGCATCAACTTCTGGGCAGACAACTACAGCATCGACGGCGGCCAGTGTACGACGCTGCGTTGGGACGTGCGCAACGTGCGCGAAGTCTACCTCGACAATGAAGGCGTGCCCGGCGTCAGCGCGCGCGACGTCTGCCCTGGCGGCACGCAGACCTTCACGCTGCGCGTCGTCAAGTATGACGGCGGTGAGGATTCGCGCCAGGTGACCATCGAAGTGCGCAACGCGCCGCCGCCCCCGCCGCAGCAGCGCGAGCCGCGCATCGAACGCTTCACCATCGACAAGAACCGCATCCACATGGGCGAGTGCGTGCGGCTGGAGTGGCGCACCGATGACGCCGACGGCGTCGACCTGATCCGCAACGGCAGCGGCATCGGCGGCGGGTCGGGCAACGGCGAACAGAGCGACTGCCCCGGCGACCGCGGCCTCTACGAGTACCGGCTGGAAGCGTACAACAGCGCGGGCAGAAACGGTGCGACCGTCACCGTGGAAGTGTCGGGGATTCAGCCCCGGTAAACTCGTCGGACAGGCTTCCCGGAAGTGTTGGCGCTTCCGGGAAGCTCAAAGCTGAGGTGCATCCCTTGCAACAACGACTCATCCTTCTCATAGGGATGGTTGCGGCATTGCTGCTGAGCACAGCCTGCGATGCCGGAATGCCTGCCCGCGAGACGCCCAACGCGGGGCGCGCAGGTCGCGTCCTGCTCTGGCACACGTGGCGCGGCGAAGCGACCAACACGCTCAATACGATGCTCGCACTCTATCAGGAGATCAACCCAGACGTCGAGGTCATCAGCATCGGCATCGAGGCCGCGGATGTGGTCAATCGCTTCGAGGAGAGCAGCAAGGGTGGGCTTGGTCCAGATCTGCTGCTGGTCGATGCGGGCGTTGTCCACGAACTGGCGCAGCGCAACCTGCTCCGCGACCTGACGCCGCTCGATCTCTCCGCCTACCTTGCCAGCGCCACACGCATGGTTGCAACCGACGCAGAAATCTTCGCCATCCCCTTTGCGGCGCACACCGAAGTGCTTTACTACAATCGAGAACTGGTGCAAACGCCGCCAACAACCATTGCCGAACTGATGCAGCACGTTGCTGCGGGCAAGACCTTTGCCCAGAGCGCGCATTTTGTCGATTCCTATTGGGGCGTTGGCGCCTATGATGGCGGGATCGTCGACAGCCGGGGCAGGCTTCTGTTTGGCTTGGGCGGCTTCACAAACTGGCTCGATTTTCTGGCGACCGCGCGCGTCCTCCCCGGTTTTCGGCTCGACACGGATCGGGAGGCGCTGCAGCAAGCCTTTATCGACGGTCAGGTCGCCTATTTCGTGGCCGATTCTGCGCTCATTCCTGATCTGCTGGCGGCGATGGGGCCAGAAAAGGTCGGCGTCGCCTTGCTGCCATCTGGCCCAAACGGTGGCATTGCGCGCCCCTTCCTGCGCACCGATGCCTTTGCGTTCAGCAGAGTGACCAGCGACCGCGAGTTTACCCTGGCACTCGACCTGGCAAGTTTCTTGAGCGGCGCCCAGAATCAACTCTTTATGGCAACCCAGCGCCTTGGTCGAGCGCCCGTCAACAGCCAGGTGCGGCTGACGCCCAGCCTGCCAGCGGACACGCTGACCGTCGCCCGTCAGACGCGCACTGCAGAGCCGGTGCTTTTTGCCAATCAATCCTTGTGGAAGGACTTGAACGCCGGTGCGCTGGGCTTCTTCGACAGCTATCGCCAGGTCAGCCAGGGCATTCTGACCCCGGCGCAGATGGTTGCGCAGGGGCTGGCTGCGTTTAGCAGCCAATATGCCATGCAGCCGCGCGTGACAGACCCCGCTGACCTGTGCCCTGTCCAGCCGGGCGCCATCACCATCTGGCACACACTTTCGATCGGTGAGGCGCAAGTTTTCTCGGTTCTGGCGCGCCAATTCGAGGAGATCTGCCCGGGCAGCGCGATTGAAGTCGTGCAGAAAGATGACAATGAGATCGCTGGGCTGTTTGCGGAAGAAGCGCGCCAGGGAGGTGGCCCTGATCTCCTCTTTGAATCGAGCCGCTGGCTGGCGCCGCTGGCAGACGAGGGACTGCTACTTGACCTGACCGAGCGGGTCAGCCCGCGCTTTCTTCAGCAGTTTGTGCCGAATACGGTTGAAGCCATGCGCTATCGAGGTCGATTGTACGGCGTCCCCGAATCGATCGTCGTGCTGGCGCTCTTCTATAACCGCGCCGCAGTCAACGAACCGCCGATTGACGTTCAGCAACTGGCGCAGAGTGTCAGCGCGACCCGGCGTGCAGTGTTGCCGGTTGGTTTCTTCTGGGCCTACTGGGGCATGAATCCTTTTGGCGGCTTTGCGTTCGACAGCTACAGCGGCAAGGTCTTAGAGACAGCGGGGCTTGTCGCCTGGCTTCAGGCGCTGCAGCGTGTCGACCCTGTGCCTGGCATGGAACTGACCTTCGATTTTGGCGCAGCGGAAGACGCCTTCGCCTTCGAGGAAGCCGCCTACCTGGTAAGCGGGCCGTGGTCGCTGCCGCGTCTGCGCGAGTCGATTGGTTCTGAAAACTTCGGTGTTGCGCCGTTGCCGAACGGGCCGGTCGGACCAGGCAGCCCAATGTTGCAGGTGCGGGGCAGCATGATCAACGCCAACGCCAGCAGCCTGGATGTCGATCTGGCATTAGCATTCAGCTACTTCATCAATCTGCCTGAAAACCAGGAACGTTTGCTTTCAACGGAAAGCCATGTCACCGCCAGCGTGACAATTGACCTGACTGGACACCCCAATCTCGACAGCTTCCGTGAACAGGCGAAAAGTGCAGCGAATGTCGTTGAGAACAGCAATCATGCGATCCTGGAGAAACTTGGCGATCAACTCTATCATGACGTGCTCATCGAAGGTGCGGACCCGACCATCGCCGTGCCGCTTTTTGTGGAGGCCGTCGAGGCCGCTACTGCGGACCCGTAGGCGAACCAGAGGAGACAGGCAGTGAACTCTGCACCGACCGTATTCCAGATTGTGACGGATTTTTGGCTGAGCCTGCTCAAGCTGCTGGGCCGTCCTGCCGTGCAGATGCAGTTGCTGGCGGCGGGGGCTGCGGTGTTGGCGGCGTGGCTGCTGGCGCGCGTCATTGTACGGGCGCTGCACAGCGCACAGACGCAACGCCGCGAACGCATCCGTCGCCAGATCATCGCCGCCGAGGAAGCCAGGCAGCGCGCCGCCGGCGACGATGAGAACCAGAGCGTTGGCAGCGTTCTTCTTTTTGACGAGGCCGCGCTTGACGAGGCTGTCGCAAGGCGGCTCGGTGCAACCCACCATCTGCTCTCTATGCTCATCCAGATCGTCTATCCCGCGCTGGCGACGCTCTTTCTTTACGGCGCATACGTCTACTTTGTTGTGCAGGGCTGGTACAGCGGGCTGCTTGGTGGCTTGGTGACGCTCTTTGCCGCTTATCTTGTATTCCGGCTGCTGATGGGGCTGGCGTATGCCGTGGGCAACCCTGCCCGCGTCCAGTATTACCATCAGCGCTTCTTTGGCCCGCTCTTTGGCGTATTCGTTGTTCTGCTCGTGGTGAACACCATCACCGACATCACAACGATTGCCGACGCCACTGTTCTACACCTGGAGGAAGGTTGGCTCTCGCTCGGTGCGCTCTTTGCCGCCACCGTCGGCTTCTATTTCTGGATCATGGCGATCAGCCTGATCAAGGATCTGATCAAAAGCTATTATGGCTGGCGCACCGGCGCCAATACCGGCTCTCTGAACGCTGCGCTGACGCTGGTGCAGTACGGTCTGATCGGACTTGGACTTTTCGCCATCTTTAATATCCTTCAGTTCAACCCCACCACCGTTGCCGCCATCACCGGCGGTCTTTCCATCGGCATCGGCTTTGCGCTGCAGGATGTGCTGAAAAATTTCCTGGGCGGCATCATTGTCCTCTTCGAAGGGTCGGTGCGTCCGGGCGACTGGGTGGAGGTGGCGGGCGCCGAGGGCGAGGTCGACAAGCTCAGCATTCGCTCGACCGTGGTGCGCACCTTCGACAACGTCGAGTACATTGTCCCCAACCAGGATTGGCTCAGCTCGACGGTCACCACCTATACGCGCAACAGCCGGCGCGTGCGCACGCGCGTGCCGGTGGGGGTCAGCTACAATGCCGACCCCCACGCAGTCCAGAAACTGTTGATCGAAACGGCGCTGGCGCATCCCGATGTCGTGAAGGAGCCGCCGCCAGCGGCGCCGCTGGTCGACTTCGGCGCGTCCAGCGTGGATTTTGTCGTGCTGGCATGGGTGGACGACGCCAAGATCAAGGGCAAGGTTGCCGCTGAACTGCGGATGCGCATCTGGGACGCGCTCAAGGCGGCCGGCGTCGAGATTCCCTTCCCGCAGCAAGACGTACATATTCGATCGGGCCTGCCGCACCTGGGAAACCAGGCTGTGCCCGCCGCTGACGCCACCAAAGGATAGTGGGGATGAACACGCGCTTTCATGCTCGGCGTGTACGCCACCGCCAAACCCATCGTCGGTATTCTCTGGTTTGGGCGTTGCTGCTTCTCTTCAGCGCCCTGCTTGGCGGCTGTGTTGCAACCGACCTGCCAGTGCCGCTGCGTGCGCCGACGCCGACCGCGCTGCCACCGCCACGGCAACCGCCGACGCCTTCGCCTACGCCGCCAGTTGCCGTCACGTTGCGCTATGCGCTGTGGGATGCAGCACAGGAGCCGGCGTATGCTGCCTGCGCTGCGCAGTTCATGGCGCGATATCCCCATATCACGATCGTGATCGAGCGGACCGCGTGGCCAGCGTATTGGGACAAGCTATTCGCCGACCTGGCGTCAGGCGACGCCCCGGATGTCTTTGTCAACCACACGACGCGCCTGCCTGATCTGGCCGCCGCTGGTCATCTGCTCGATCTGCAACCGCTGGTCGAGCGCGACAACGTTGACGACACGATCTACATCGGGCGGCTGCCGCGGCTGTGGGTGCGTTCTGGCGTGCGCTATGGCTTGCCCAAAGATTGGGACACCGTTGCGCTGGTCTACAACAAACAGTTGACAGCGCAGGCCGGCGTCAGCGAGGCTGAATTGAACCAGCTCGACTGGAACCCGGTCGATGGCGGCTCCTTCCAGCAGATGCTGGCGCGGCTGACCATCGACAGCGCAGGTAACAACGCGCTCAGCCCCACCTTTGATGCGCAGAATGTACGTCACTACGGCTTGACGATGGCGGAGACGGATGGCGGCGGCGCGTACGGACAGCAGCAATGGAGCTGGCTCGCTGCCAGCAACGGCTTTCGCTTCACCGATTATCTCTACGCCACGCGTTATCATTACGACGCACCCGAGCTGATCGCGACGATGCAATGGTACCAGCGCCTGATCAACGAACTGGGCTATCACTCGCCCTTTGATCAGGTCGCTGAACAGAACGGGCGCCAGCTCTTTCTTGACGGTCAGGCTGCGATGATCGCCGATGGGTCGTGGACAATCAGCCAGTACGTCAACGATGCGCCGTTCGAGGTGGGCTTTGCGCGCCTGCCCGTGGGCCCGCTGGGGCGCAAAAGCATGTTCAACGGTCTGGCCGACTCGATCTGGTCAGGCACGCCGCACGTCGAAGCTGCCTGGCAGTGGGTGCGCTATCTCGGCTCGGTCGAGTGCCAGTTGACCGTTGGCAAGGCTGCCGTGACTTTCCCGGCGCTGCTGTCGGGCGTCAACCAGATGATCGCACACTACACCGCGCGGGGCATCGACATCAGCGCCTTCACTGAACAGGCACTGACGCCGGAAGGCATCTTCCTTTTCCCAGTGACGGAACACGCAGCCGAGATCGGCGCAATCATGCAGCCGGTCATCGTCGCCATCTTGCGCGGCGAGGCTGACCCGGCAACGGCGCTACCCGCTGCCAATGCACGCGTCAATGCGCTCTTCGCACCGTGAGTGTGGCTGTCACACCGGAAGCGATGACCGACAATGCGACTTCGCCCAACACGCAAGGTATGCACATCGCCGATGCAAAACTAGTATTTTTCTGCTCAAGACAGCACCATCGTTCTTTGGTATCGTGCCGATATTGCACATTTGCCACCCGCCAGCGATGAAAGCGCCGGCCGGTGGTAAATGCGCGTCCCCCAGGTATAAGAAAGATACCTGGCTGAACAATGTGAAATCAGGAGACAACCATGCTCGATGCACTCTTACGAACTTCTACCATCGCCCTGAATCTGGCTGCGCTGACGACGGCGGCTACCCTGCTGGCGGGCTGCGCTTTGCTGAGCGCCGATGTGCAGCGCGCTCCGGACGCACTTCCCATCGCAGCAACAACACCCGAAGCCGCGGCGCCAGCCGCCGACGACAACGCACGCCCGGCCGGCTGGACAGAAGCGACGCACAGCAACGACGTCGACCCGAACTACGATGTCGTCTTTCCCATCGACGCTGTCAACACGCTCACGATCACGATTGCGCCCGATGACTGGGCAGCGATGCAGGCGGATCTGGAGGACATCTACGCGCTGCAACTTCCGATTCGCCAGGGTATGCTCGCCGCCGGCCCCGATCTGACGAAAGAAGAACGGGACAAGCTGCTGCTGGAACTCTTTGCGGCAGGGGCTGCCGAACGCGCCGCCGCCGCACCTCCTGCCACGGCGACCGACACGGAGACGACAACCGACGCCGCTCCCGCCCCCAAAGAACAGATGGTCTTCGCCCGCTCGCCCATGTGGGTTCCGGCCACCATCACCTTCCAGGGGCAGGAATGGACGCATGTCGGCGTGCGCTACAAGGGCGCCACGTCGCTGAGTATGCCGTGGTTGCTGGGCGAGATGCGCCTGCCCTTCAAGTTTGACTTCGACCAGTTCGAGGACGACTTCCCGGAGATCAAGAATCAGCGTTTCTTTGGCTTCAAGCAGCTCTCGCTTGCCAACAACTATGAAGATCCCGCCGCCATGCGCGATACGCTGGTCTACGAACTGCTTGACGCGGCGGGACTGCCTTCGCTGCGCACTGCGCCGTATGCGATCGTGCTCGACTACGGCGAAGGCCCGGTGCGCCTCGGCCTCTACACCCTGATCGAGGTGGTCGACGACACCGGCGTCCCCAGCCACTTCGGCAGCGACGACGGCAACATCTACGAAGGCGAAGGCTGGGGCGCATCGCTGGCGGTGCAGGATGCGCATCTGCTCGAGGACTCCTTCCAAAAGAAGAACAACGAGAAGGCGGCAGATTGGAGCGACATCCGGACGCTTTATGACGTTCTTCATGCTGAGACGCGCATCACCGATCCCGCCGCCTGGCGCGCCGACCTGGAGGCGATCTTCGATGTGGACGGCTTCCTGGAGTGGCTTGGCATCGCCGCCGTCGTCGGTCATACCGACACCTATGGTGCTGCCTATCACAACTTCTATCTCTACAACGACCCGGCCACCGGCAAACTGACCTGGTTCTCGTGGGATCACAACATGACGTTTCTCGAAATGATGCGGCCCCTCCTCTCGCTCGACAAAGCCGACATTACCGACGCCTGGCCGCTCATTCGCTTCCTGCTGGACGACCCGGTCTACCGGCAGCGCTATGTCGATCTGTTGGCGGAAAACGCCGCCACCGTGCTGGCGCCGGATGCCGTGATCGCGAAGATCCGCGCCCACGCCGAACTGCTGGCGCCGGTGGCGACGCAGGACATGAGCCAGCAAGAGTATGACGCCGCAGTGCAGGCACTGGTCGATTTTGTGAAGGCGAGAGCGGTGGAGGTTGAGGCGTTCCTCGCCGGGCAGCCAGCGGGTCTCAGCGGCGTTCTGAATGGCACGGTCACCTACCAAGAGCGCATCGCCCTGGCTGATGATGCCGTTGTCGAGGTCACGCTGGAGGAAGTGTCCCGCGCCGACGCACCGGCTACGATCATTGCTGCGCAGACTATCGAGGCTCAGGGCGCGCAGGTTCCACTGGCCTTTACGCTGACCTATGACCCTGCGCAGATTTCCCCGCGCGACATCTGGGTCGTCCGGGCTATGATCAAGGAAGGCGGTCAACTGACCTGGACCAGCACACAGCGCTACCCCGTCATTACGCAGGGTGCGCCAGCCGATGACGTCGAGATCATTGTGCAACGGGTAGCCAAGCCCTGAGGTCTGACTAGCACATGCAAAACCTGATTGAAAGTCTTCTATACATCCAGTATTCGTTCAACTGTTGCCGACGCGTGAGCCGGCCAAACCTCAACAAGGGTAATACGATGAAGCAGATATCCAACATGATGGTTCGCCTTGGCTGCCCGGCACTGCTTGCAGTGCTGGCAGCCCTGGCACTCAGTCCTGCAGCAACTGCAACTGCCATTGTGACCGGCACTGCCACCACAGCCGTCACGACCACCACAGCCGTCACGACCACTGAACCCGTTTCCTCCACCCTGCCCGTAACCAACACGATCACCGACCTGGGCAACAACATCTTTGCCGTAGATGGTCGGAGTGGAGGACTGCCCAGCTTGCTGAGCGAGCAGGAAGTCAAGACGATTGCCACGCTGCAGAGCGTGCCGGTGGGGCCTGCATACAAGATCCTCAGCCCGGTAAGCCCAGGCGATCAGGCAGTGCTGGCGAGCACAGACGGCAACAAAGTTTACTTTGTGAACCTGCAAGACGGAGGCGTCACGCCGGTCCAAATCGAACGGCTGACCCCGTTGACCAACTACGTGTGGATCGACGACAACACGCTTGGCTTCCTGACCTCCGACCCGACCAGCAAGGCGAACACAATCCTGGGCGCCAGCATTGACCGGCGCTCCGGCAAGGTGAGCTACGGTGAACCGCAGTTGGCAGCCATTGCAGCGTTAGGCTCAAGCACAGAAATGGTTGTGATGATTGCGCCGAATCTGCGCAAGGTGCTGTTGATCGACACTTCAGAGGCAAAACCGTCGCCAGCCCTCCAGTTGTCCGCACCCGGTCTTGGCAGCACTCTGGCTGGAAGATATGGCACACTCCCGCCGAACAGCACCTACCTCTTCAGCGAGGGCACAAAGCTGCGCGTGGTGGATGTGGAGACCGGCGAGAGACGCGACGTCATGCAGCTTGGCGCCAACCCGAAGGTGCTCGACGTCTCCTTTAGTCTGGACGGCAACAAGTTCAGTGTCACCAGTATGTGGATGGAATGGAACCGCGTACTGCACACGACGGGCGGCCCAAGACTGACGGAAATCACCTACCAGGATGTGACCGGCGCGCTGCCGCCTGAGGAGAACCCATATTTCCAGCAGAACATGGTCACAATTCTCGACTTTCCTAGTGGTGAAGTCAGCACGCTGCGCGCGGCTGATGGTGATGGCATGTTCTACGACGCTGCGAGCTGGAGCCCCGACGGTCAGATCCTGATGGTCAAGGCGCTGAAGCCTGGCCAGGCGGCAGGTCGCTGCTACCCGCAGTACTATCCTCAGTTCCACTCCGGCGGCAGCCTGCGATTTTATGATGACCAGTTGGTTGAGGTCGATCGCATCGATCGTCCTGAGGTTGATTCATCGCAGTTGCGCGGCAGCTTTGTGTCGCCAGACGAGGTAGTGATCGAGACGCGCATCGGCAACAACGGGCACCCCTACTACTACAACCTACGCACGCACGAGTTCCGCAACATTGCTGACCGCGCTGGCGTGTTCTTCCAGGTTGCGCCAACTAACCGCTCGCGCGAGATCATCTTCGTTTTCAGTTCCTACACCGACCCGCCCGAATTCCACCGCATCGGCCTGAACGGAACGGGCGACACGCGTCTCACGAACTTCAACGAGAAGGCGCGCACGGTCAGCCAGATACTGCAGCACCCGGTTTCCTTCAGGCTGAGCGACGGCTCGACATGGGACGGCGTGCTAATCCTGCCGGCAGACACTCCGTTCCCGCCGCAAAACGTGCCGATCATCGTCTGGCAGGCCGGCGGCCCGACCTCAGTAATGTCGAACAGTTGGCTGGCCACTGTCGAAAGCCCCCAGGCTTTGCTGCCGAACTTCGGCTTTGGGGTGTTGGTTGTGCCACTGCACGGGCGCTACGGTGTCGGGCCGGAAGCATTCAACGGGCTGGCGGACGGCAACAACTTCGGCCAAGTGGACATCAACGCGCAGGCCGAGATTGCCGAGCAGTTGCGGGAGCGCGGGTGGGCCAGCAAGGTCGGTATCAGCGGCTGTTCGTACGGCGGCTACTTCGTCATCCAAAGCCTCACAGTTCACCCGGAGACCTATGACGCAGGCCACGCGATGTGTACGCTGACGGATCTGATTGTGGAGTGGAACACGGGCGATGGCATTCTGGCGCCCTGGTTGTTTGGCCAAACGCCGTGGGAGATACTTGACGAGTATCGCCGTGACTCACCGATCTACCAGGCGCAGAACGTGCGCACACCTCTGCTGGCGTTTCACGGCACCAAGGACTTTCTGCCGGTCGATCTGATGCGAAACTTCATGCTTCAGGTGATCAACAACGGCGTGCCAGCAAAGATGCTGATCTTTCAGGACGCTGAGCACAACTTTGTCAGCACCGAAGCCACGTTGTCGGTGCCCTACGAACTCTACGGCGCGCAGGAGCAGATCCTTTGGTTCCGTCAATACTTGGGGATGCAGCAATAGGCAGTAGGGCGCCGTGAAATAGGCGCTGATCGACTTCATGGCGGCGCGTGCAGCGTAGGTTGAGGGCTTCCTCGCCGGGCAGAAGTAACGTTCACGCCCTGGCTGGCGCGTCGCCTCTGAACGCGCCGTTAGGGCACATTTCCTTGACGGTCTCACTCATCCATTCGCAAAGCTTGCCAGTCTGCATATCGTCTGATCTCATGATACAATGCCGATCACGGCCTGTACTACACGTACATCGGCCTGTTGGAAGGCGCGATTTGTCTATCGGGGCTGCATTGGGGTTCAGCATGTCATTGAATAGCTGTCCCCGTTGTGTTTTCCGCGGCTGTGGGGGGCCGACCGATGAGGTTGTGCCGCATAGTATTCTGACTGCGTTGTTGGAAACCAGCCATGAGCCAACATCCTGTTTCGATAGCAATGTTGCTGTCCTTGGCGTAGAACCCAGACTCCCAGAGTACACCTTTCGTGTGGTCTTGCCAGACGATTGATTTGCATCGATACTCTAGAAGCTAAGCCAGCCGGTTCACATATCTGCCTACCCCACTACGCTCCGCCAGCAGCCTGAAGCGTTTCCTGTTCCCGTCGCGACGGGTTGTCGTAAATCTTGATGGGGAAATCCAGGCTCTTGATCGTCCCTTGTCGCTGGCTGCGCCAGTGCAGGTAGGCGAGCAGCAGGGCGATGACCACGAAGCGCGCCGTCATGCCGATCAGCCCGGCTTCTGGGCCATACGCACCGCCCGTCCACAGATCGACGCCGACCGTCTCCTGGAGGATCAGGCTCTGCTCGATGGTGCCGCTGACCGGAAAACCGAAGATGTTGCCCTGGAAGAAGTTCCAGCCAAAGTGCAGACCCACCGGCAGCCAGATGTTGCGCCCGCCCAGGAAGGCGATGCCGTACATCAGCCCGCCCAGACCGGTGCCGAACATGGTGATCGCCGTCGCGCCTGGGTTGTTGAAGTGCGCGTAGCCGAACGCCGCCGCGCTGATAGCGATCGCCAGCCACTTGATCAGTCCTGGCGACAGTTTGATGCGCACATACGCCAGCAACATCAGCACGGCCACGATGCCGCTCAACATCAGTGAGCGGAAGATGAACTCCTCGAAGAAGGCGCCATAGATGTACCAGCCAGCCCTGGCGCCCAATGTTGCCAGATCGAGGGAAACGCCGGTGACCCGGATCAGCCCCGTCACCAACTCAACCAGGAAGACGAGGGTCATCGCAATTCCGGCAATCAGCGCGCCAGCGCCGAAATCGCCAAACGCCCACCAGTGGAAGGTGAAGCCCAGCCCCTTGCGCACCGACTGCTTGCGCCAGATCCAAAAGATGATGGCGACGACGCCTAATCCTAACGCAATACTTAACATCGCACGATTGCCTTTCTTGAGTGTATGTTTTGCCAGTAGAGGCGAGCTGCTTTGTTGCTGCCAGGCGCCGGTCAGTCAAGTCCGGCGAATGAGGATTGAGAACATGATCCGGCAATCGACGTTGCTGTCTCTAACGCACAGAGCGTCCTTACCCGTAGGTCATCGCCTCCGGCGTGACGGCGTGGTTGACCGGAAGCGTCCGGCTGGAAGCTACGATTACCGAATCTATTGTTACGCTCCATAAGCCGGCTGGGCGAGCCACGCGATTGCCGTGAGCACCGCTTCAAGCGCAAAGCCAACCTCAGAACAACACTTTCACTATAACAAAGCGCAGCGCTTGCATCATGAATAGAAATGTACTACTTGTACGCCAACAATGTGCGTTCCGCGGAGAGTACCATGTGGTCTCTGTCTTGGTCACTGCGCTCACCTGGGGTAGAATGGCGGCGCTTGACTGTGGACGTTCTCAGCATCAGCGTTCAAGCGCTTGCGTGGCACACAGAACAATCGAAAACTGGCAGCGGCGTTTCGCCCCTCGCAACTCGCCCCAATTTCAGGGCCGGTGACAGAGCCAGATGCCTGCGATCGTATTACAGACAAAACTCTATTGCCCGACGTTGCGCCCCGGTCTGGCGCCGCGCCAGCGTCTGCTGCAGTAGTTTCTCGCCGGGCTGTGCTTCGATGATTCCAGCGCATGTGTCAATTTTGTCTCCGATCTCAACGGACCGCGGATGAAGCGGATGATCGCGGATTGGATCAGCGCAAATCCGTCCAATCTGCGTTATCCGCAATCCATTTCAACCGACTGGGTTCTGCAAACAAACCGATGGCTCGATCACCTGTCCGCGTCGTTGGCGGTGCGCTTCTGCCATGCCTCCGCAACTGGGAGGCTCAGGTCGGCGTCCGGACAGATCGACCGGAAGGTGGGCGTGGCGGAAAAGGCGACCAGCCGCTGAAAACGTCTCATCGGCTGCGTGTCGAAAGGGGCAGTCAGCCGGTTGGCGAGGTCAAAGAAGCGTTCGCGTTGGCGCAGCGCCTGCTGCGCCAACGCCTGGTAGTTGATCTCGCCCCACAGTGCGCTGCCGACGGCAAATTTGCCCAACGCGCTGTAGGCGGCGGACAGGCTACCGCCCGCGACCAATCCGGCGCGATCCGCTGAATAGGTGGCGAGGTAAGTCCAGGTGGAGAACAGCACGCGCACGAACCCGCCCACAAAGGGCACGCGCCCCAGGCTGCCGCTCACCGCGTCGATCATCGTCAGGATGCGCACATGTCCCAGGCGGACATGTCCATATTCTACAGCCAGCAGAAAGCGCAGCTCCGCCAGCGACATCTCTTGCACGAGTGTAGCGTCAAGCACGATTGCGTAGGGGCTGGTCACACCGAGGGTAGATCGATGTATGGCCTCGGGTGCAAATCCATCGCCCCATCCGACTCTGTTAACATAGCCGAGAACAGAGCACGCATCCTGAGTAGAAATGTACGATTTGTGCACCGACGTGAGCCGGCTTCAGCTTTCGTCCCTCTCCCAATCTTGTATAGCATCGGGTCGCCAGATTGCGTCCCGTCGGCAATAGGCGTACCATGAAGTGGTGTATTTTGCACACCACGCAATTTTTTTCTAGTAGTGAAAGTGAGCAAAAAAATGGCAAACCTCAAACAAGATTCTCTCGACTATCATGCACATGGCCGACCCGGAAAGTTGAAAATTGTCGCCACCAAACCGATGGAGACGCAGCGTGACCTCTCGCTGGCTTATTCGCCCGGCGTCGCCTATCCGGTGCTCGCCATCGCCGATGAGCCTGAATTGGCGTATGACTACACCGCCAAGGGCAACCTGGTCGCCGTGATCTCCAACGGCACCGCCATCCTCGGTCTCGGCGATCGCGGCCCGCTGGCCGCCAAGCCAGTGATGGAAGGCAAAGCTGTCCTCTTCAAACGCTTTGCCGATGTCGATGTCTTTGATATCGAGGTCAACTCCAAGAATCCGGACGACATCATCAAGTTTGGTGAGATGATCGCGCCGACG
>DGFH01000139.1:18954-22437 GCA_002391565.1 Anaerolineales bacterium UBA3905
GGGCTGCTCAACGCGCTGGAGCTTGTCGGCAAGCGCATCGAAGAGGTCAAGATTGTGCTCAATGGCGCTGGCGCCGCCTCGATTGCAACGGCAGACCTGTACCTGGCTTTGGGTGCTCGACTTGAGAACTTCATCATGTGTGACAGCAAGGGCGTCATCTACAAAGGACGCACCGCCGGCATGAACGAATTCAAGGAAAAATATGCCATTGAGACCGACGCCCGTACACTGGAAGATGCGCTCAAGGGCGCCGATGTCTTCATCGGTCTTTCTGTCGCCAATTGCGTCACGCGTGAGATGGTGCGCAGTATGGCGCGCGACCCGATCATCTTTGCGATGGCGAATCCCGATCCTGAGATCACCTATGAAGAAGTCAAAGCGGCGCGCAGTGATGTCATCTTTGGCACCGGACGCAGCGACTACCCCAACCAGGTCAACAACGTGCTTGGCTTCCCCTTCATCTTCCGTGGTGCGCTCGACGTGCGCGCCCGCAAGGTCAATATGGAGATGAAGATGGCGGCGACCAGGGCGCTGGCCGCGCTGGCGAAGGAAGATGTGCCCGACGCAGTGATCCGCGCCTATGGCCTGACCGAACTACGTTTTGGCCGCGAGTACATCATCCCCAAACCGCTCGACCCGCGCGTGCTGATGTGGGTGGCGCCAGCGGTGGCGAAGGCTGCCATCGACACCGGCGTGGCGCGGCGCACGCTCGACATGGAAGAATATCTCACCATGCTCTCGGCGCGGCTGGGCAAGGGCGCCCAGACGATGCACATGTTGGAGCACAAGGCGCGCAAGGCGCCCAAGCGCGTCGTCTATGGCGAAGGACGCGAGCCGCGCGTCATCCGCGCCGCCCATGAAGTGGAGGTGAACGGCGTCGCCACGCCGATCTTGCTCGGTCACGTCGATGAAGTGCGCCGCCAGATCAAGGAGCTGGGGCTGGATTGGGCGCCGGAGATCATCGACCCCATCGATGCCCCCAAGGCGGCGGAATATGCCGAACGCTTCTACGCCAAACGCCAGCGCAAGGGCGTGACGCTTTCGCGCGCCCGCGAGTTGATGCGTCAGAAAATGTATTACGGCCCGATGATGGTCGAGTGCGGCGACGCCGACGCCTTTATCGCGGGGCTGGCGTACAACTATCCCGAAGTGCTGCGCCCGGCGTTGCAGTGCGTTGGCGCACAGGAGGGGCGCTACGTCAGCGGCGTCTACATGATGCTGGTGCAGGACAAGATGATCTTCTTCACCGACGCCACGGTCATCATCGACCCCACTGCCGAGCAGTTGGCCGCGATTGCGCTCAACGCTGCTGATCTGGCCGAACGCTTCGGCGTCAAGCCGCGCATCGCCATGTTGAGCTTCTCCAACTTCGGCAGCACGCCGCACCCAGACTCCGAGAAGGTGCAGCGCGCCACCGAGCTGGTGCGTCAGCGGCGTCCCGACCTGGAAGTCGATGGCGAGATGCAGGCTGACATCGCCGTATCGCCGGAACTGATGAAGCGCAACTACTCCTTCAGCCGCGTCAGCGATGCCAACGTGCTCGTCTTCCCGGACCTGGGGTCGGCGAATACATCGTACAAGCTGCTGCGTGAACTGGGCGGCGCTGAAGCCATCGGCCCGATTCTGGTTGGCATGGCGAAGCCGATCCATGTATTGGCGACCGGCGCCGAAGTGCGCGACATCGTCAATGTGACCACGATTGCTGTGATCGAGGCGCAGGGACGGTAAACCTCACGCGTCACCCAACACGGAGCCCTCCTCAGGTGATAGGTGTTGGGTGACGCCGTTCCCGTTTGAATGAAACATCACTCCTGGGTACAATGGCGGCATGAGCGATCCAACATACACCTTAGCCGATTACGCCGAAGCGGCTGCCTTTGTGCGCAGCCGCACCCGTCACCAACCGCGCGTGGGGTTGATCCTGGGCAGCGGGTTGAGCGGTCTTGCCGCACAGCTTGCCAACGCCGATGTGATCCCCTACGCCGAGATTCCCCATTTCCCGATCAGCACGGTGGCCGGACACGCCGGTCGGCTGGTGATTGGTGAGATTGCTGGCGTCACCGCCTGCGTCATGCAAGGGCGCTTTCATTATTATGAAGGGTACTCCATGCAACAGGTGACGCTGCCGGTGCGCGTCATGCAGCAGCTTGGCGTCAGCGTGCTGATCCTCACCAACGCGGCGGGCGGTCTAAACCCAGGTTTTGTCACGGGCGACATCATGTTGATCGAGGATCATATCAATCTGATCGGCATGGCGGGCGTTAACCCACTGCGGGGGCCGAATCTGGATGAATTTGGCCCCCGCTTTCCCGCCGCCAACCGGGTCTACACCCCGCGCCTGCGAGCGCTGTCCCTGACAAGCGCTGCTGAAGTGGGGGTGACGCTGCGCCGCGGCGTCTATCTACAACTCTCCGGCCCCAACTTCGAATCACCTGCCGAGGTGCGCATGTTGCATGCGCTGGGCGCCGACGCCGTCGGCATGAGCACAGCCGCTGAGGCGATGGTGGCGCATCATGCCGGGCTGGAGGTGTTGGGGCTGAGTACGATCACCAACGTTGCCATTGCTCAACTGGAGGCGACCGGTCAGCCCTCGCACCAGGAAGTGGTCGAGGCGGGCGCGGTCATCGTCCCCCGGTTGACGGCGTTGCTGTTGGACATTCTGGCGCGGTTGGCGCCTTTGTTGTAGCTGCTGAGAAAAATGATGCAATTCCTCAAAAATCTCTTTGGCGGCCAGGTCGATGGCATGGCGCTGGTGCAGTCGCAAGAATTAAAAGAATACGCCCAGATTGAGCTGTTGGCCTACTTTGCCGAGCCGCACGCGCCGCACGACGCCACCGCGCAGCGCGCCTGGAATCGCGTGCTGCCCAAGCCCTATCCTGAGATGCTGGCGCGTTTTCAAAAGCTAGGGTGGCTGACGGCAGTCGGCGACAGGCGCCAGGTGACGGCGCAGGGGCGCCCCCTGGTGGAAGCCTATCGCCGCCGCACCGAGGAGGCGAAGCGCGCGGCCAGGCAGGGCGTACACGACGCACTGGCGCAGATGATGACAAGCGAGGCGCTCACGATTCGCCGTCAATACGAAAATCGCACGCCGCTGGGCAAAGCGGACTGGACAGGCCCAGAGCCGCCGATGAATCACAGCGCAGTCACGCGGCGCATTTTCTTTCTGGAGCACTGGCTCTTCGATGGCCTTAGCCCGGAGACGGTGAAATGGCTCAAACTCTATGCCGCTGAAGAGCATCTGTGGGGCGCATTCTGGCGGCTCGACGCGGCGCAGATTCCGCCGCAGGTGGCGCAGGAACTTGCCCATCCTGAACTGGATATCGTGGAGGCAGTCTACTGGCGCGCGCATGCCATCGTGTTGCTGGTGGATAACCAGGAGACCTGGCAGCGCGTCAAGGGCGGAGACCACGTGCGCCGGTTGGAGATAGTCGGTGTAAACGACGAACACACCTGCAAGCACTGCCGCCAGCATCTGCGCAAGAC
>DGFH01000044.1:0-1711 GCA_002391565.1 Anaerolineales bacterium UBA3905
AGATGTGTATAAGAGACAGCAACAAGGCATCCGCCTCGCGATCGCTGGCGATCCACTGCTGCACGTAGGTGCGTAATCGTTGTTGCCAGCGGCGGAAATCGCGATCCTCATCCATCCACTCGCGCAACTGCGCCCAGCTGCGGATCAATGCTTCGTGCACCAGCTCGACGCTTTCGCCGCCGTCACTATGCCCGGTGACGACCAGACGGAGGTCAGCCAACTTTTGCGCCAGCGTCCACGCCGCCTCGCTCAATTCCGACCGCAATGCCGGACGCCGTGTGTCGCCAGTCTCCTCACCTGGCTGAACCAGTTGAATGAAGAGCCGCCGCGCGGTCGCCTGCTCTTCCCCTGTCAATTGAGCATAGACCCGGTCGGCGTAGCTGGCCAGGGCGCCAGAGACGCGGCCGATGGCGTCATAGGCTTCGTGGGTGACCACATAGCCGGTGCGCCGCGACCATA
The DNA here is from genome assembly GCA_002391565.1 of Anaerolineales bacterium UBA3905. Lineage (GTDB taxonomy): Bacteria > Chloroflexota > Anaerolineae > Caldilineales > Caldilineaceae > Caldilinea. The sequence continues at coordinate 460 of DGFH01000044.1, forward strand.
ACTCGGCAAGCGCAAACTGGAGCAAGGGCAGGTTGCCCGGTTCTTGACCAACGTCGTCGAGCAGGCGCTCCGTCAGCCCTGGCTCGTAGGTCACGCCGCGGTTGCGCGCCGGCTCCTCGATGGCGCGTCGTAGCTCCTGGCGCGCCATTGGGCCAAGCATGATGCCGCTGCGCTGCAACGCATCCGCCAGGGGACGATGGGTCAGCGCCTGTCCCAAAAAGTCGGCGCGCATGGCAATGATCAGGACGAGCGGCGACGCCTCAGACGCTGGCGTCAACACTGAGTTGAGCAACAGGTCGATAAACAGACGGCGCGTCGTGACCGATGTACAGAGGGTGTAAAGCTCCTCGAATTGATCGGCAAAGATCAGCGTTTGTGTATGCGCAGGCAGGAGATTGAGCGCGCCCAACGTGGCGCCCTCTTCGCTGAGACGATGCGTCACCAGTCCGACATCAGGATTGGCTTTGGGCAGCCGGGCGATCGTTTCTGCCAGAGCGCGGAATGGGTCGGCGCCAGGGCGAAACTCCACAATGGACCACCCCATAGCGTCGACGCCACCCCGGTTCGCCACCTGGTCGGCGCTCGTCAGCGCAGGGATGAGACCGGCGCGAATGATCGAAGATTTGCCACTGCCAGAGGAACCGACCAGGAATGCCATAGGCGTCTCATGCAGCCGCCGCAATAGATAGTGTACTGTTTCCTCACGGCCATAGAAATCTGCGCGATCCACCGAAGAGAAGGCGTACAGGCCTTTGTACGGGTTGTCGGCGTCGGTGGTCGTCGTCACCAACGCACCGCGTTGAATCTCCTGCACAAGCTGCATCGTCTCCGACGCGGGCGACGCATCAAATTGTTGCGTCAGCATCCGGCGCACCGCTTCAAATTGTTGGAGCGCCGCAGTACGCTGATTGTCGAGCGCATAGATTCGGATCAGCCGCCGATGAGCGTCTTCGTCCCAAGGCTCCAGCTCCAGGTAACGCAGCAGAAAACGTTGAGCGGCGCCAAAGTCGCGGCGCCGCTCATAGAAACTCGCCAGTGACGACAACGCGCGCAACATCTGAGCGCGATACCACTCCTGCCGGGCCAGGCGCCACGTCTCGAAATCGTCTGCGTCGGGCAGCGTCAAGCCTGTTAAAAAGTCGCCGCGATATAACTCGATAGCTTCTTCCAGACTGACAGCACATTCAGGGCAGATGTCAAGTTGCTGATGGGGGTGCTGCTGCGCAGCGCGGATCAACGCAGTGAATTGCTC
>DGFH01000044.1:1821-5094 GCA_002391565.1 Anaerolineales bacterium UBA3905
GATTCCGGCCAAAGCAAGGCTGCCAGTTGCTCGCGCAGGTGTGGCCGATCATTTTCGGTGGCAAGGTAGGCAAGCAGTGCTTTGCTCTTCGCTGTCTCAATGGCGAGCGCACGACCATCTGCGAACGTTACATGAAAGGTCCCCAAGAATCGCAAATGTAACATGATAATTTCTGTTGGCTGGATGCAGAAACGTGCGTCATTTCTCGATGCAGCGTCATTGATTACGCATACGCTTCCTGGTTGGCAAGATTACTTAAGGGATTGTAGCGACGATAATAGCGCTGAACAAGTGAATTTATTCCCAAAACCTGACCACTAGCTACGTCACTTAACAACAATTTGACGATCCTTTGACGATCATTTGCTATGCTGAGTACAGTATTTTCCCGCCCGCACCCCTGTTTGGGAGTTCGACGCCCCCGATACCACCCTAAATAGGTTTTGCGGATCGGCGTATCCCCCGACGCCGATCTCCAATATAGCCCCGATTACCGGGAGGACGGCAACAGTGGCCGCCCTCCCTTTCTTTTCTTTCTTGCCATTGGCGCCCCATCTACCGAAAGTGATCCACAACCCGCCCCAACAAACCTACTGCGGCCAGACGATCCGGGCCAAGCGGGGGGCCGAAACTGAGATGGCGCACGCCGGCCGCAACCAACGGCTCAAGTCGCGCAATGACATCTGCTATACAGCCAACAACGCCAATGCGCAACATGCGCTCATCCACCAGGCTGACGGCGCGCCCGACATCGCGCTCGACCATCATGGCGTGCTCGATAGGGCGAAAGTCAGCTTGCGTCACGCCGAGCCGGTCAAAGATCAGCGGCCCCAATGCATGGCCGTAATAGGCAATTTTCTCAGCCAGGGCGCGTCGCGCCGCCGCCGGATCATCGGCCAGCGACACCCAGATACATGCAGCAAGATCCAACTCACCCAACTCTGCCGAACGCTGCGCCACCCCAGCCTGCAAGTATGGCAGCACGCCAAAGTAATGCTCCGGCGGGAAGAGCAGCGGCAACACCCCATCGGCCAATTCGCCTGCCAATGCCAGCATTTTTGGCCCCATGGCGCCGATGTAGATCGGCGTAACACGCGGCGCAGTAAACCGCAAATAGGCTTCGTTGCCCCAATGCAAAAAGTGACCTTCCACCGGGGTGCGCTCTCCCTGCAACAGGCTACGGATGGTTGTCACGCTCTCGCGCATCGCTGTCAACGGCAGCTTCGCGTCGATACCGACCCACTTCAAGAACTCGCCAGCGCCCGCCGCCAACCCCAGGTTGAAGCGATTGCCCGTTGCTTCGTCCAGCGTGGCAGCAAGCATGGCAATCTCGGCCGGATGGATTGTGTAGGGGTTCAGGATGCCCGCGCCGACCTCGATACGTGTGGTCGCCTGCGCCATCGCCTGGAGAATGACCGGCGCGCTGCGTAGAAAGAGATCGTTGCTGACCCAAATCTGATCGAAGCCGGCCGCCTCCGCTGCCTGCGCAATCGCCACATACTCGCGCAGCGGGAGATCGTTATTGAGCCGCAAGCTGAAACGCATCACGCCAATTCCTCGCCTGCTCCAATCACCGCCTCGGCCTCGATCTCAACCAGATATTCCGGTCCAACCAGCCGCGCCTCCACCAGGGTGTTGACGGGGCGAATATGGCCGAAACGCTCGCCATGCACGCGCGCCACCGCTTCCCAATGCTCGATATTGCTCACGAAGACGCGCGTGCGCACGACATCTTCCAGCCGCCCGCCAAGCTGACGGATCGCGGCCTCGATCTTGTCGAGCGCATAGCGCGCCTGCGCCGCCGGGTCGCCAGCGCCCACCAAACCATCCGGCCCGGTGGCGGTGGTGCCGGAAACCAGGATACGGTCGCCAATGCGCACGGCGCGGCTATAGCCCGCCATCGCCTCCCATACCGTACCACTGCTCACGGATTCTCGCTTGCGTGTCATCTTGTTCTCCTGTATAAATGCAATCCTGTCCACACGATGTGGCGCATAAGATTACCGCCTATGCTAAGGTATGCGTAAAGAACAGCCAAATGGCGCACCAGTTCCCCAATCAATTATTGATTTCTAGGTTGTCGCGTGATATCGCTCGCAATCTTCCCGGAAGCTTTGGAGTTTCCGGGAAGATAAACAGCCAACCTAGTGGTCAGTAGGTCGCCATCGATGCGCAGCTAGACTCGATTAGGTAAGTCAAGCAGGAGGCAACCCAATGGCAACCAGACTACACCCAATGGATCCAGTCGACGCCGCCTGGTATCACATGGATGGCGCAACTAACCTGGCAATGGTGACGGGCGTGGCGTTGACGCATGAACCTCTCGATTTCGTGCAGGCGCGCACAGTCTTTGCCCATCGTTTGCTGCATTTGCGCCGCTTTCGCCAGCGCGTCGTCGAGCATGGCTTCCCTTATCCGACGCCACACTGGGAAGATGACCCGCACTTCGCAATCGAGGATCATTTTCACCACGTCGCTCTGCCTGAACCGCGTGACAAGCAGGCGCTGCTCACTCTCTTGAGCGATATCGCCAGCACACCGCTCGACTACAAACGCCCACTCTGGCAGGTGCACGTCGTCGATGGCGTCGGCGCAGGCAGCGCTATGATCCTGCGCTTTCATCACTGCGTCGGTGACGGCACGGCGATGATGGCGATCTCCCAGCTACTCTTCGACACGACGCCAGATGCACCCCTCACCCGTGAAGCGCCAGCGCCGCGCCCTGCGCGCGCTGGCCTGCTCGACTCGCTCGCTCGCCCTGTCAGGCGTCTACTCGACCAGTCGGCGCAGGCGATCAGCAGCGGAGCGTCCTTGGTCCTGCACCCAGAGCAGGCGGCGGAACTGGCGCAGTTGGCCGCCCGCAGCGCCAGCGTCGCCGTTGGGACTCTCCTCAAAACGCCTGACCCGCCCTCACCGCTGAAGGGACGCCTCGGCGTGCCTAAACGCGTGGCCTGGTCGGAACCGGTCGAGCTAGAGACAGTCAAGCGCGTTGGGCGGGCGACGGATGCCAAAGTGAACGATGTATTGGTGGCGGCCATGGCGGGCGCACTGCGCCACTACATGCAGGCACGCGGCGCCGAAGTGGATGGCTTGACCCTACGCGGCGTCGTCCCTGTCGATCTCCGCCCACCCGATCGGGCGCTCGAACTGGGCAACCGCTTTGGACTGGTCTTTCTCGATCTCCCCGTCGGTATTTCCGGGCCACTGGCGCGGCTGGCGGCAACCCGGCAACGGATGGCGGCGATCAAGCGCTCGCCCGAAGCCGCCGTCTTT
>DGFH01000044.1:5188-15038 GCA_002391565.1 Anaerolineales bacterium UBA3905
CGGCAACGGATGGCGGCGATCAAGCGCTCGCCCGAAGCCGCCGTCTTTCTGGGGATTCTCAACCTCTTTGGGCGGACGCCGCGCCCGGTGGAAGAACTGGCATTGACCATCTTTGGCAGCAAAGCTACGCTGGTGATGACCAATGTCGCCGGCCCGCGTACGCCGCTCTATCTGGCGGGCCGCCTGATCGACCGCATGACCTTCTGGGTGCCGCATCCCGCCGACCTGGGCATGGGGGTCAGCATCCTCAGCTACAACGGCATGGTGACGTTGGGCATCGTCGCCGATGCGGGTCTGGTGCCTGACCCAGAGCGCATCGCCGAGGAATTCAACCGCGAGTTCGACCGGCTATGCGCCGAAGTCAACGGTCTAGGCGGCACAGCACACAAAACAGCGCCGGCCACGCCTGCACATCACTGCGCTGCCACGACGGCTGCCGGGCGCGCGTGCAAGAATAGGCCGCTGGCTGGTTCCGCCTATTGCCGCGTCCATCAGCCGAAATAACCCTGGTTGAGTCGATCAAGGAGCTTGGGAATAGCATGCGGACACGCTTTGTCAATAGGCAAATCCACCTGAAAAGCGCGCCAAAGAGAGGGCGACAGAAACCGTCTGCAACTCTCTCTACGGCGACGTGATCGGGTGAAGAAGCGCAACGCACCGCAGTTCACAAGGCAGCCTACGTGACAAAAGCAGATGATCGGCTCAGGTCAGCGGTGTACGCCGCCTGGCACGATTCTGCAAATGGATAGCTTCATCATAAGACGCTTCGTCTTGCCAGACTTTCCAGCCAATGGCAAGGAGTCGATTGGCAAGACAGCGACCGGCATGGCCAGGCGAGTGGCCGCGCGCAAGCGATTCCTGGCAGGCAGAAGCAGCCCAGGGGGATGCCTTGAGCGCCGTCTCACTTGCTGGCGTCGAAATGCGCCGGCTCTGTGATGAGCGGCTGCACCTCCAGCCCTCGTTTGCCGGACGTCAATCGCCCCGTCACAACCTGTGGATCGTGCTGAAAGACGAGCAGCGCGTCCTGTTCCATTGCTTCATGACGCAGCCGCCGCTTCGTCTCGATGCTCTGCATCGGCATGATATCGAAAGCAGGCACCCAGGCCAGCCGCTGTAGATGCACCGCCCAGCAGGCGGCGTCGGTCAGAAAGAGCAAGCGCTCGCCCTGACTCTCCACCCACACCACCTGAATTGCCTGCGTATGACCTGGCGCGATAGACGTGTGTACGCCCGGCGCCAGGCGTTGTGGGCCATCGACGATCTCCAGTAACTTGCGGTCGAGCAGCGGGCGGAAGTTGTCGGCCACGTAGGTGGCGGCGGTGCGTTCATTGGGGAAGCTGGCGTCCGCCAGATCGATGCGCTGACCAATGTAGCGCGCACGCGGGAAGGTCGGAACAAGCGCCCCATCTTCCCAGCGTGTGGCGCCGCCGATGTGGTCGCCGTGGAAATGGGTGAAGAGTACAATGTCGACATCTTCCGGCTTGTACCCGACGCGCGCCAGTTCACCCACTAGCCGCAAATCGCGGTCGTCCATCCCCATTCGTTCCCGCACTTTGGGCGGCAGCTTATCCCCGTTGCCGACATCGACCAGGATCAACCCGGCGTCCGACTCGATCAGCAGCGAACGGGAGTCGCATGGCACCTGGTTGAGCGACGAGGGCTCGATCACCTCCTGCCACATGGTGCGCGGGATCAGTCCGAAAAAGCCGCCGCCGTCGACATAATGTAAACCATCGCTCAAGATATGACAACGCAGCGCGCCTACCTGAAGTGTGTATGCCATGGCGACCTCTCAAGTCACTTGTCGAACGTTGCTCTTCAAACATTACTTGTCACACATCATACTGATTTCTAGGTTGACATTTTATGAGCGTAGTGTTGCGTATTACGTGTTGCGTGAGGGGTTCCGACACGTAGCACGCAACACGTAACACTGAAAATATGAAAACTCTGCCTAGCAATCAGTAAGTCACACATCACGCGTCATTATCTATCACCCACACAACTGACGAATGACATTTGACGCCTGATGCTCTTCTATTGCCCGCGCAGGCGCAGCAGGTCAGTGCGCAGCACTTGCAACATCGCCTGTGGCGCCATCTGTCCGACAGCGGCCACAAAGGGCGTCATGCCGCTGCGATCCAGCCAGAAGATCTCAGGCTGCGGCCAGAGAGCGGCCGGCCACTCCCCGCTCACCAACTGGAGCGGCGGCCAGCCATCCAGCGCGGCAGGGCGCGTCTGCGGCTCGCAATAGTGCATGTGCAAACCGGGCTGACCACGTTGCGCCCAGACATGCAACCACCATGCCGGCGCACAATAGAGACCGTGCAGCGCGGGCAGACCGTGTAGCTCCATCCACGCCTGCACCAGCTGGGCAAAGGCGCTTTCCTGGCTGGTAATGTGGCCGGGCGGCGTCACCCAGCGGCTCAGTTCGCGGAAGCCCGCCGTGCGGCGGCTGAGTCGCCAGTAGTGGAAGGTGCACGCTCGCGCCAGTGCGCTTTTCTGGAGAACGCCGGGCGCTGGCTGCACATTGGCGACTGCCTCGACGCTGCCACCGCCGCTGGTTTGCACAGCTTCTGCCACGTGTGGCGCTGCCCACCGATTTCCTGCATAGACAACCACGGGACGTTGTGCAGGCGCAAGCCGCGACAGCGCCTGCCCCATCGATCGGCCTAACTCCACCGGCGCTTGATGCGTCGCCGGATCAGGATCGTCGAAGCCCCCGACGATGACAAGCAGATCGGGCGCAGTTGTAACCAGCGCATCAGTTAGTGCTGTGGTGTTGAGATCGGCGCCGAGCACGGTGTAGCCGATCACGTGCGCTGGGCTGCCCGTCAGCGCGGCGTAGGCGGCGGCCATGCTCTGTGTCAGTGACAGGCCGGCGAGCCAGACGCGCACATGTGGGCGCGGGCTGGCGGCAATGGCGATGTGCTGGAGTGGCGGCACGCGTACCTCGTCGTCACTGAGGATGCGTGGAGCGGCCTCTGCATCGTCCAGTAAGGAGCGCCCCAGGCGTTCGCCCATTTGTCGGCAGAGATCGAGGCCAATAGCGGCCAGGCTGACGTCGCTGCGACGTGGCAGCGCGTGCCACGCCGCGACGCGGTAGGCGCCGCCTACATCTTCGAGCAGGCAGGCGCGCATTGCCCCTAACTCGACGCCGAGGGCAAGGATCGATCCGGTGACGTTGGCGGCTGCTTCCATGTGATCAGGCCCCCGTGATCAGGCGCCACCATTCGGTGAGCCAGGCGCCGATGTTGGACGCCTGCAATTGTCCTGGCCAGCGTGTGAATTCGGCGATGAGCAACGTGAGGCGGGCGGCAAAGAGGCGCGCAAAGAGGGCGCCCGCTGCCAGCCAGACAGCGCGCTGCCCGATCCAGACCCAGGCGTGCACCAGGCGTTGCACCCAGCCCGGTTGGTGCGCCAGATGCTGGTCGGCGTCGAGCACGAAGAAAACGAGTGCAGCCGTGGTGAGCAGCAACGTTAGCACACCGGTGACGAAGGCAGCCGGTTCGCTGTCCCATTGCAGGCTGCTGCGCGCAGCGTACAGGAACTGCGGCGCCAGCGTCCCTTGTACGGCGCCTACGGCAGCGACGGCCACGCCCAACGCCACCAATGCCAGCGCCGGGATGGCGCCGAGGGTGCGCAGCGTGCGCCGCCATCTGCGCGCCGCTGGTTGCGGGCGCCCTTGAGCAAAGATGCGCTCCAGCCCGGCGACTGCCAGAATCACAGCCAGGATGATCGGCGTCCACGCCCAGATGTCGGCGCGCGGGTCGGTGCGCAGTGCAGCAACCAACTCCAGCGCCAGGATGCTTTGCCACGTGACGACGACGGCGTAGCCCAACCCCGCACCAACCAGCACATACTGGGCAAAGCGCGCCAACAAATGATCGCCAAAGATGGCGCTAAAGACGAGCAGGGTGAAGACAAAGCCCACCCCAATTGCGGCGCTGCTAATCCATTCCTGCGCCATGATGTTATCCATCCTGACGCCTCCCGCTCAGCAGCGCCGCCAGGTTGCCGAGCACGATGATAACCAGCAACGCCAGTGCTCCATATCCTTGACCCGCCACCTGCACGCGCAGGGCGCGCATAGCAGCAGGCGGCGTTGCGCCAAGCATCTCGTAGTAGTGATAAGCGCCGTCGTAGCCGCTGACCAGGCCAACGAGCTGCCCGCTGTCCAGAAAGGGGCGCAGCGGCGGGTCGGCGCCGGCGGAGGCGACGGCCAGCACCGGCGCCCGATTGACAGGCGCAACCTGTTCCAGCCATTGTTGTACATCTTCTGCCTGTGCGCCAAAGATCACCGCCAGGTCGGCGGGTTGCGTCGCCAGGAGGGGCAGCACAATGGCGCCGCCAGGCAAAAAGCGTACGTCCAGCGTATGTTGGACGCCGATGGCCGACAGATCAGGTAAACGTTCCGACTCGACGGCGGCAAAGACGCGGCGCGCAGTTGCCGGGCCGTTGGGCAGTAGTGAGACCACATCGAGCGTGACGCCCCGGTCAAGAAGATGGCGCAACACCGGAGCGCTGACTAGTTCCATCTCGCCGACGGTGGCCGGGTCATACGCCCACAACACCTGTACGCGTGCGCCTGACTCCAGACGATCCACGGCGGTAAACGCGCGGTCAACACCCTGCCACAGCATCGGGGCGCCGGCCGGCAGCGACAAACCGCTCATCCAAAGCACAGTGACGCCAAGGGCAAAGATCAGAAAAACCCAGGGCAGCCAGAGCGATGGCGCCGGCGCAGAACGCGGCGTGGGGCTGGATGCCAGGAGCGGATCTTCAGATAGCAGGGCGCGCACGCGACGCACCTGTTCGGCGCCAAAAGGCAACTCTGGCGTCCCCGGCGCGTGGCTGGGGAGCGCGTCTGCATGTGGCATCGTTGCCACACGGATAGGTTCGAGCAAGCCCTGCACTCCACTCACTAGGCGCGCAGCCGGAGCAGGCAAGGGTGGAAGCGCATCAAGCGCCGCCAGCTCTGCTTCATCTTCCTCAAAGGGGACGTCGTCGGCGCCGACGAAGCCGGGTTCAAGCCAGGGTTGGGCCGACGATGGTGTGTCCGACGCTGCGCTGCTGGGGGATTTCGGCGCCATCTCGGTCGGTGCATCAGCCGATGGCGGCGTCTCTCCGCGCAGGTCGGCGCCGCATCGGTTGCAGAAGTTCGAGCCGGCGCGATTGGGGGTGCCGCAGTGTGGGCAAAGCATAGTCGCCATCGTCATGGCCTCCCCAGCAATAACCGCAGACCGACGATCAGCAGCGCCAGGCTGCCGCCCAACAACACGCCGCGCAACGCCGCCATCACCGGGGCATTGAGAAACCAGTTCACGGCGTCGGCGCCGCCTGGCGGCAACCAGGCGGCTACGAACGGCGTCTGCGCGGCCAGAATTGCCAGGAAGCCAGCCAGCAGCCATGTCCCGCCGCGTCGCCCGATGCGCAGATACTGATAGGCCGCCGCCGCCATGAAGAAGACGAGCAGGGCAAAGAGCGCAGCCTGGCCGGGTGCGATCACGGCGTCGAAGACCCATTCGAGCAGAGGACTTGCCGCGCCAGCAGGACTGAGCAGGCCGGAAGTGGCGACGGCAACCAGCACAGCAACCAGCACCAGACTCAGTCCCCAATCGCGCTGGCCGTGGGCAATGCGGCGAATATGGAGCCAGAGCACATTGACGACGCCCAGCAACAAGGCGACGCCGCCGAGCAACACTGCCCAGGTGTAGCCGGTGCGCGTGATTGTTGCAAAGCCAGGCCAGCCCGGTAGCCGCCCCAGTAGCACAAAGATGAGCGCTGCTACAAGCAGAATGACGAAGAACCAGTTGCTGCGCACCGACGGGCTAGACATGCAGCGCCTGCCTGATGAGTGAAAACAGAAACTTGTGGCTACAATAGCGGTTTTTCATCATATTCATGCCAACACCGCAATCAAGAGGAGCGCAACCGCCGTCACGACGCCCGCCCAGGCCAGCCAGCCGTCGCGCTCGTTGTGCTCAGAAAATCTCGCCAATGGAATGCTTTGCCAGCGCGACGGCGCGGCGGGATTGGTTTCGGGCGCAGCTTCTGGTTGCACCCAGGGCGGCAGCTGTTGTGGTCGCCGGTAATACGCCGAATGCCGCGTGTCCCAGGTAGTCAATGCTGCCAGATGTGTTGCTATGTCGGGGGCGGTGTAGGCGGTGATGATGGACGGGGTGCGTGCAGGTGCATTTGCCGGGTGCGGATGCCAAAGCGCCGCCAACCAGAACGGACCGAGGCCGCCCACCGCCAGCCATGGCGTTGTCAGGTCTTTACGCTCGGCGTCGAGCAGGCCAAGCGCCAGTATAGCCGCCTGCCCGGCCAGAGCGTCAGCGGGTGCATCGACTGTAAAGACAGGCGCTTCGCCTGTTTCCAGGCTCAGATCGAGCGTCTCGCGCCAGGTTGTGGCAATGTGGTTAGGGCTGCAACCCTGATTCATGCGCGGGTTTGCTCCTCTGCTTCAGCGGCAACCTGGGTCAGCCATTGCCGCCACATGGCAGCGGCGCCCGGATCGCTCAATTGTGCTCCCCATGTTCCCGTCATCTTCAGTCCCAACAAGTCGGTGAGCGGCGCAACAAGCAGCAGCAAGTGCCCGATGGCGAAATGCAACGGCTGCAGCCCTGTTAGAAACAACAACGCCGGCAGCGCCAGTCGACGGCGAGCGAGCAGCTCAATGATCGATTGAGTGGCGACAGGATTGGACATCTGTTTGAGAGTTGCGTCGTAACTGCTGTGCTGGTTGCTCACTGGCGTCATTATAGGATGCAGCAAGGGAAAAATGGAAACGTTGGCAATGCCAGCGGACGCGTCCAATGACCAACCCTGTTTCGAGGCTCGTCGGGGTCTGTGCTACCATTTCGTCCATATGCGTGTATTTGCTGAGAACCGCGCCTCATTGACCTGGCTGCGTCTGGCGCTGATTGTGTTCCTGTTGGGCGCGTTTGCCCTGCGCCTCCAGGCGCTCACCCGCCAGGACATCTGGTGGGATGAAGCCCGCAACATCGACGTGGCGCTGCGCCCCTTTCTGGAAATTGCCACTGCCCCCGAACTGGACATCCAACCGCCGCTCTACTACTGGCTGCTACACGGCTGGAGCACGCTCTTTGGCGTCGCCATTGGGCAGCCGCCGGTGTTGTTGGCCTTCTTCACCCGGCTGCTGAGCGTGGCGGCGGGCGTGGTGGGCGTAGCGCTGCTGATGGCCCTGGGACGCCGCGTGGGTGGTGCGACCGTTGGCGTCCTGGCGACCGCCATCGGCGCCTTTTCTCCCTTTTGGCTGGCCGAAAGTCAGGAAGCGCGCATGTACACGTTCGGCTTTGCGCTGTTGACCACGGCCGCTGTGCTCTTTCTGGATCAGCTTGCCCGGCGTCGCCGCCCAGAAGACACCCTCTTCAACAAGCCGTCAGCGTTGTTTGTCTTATTTGCCGCCGCAGCGTTGCTGACGCACTACAACACTGTCTTCGTGCTGGTCGCCTGGTTTGGGTGGTGGGGCGTCTGGGCGCTGTGGCAACGTAATCGCTGGTGGGCGCTGGGCACAGTGATCGCACACGGCCTGTTGCTGACGTTGCTCGTGGCGCCGATTGCCCCCATCGCTCTGCGTCAGATTCCTGATTACGAAAACCCCAACATCGCCATCGTCACCGTCGGCGAGTATCTGCACCAGAACGCTCAGGCCTATCTCGGCGGCTACGCCTACGACCCGGCGCTGCTGAGTGGATGGGCGCATGTCTGGTTGTGGGGCGTGTTGGCGGCATCGGGCATAGGGTTGTTCGTAAGAGAAGATTGGAGATTGGAGATCAGGCGATTAAGCGATTGGTCGATTGGGCGATTCGGGCGCCAGACCAGGTCGCGAGCGGGCAATGCCGAACCAATCTCCAATCTCCAATCTCCAATCTCACAATCTCCTAATCTCCCGATCTTCTTCGCCCTCACCTGGCTCTTCGGCGGGCTGGCGCTCTACTACGTCGCCGTGCTGGATCGCAATGCGTTCAACGTGCGCTACGCCAGTTTTGTCACGCCGGCGCTCTACACGTTGATCGCCGCAGGGCTGGCGGGCTTCGGACGATGGTGGCGACCGCTGCCCTACCTGTTGCTGAGCGGGTTGCTGGTTGGTGCGGCGCAGGCGGCGCACGCCGATCTGTACGACAGTCGCTTCGACCGCGAACACATCGCCGAAGTGACCACCTGGCTGCGCGACAACTCGGCGCCAGGCGACGTGATTCTGGTCGATCAGAAGTACCCTTTCGGCTTTTACTATCAGCCGTACACGCTGGATGGCGAAACACTGCCTGCCGACGACGCCCCACCCGCCTATTATCTGTTCGTGGATATCAACACGCTCGACCAGCGGCTGACCGAACTGGTGGGCGAAGCGCGCCGCGTCTTCTGGGTGCAGTGGTTCGAGAGCGACACTGATCCGCGTCACGCCGTCCACTTCTTGCTGGATAAATATGGCCGCCACGCCGGGCAGCAGTGGTTTCAGGGCTATTCACTCGATTGGTGGGATTTGACGCCGCCGACGACCTTCGCGCTGGCGCCGGGATTGACGCCAACAAGGCTCCAGTTCGATCAGGCTGTGCAGGTCGTGGAAGCATCGTTGCCGACGACGCTGCTGCAACCCGGCGCCGCATTGCCGGTGGCGCTGCGCTGGCAACGTGTGCCCGGCGGCGCCGTAACGCGGCCACTCAAGGCGCGCGTGGCGCTCTACGATGCAGCGGGCAACCGCCTGGCGCAGGGCGACGAGCGGCTGCTCAACGATCGGCATCGGGCGCCGGAGCAATGGCAGCCGGACGATCGCCCGCTGAACGTGTATCGCCTCCGCGTGCCGGACGACCTGGCAGCGGGGCGCTACAGCGTGCGCGTGCTGGTCTACGACGCCGAGAGCCTGGCGCCGTTGACCTGGATCGACGCGGCGGGCAATGCTGCAGGGATTGAGCCGGAGGTGGGGACGGTGGAGATCGCTGGATAGCGCTCAATGTGTCAACCAGGGACATCAATGGTATGATGCAAAAGTTGTCTGACAGACTTATGCGCACGATAACCCAAGGCGAAAGTATGGCTACAACAATTAGCCTGCGCCCCTCGATTGTCCGTAACACATGATTCAACAACTATCCCTTTTCCCTTACCTGGAAACGCAGGAGTCGGCGCGCCCGCCGGACTTCATCCCGGTCTACACGCCGCTGCTCAACGGGCGCGAGGAAAAATATCTCCTCGATGCCGTGCGCAGTGGCTGGATCAGCAGCCTGGGCGCTTATGTCACGCGCTTTGAGGAGGCGTTTGCGCGCTTCTGCGGCGTGCGTCATGCCATCAGCGTGAGCAACGGCACGGTGGCGATCCACCTGGCGCTGCATGCGCTCGGCATCGGGCCCGGCGACGAAGTGATCGTGCCCAGCCTGACCTTTGTCGCCACCGCCAACGCCGTGCACTACACCGGCGCCACGCCCGTCTTCGCCGATGTCGACCCGGTGACGTGGTGTCTCGATCCTGCCGACGTGCGCCGCCGCCTCACGTCGCGCACGCGCGCCGTCATCCCCGTGCATCTGTACGGTCACCCGGCGCCGATGCCTGACTTGCAGGCGTTGGCCGCTGAACATGACCTGCTGGTGATCGAAGATGCGGCGGAGGCGCATGGCGCCGCGATCGTCGGGCGGCGTGTGGGCGGGTGGGGGCGCATCGGCGCCTTCAGCTTCTACGCCAACAAAATTATCACCACCGGCGAAGGCGGCATGTTGACAACCGACGACGACGCGCTGGCCGCGCGCTGCCGGATGTTGCGCGATCACGCCATGCCGCCGCAACGCCGCTACTGGCACGACGAGGTCGGCTTCAACTATCGGATGACGAA
>DGFH01000309.1:0-430 GCA_002391565.1 Anaerolineales bacterium UBA3905
CTGGAAGGGCTATCAGCGCACGATTGCCGGCACTACTGGGCAACGCGGCAGCATCACAAGGGACTGACCCATTTGCGCTACGCGACGCGGGCGGCTGGTCATCGCTGGCAATGCCGTCCAGGTATGTCGAAGCGGCGGCCATCGCTAACGAGCGGGTGAAGCTGTGACGATGGCTTGACACCCTCTTTGCAGGGTGATATGCTCAAACCACAAATAAGCGGCGCCTGTAAGTGCTGGTACCACTTACAGGCGCCTAACCAGACCGATGCGTTGCCATCGGGTGGTTTTGGAGTATTGTAGCACGGCTGTTCGTTGTGTTGCTGCACTCTGAAACATCCGTGCTGCTTGCCCATCGGTGGTTAGGCCGATGGGCTTTTTGTTGCCCTTGCCATCATTCCCGATGGCCACAGTGGATCGGACAGGATTCGAA
>DGFH01000309.1:625-6118 GCA_002391565.1 Anaerolineales bacterium UBA3905
CCCTGCTCTGCCGTTGAGCTACCGATCCTGACAACGATAAATCCTGCAACGACAAAAGGACAATCGTACGATCATTTTACTGGATGGATGGATGACCTTCAAATTCAATGTATGGAAAGGCTACCGATGTCAGACTGTCGGACGATGGATGTCAGGATCAGATTCGCAGAAAATCTAGACTTGTTCTAAAATGTATTGTTCGAGCGACAGTTGAAGTTACGCGCGGGTTGCCATTTGAAGACGAGAGCGAGAAACTGACGATGCTGATTCTGCATAACTTGTGGCGCCGCTTCACCCGCAGCTTTCTAACCGTGCTTGGCATTGCCGTTGGCGTAGCCTCGGTGGTGTCGCTCGGCGCCATGGCGAATGGCATGGCCGACAACTACGGCAACGCGCTGGGGCTGAACAACGATCTCCTCGTCACTCAGAAGAACGCCTACGATGTCGTCTTCAGCAGCCTGGACGAAACGCTCGGCGCGCGCATTGCGGCGATCGCCGATGTACGCAACGTCGATCCCGGCGTCTTCACCTGGATTGCCTTCGACGCAACGCCTTACTTTTTGATCTACGGCTATCCGCCCGGCAGCGTGGCGATGGAGCACTATCGCATCGTCGAAGGCAAGCCCGTCACCGGCGCCGGACAGATCGCCATCGGGCGGCGCGGCGCCGACGCGCTCAAGAAACGCGTGGACGATACGCTGCGCATCAACGGCGTCCCGTATCGCATCGTCGGCATCTACGAGACCGGTCAGGGGATGGAAGAATCGGGCGGCGTGGTGACGCTGGAAGACGCCCAGAGCATCGCGCAGAAAGAGCGCAAGGTAAGTCTCTTCCAGGTTGGGTTGCGCAAAGGCGCCGACGCCGACGCCGCCCTTGCGCGCATCCAGGCGCTCGACAAAGAGATCACAGTGAGCAAGGCCAGCAGCTATTCCGCCAGTGAGCAGTGGACGTCTTCGCTGCAAGGCTTTGCCTGGGGCGTCTCGGCGATTGCGATCCTGATCGGCGGACTGGGCATGATGAGCGCCATGGTGATGAGCGTGCTGGAACGCACGCGCGAGATCGGCACGCTGCGCGCCGTAGGCTGGAGCCGGGGTCGCGTCCTGCGCATGATTTTGGGTGAGGCCATCCTGCTCAGCGCCATCGGCGGTGTGCTTGGTGTGGCGTTGGGCGCGTTTCTAGCCTGGCTGGTTGGGCAGGCGCCGGGCTATGGCTTCATGCTGGCGGGCGCGGTCGATGCCGGCCTGGTCGTGCAAGGCATGGTGACGGCGCTGGCATTGGGGCTGATCGGGGGGCTTTACCCGGCGTGGACGGCGGCCAATTTGCAGCCGGTGGAGGCGCTGCGTTACGAAGGCGGCGGCGCCACCGAAGTGAAGGGTATGCTGGCGCGCGTTGGCAACCAGAGCTTCCGCAACCTGTGGCGGCGACGCAACCGCACCTTACTTTCAGCGGCAGGCATCGGCATCGGCGTAGGCACGCTGGTCATGCTCGGTGGGCTGGTCGAAGGGTTGACGAATCAGCTCAACAGCCTGGCCGGCAGCGGCGGCGCCGGCAACATCACCGTCATGCAGCGCGAAGTCGCCGATATGAGCCTGAGCAGCCTGGACGAGCGTATCGTGCGTCAGATTGCCGCCATGCCGGAAGTCAAGAGCGTCAGCCCCTATATGCTGGCGTTCATCACATCGCCGGAGATGCCGATGTTCCTGATCTCTGGTCTCGATCCCAACAGCCCGGCGATGCGGCACTACAAGCTGGTGGAGGGGCGCTATTTTCAACGCCCCAACGAGATTGTGATCGGCCAGATTGCCGCTGACACTTACAAGGTGGGCGTGGGCGACACACTCGATCTCAACGGCAACCGCTATCGTATCGTCGGCGTCACGGCGACGGGCGTGGCCTATGAGGATGGCGGCGGCATGGTGGCGCTGAGCGAGGCGCAGCGCATCATGGGCCGACCGCGCGCCGTGAGCTTCATCTTTGTCGATGTCAAAGACCCGGCGCAGGCAGAGCGCGTTGTGGCGACGATCAATGCACGCTTCCCGGAGGCGCGCGCCAGTATCAGCAGCGAGTTTGCCCAGAGCACCAACGATATGCAGACCAGCATGGGCATGCTCAACGCCATCCGCCTGTTGGCGCTTTTCATCGGCGGCATTGTCGTCGCCAACACGATGATCATGTCGATCTTCGAGCGCACGCGCGAGATCGGCACGTTGCGGGCGATGGGCTGGCGGCGGCGACGCATCCTGGGTCAGGTGCTGTTGGAGAGCCTGTTCTTGTGCATGGTGGCAGCAGTCTTTGGTTCGGTGTTGGGTGTGGCGGTCGTCACCGCCATTGCACAGGCGCCTTATGCCAGCCAGTTTATTTCGGCTAGCTGGAACATCGGTATTTTTATTTCAGCTTTCGTCACGGCGGCGGTGCTGGGCGTGTTGGGCGGGTTGTATCCGGCCTGGCGCGCCGGCCAGCTCGAACCGGCGGAGGCGCTGCGCTATGAATAGTTTAAGGTATTGTGAAAGAAGTCGATTATGCGACGCATCATCACATGGGTGCTGACCCTCGCCGTTCTAGGGGCGGCGGGCTGGTACGGTTACAACTACTACACGGCTCAGCAAACGGCGGCGCAGGAGGCGGAAGCCGCTGCGGCGGCGGCGCAGGCGCAGGAGCTAGAGCAAGTGATTTGGGCGTCGGGCAAACTCACACCTGTCGTCTGGGCCAATCTCAGCCCGGCGACGACAGGCGCCGTCGCCGCAATTCATGTCGCCAGCGGTGATTGGGTCGCGGCGGGCGACTTGCTGCTGGAACTGGAAAACGACGTTCTGCAAGGACAGGTGACAGTCGCCGAGGCTGCCATGCGCGAGGCGGAAGCCGCGTTGCGCAAACTGAAAGCGGGCGCCACGCCCGCCGAGATTGCGGCAGCAGAAGCCGCCGTCGCAGCGGCGCAGGCGCAGGTTGCCGGCGCTGGCGCCGCGCTGTTGGAGGTGCAAGCGGCCATCGAGACAGCGCAGACACAGGTTGCTCAGGCGCAGGCCGCCTATGCCGAAGTCGCCAGCCACCCGACAGAACAGGAACGCCTGGCTGCGCGCGCAGTCATTGCGCAGGCCGAAGCTGCCCTGAGCAATGCCCAGGCCGCCTACAACCTGGTCAAAGGCGATCCGGCGATCGGGGCGATGCCGCAGTCGTTGGCGCTGGCGCAGGCCACCGCCAACCTGGAGGCGGCCAATGCGCAACAGGCTGCCATCTTGCAAGGGCCAACGTCGGCGCAGCTTGCCGTCGCTGCGCGCGCCATCGACGTGGCGCGCGCAGGGGTGAACGCCGCCGAAAGCCGCGCCCCCGGCGCTGAAGCGAATGTCCGCGCCGCATTGGCGCAGCTTGCCAGCGCACAGGCAGCCCTGGATCGACTGTTGGCAGGCGCTTCTGCCGAAGATATTGCGATGGCGGAGGCGCGCGTGGCTTCGGCGCAGGCGGCGCTCGCCAGCGCCCACGCGCAGCTTGGCCTGACCCAGGTCAAGGCGCCCTTCGACGGTCAGGTGGGAGCGATCTATGTGCACGTGGGGGAGATCGTCAACCCCGGCGCAGCCGCTATCCTCTTTGGCGACACCCGGCGGATGCATGTCGAGACCACCGACCTGCGCGAGACCGACGTCATCCATGTGCATGCGGGGCAGACGGTGGAGGTCACCTTCGACGCGCTGCCCGACCGCAGCTTCACCGGCGTCGTCACAGCGGTGGCGCCGGTCAGCTCGGCGGTGCAAGGCAGCACAAACTACACCGTCGATGTCGAAGTCGCCGGGCTGGAGCCGATGTTGCGCTGGGGCATGACAGCCTTTGTCAATATTCGACCAGAGGCGCAGTGACGACCATGACCGATCCGTTGATCGAAACAATCCATCTGAGCAAGGTCTACGGCAGCGGCGAGACGGCGGTGCGCGCATTGGACGATGTCAATCTCACGGTGGCGCCCGGCGAGTTCGTGGCGATTATGGGGCCAAGCGGCTGTGGCAAGAGCACGCTGCTCAACATGCTGGGCGCGCTCGACCAGCCGACGGAAGGCGAGGTCTGGGTGGCCGGGGAAAACCTGGCAAAGCTCAAGCATGTCGACGATTTTCGCGCGCGCACGGTGGGTTTTGTCTTCCAGCTTCACAACTTGCTGCCAACGCTGACCGCGCTGGAAAATGTCGAGGCGCCGATGCAAGGGCGCGTTGCCAGCGCCAGGGAACGTCGCGACCGCGCCATGCATCTACTGGCGTTGGTGGGGTTGGCGTTGCGCGCCAAACATCTGCCCAATCAACTTTCCGGCGGCCAGCGTCAACGCATCGCCATTGCACGTGCGCTGGCGAACAATCCCAAACTGGTGCTGGCTGACGAGCCGACGGGCGCGCTCGACAGCCAGAGCGGAGCAGAGATTTTGCAATTGCTGGGCGAATTGAACCGCAGCCAAGGCACGACCATCGCCGTCGTGACGCACGATCGCCGCGTCGCGCAGGCCACGCAGCGCATCCTGCGCATGCAAGACGGGCGCATCGTCGAGGATCACCATGTGCGCGACCCGTTGGAGGAGGATCTGCACGCCCTCGCTTTTAGCAAGCTCGGCGAGACAATTCTCGACGCCGAGGATGCGCCGCTGCAAGCGATCACGCCGGAAGAGGAGGCCATCCTGCGTAAGCTGATCGTCCGGTTGCGGAAGTGATGTCGACGCGGGTAGAGCCTCCTGGATAGGGTGATTTCAAGTTGCCGCCTCCCCATCAAACGCAATGTTGTTTGCAACGAGCGATTGCAATAGCGGAAACCATCCGGTAAAGAAGTCCAGCTGTCCAATGCCAACGCCGGAGTTGTTCGACCTTGCTTCCCCTCCGCATATTTTACTGATTTATTCTTTCAATCTGCAACTCAAAATCACCCTGACCCCCTGTTTGCTATTCTAGCAGGATGGCATATGGAATGGTATGATATTTTGCCAGCGTCCTTGAAGAATCCTGCATAGATGGCGAAAAGGTGCATAGAACGTGAATACAGCGATCGCAATGAATCCAGCAGAAATCCAACCGGCGCCTGTTGAAACTGCCCGCTTTCAGTCTAGCCAGCAGGAACTGATCGAGTGTATCGAACGCGTCGTGCCCATCGATGGGTCGCTAGAAGCGCTGCCTGGACTGCATCTTAACCGCGCCAGCGCCCCGGGAAAACCGCTCCACAGCTTATACGATCCGATGTTTTGTGTGATCGCCCAGGGCGCCAAGGAAGTGTTGCTCGGCGCCGAAAGGTATATCTACGACGCCGCCAACTATCTGATCGTCACCGCCAATTTGCCGGTGGCAGCGCACGTCATTGAAGCCTCCAAAGCGCGTCCTTACCTGAGTTTGAGCCTCAAGCTTGATCCCTTGCTGGTCAGCCAGGTCATAATCGAGGCCGGTCACACTGCGCAGCCATCACGCGCCAGTGTGCGCGCACTGAACGTCAGTCCACTGGACACCGGGCTGCTTGACGCAGTGGTGCGGCTTGTGC
>DGFH01000195.1:0-6967 GCA_002391565.1 Anaerolineales bacterium UBA3905
GTCGAACCAGGCGATCATCGGGTAGGTTGGCTGCCCGGCGGCGTCGATTGGCGCGCCCGCCTCGCCTACACTGGCGACGGCGACGGCGACGATGCGCTGAGGATCGTCCAGCTTTGCCGTCATTGCTCGCAACGCGACGACCGTCTGCGCCCAGACCGCGTCCGGTTCGTAGTACGCCCAGCCCGGCTGCGGATAGACCGTCGGCGTCGGCGCGCTGGCGCTGGCGACAATCTGTCCGTCGCGCGTGAAAGCAATGGCTTTGATGTGTGACGTGCCAAAATCGATGCCAACCAGCAGGTCGTCGCCTGCCATAGGATTATCCTTTGACTGCGCCCAACGTCAGACCGCGAATGATGTAACGTTGCGCCAGGAGCGCAAACACAATTGGCGGCAACATCGTGAGCATGACGCGCACCCCGACGAACCAGAATTGCACACCGCGCGTGTGCTCGGCGCCGGCAATGATGACCGGCATCGGAATCGCCGATTTCGTCGTCAGCGAGAGCGCAAAGAGAAACTCGTTCCAGCTAAAGGCCATGCAGATGATCCAGGTGGCGACCAATCCCGGTAAAATCAGCGGGAGCACGACACGGGTGAAGCCCTGAAAGACAGAAGCGCCATCGACATAAGCAGCTTCTTCCAGCTCAGGCGGCAACTCACGAATCATCTGACTGAGAATGATAACTGGGAAGGGTAAGGTAAAGGTGGCGTTGAGCAGTACGAGCGAGAAGACATTGTCCAGCAACTGCAGTTGCCGCATGATCAAGAAAAAGGGGATAACGACGACAACGGGTGGCAAAATACGTTGCGAAATGAACCAGGTTGTGAAGTTGCTGTTGCCGCTTTTGCCGAAGCGGAAGCGCGCCAACGCGTAAGCGGCCAACGTGCCCAAGAGCACGGAAAGCGTTGCCGCGCCGAGCGAGATAATCGTACTGTTGATCAACGCCTGGCGAATTTCGATAATTGATAACTCCGATATCCAGTGCTCAAGCGTGGGTTGAAATTGTAGGAACGGAATCCAGGCGCCAGCGCGGAAGGTGTCAGCTGGCTTTTTGATCGAATTCAGAAACGCCCAGTAGAACGGAAATAGCACCCACAGCAGCGCCACGAACATGATGCCGCCAATCAAGATTGATTGAATCGGTGAGGTCTTGCGACGCATGGCTCAATTCCTCTCTTCCTGGTAGATGCTGCGGATACGCCCAAAGAGTAGCCCGACGATCAGGCTCACAATGAGCAGCAGCAAGAAGCCCTGGGCTGCAGCATAACCGTGATCGAAAAAGCGCAGCGCTGTGCGGTAGGTGAACAGACTGTAGACTTCGGTGGCGCGGCCTGGGCCGCCAAGCGTCAGACTGGTGGGAATGTCGAAGACCTTAAATGCTTCGACCAGGCGTAGCAACAGAATGAGCCAGAGCACTGGCGCCATCAACGGTAAGGTGATGCGGCGAAAACTTTGCCAGCCAGACGCACCGTCCACCTCAGCGGCTTCGAATAGATCAGCTGGCAGACCCTGCAACGCCGCCAGTGAAACCAGAAAGACAAACGGCGTCCACTGCCAGATGTCGATCAGGATGATCGCAACCTGTGCCCAAAAGGGATTGGATAGCCAGGGGATGTCGCTGCCGCCGAAGGCGCGGATCAATTCATTGATTGGCCCATTGATCTCATAAAACAGGGTGATGCCGAGATATCCCATAGCGACGGGCGTAGCAAAAAGAGGCAAAATCATGATGGCGCGCAAGATGTTTTTGCCGCGCATCTCACGATTGAGCAAGAGCGCCAACCCAAAGCCTAGCAACATCTGGATCGTGACAGTAATGATAACGAAGGTCAAGGTGACGCGTAAACCGTTGTGCAGATTGGCATCGGTAAAGAGGCGTCCAAAATTGGCCAAACCAACGAATTGGTTAATTTTGCCAAAGCGAAAACTGAAAAAGCTTGTGTAAAGTGCATAAAGCAATGGAAAAATGGTGAAAACTAGAATCCAGACAACTGCAGGCCCAAGAAACCAGAATTTCGTCTGATCCGAACGCCGCGCCTGCGGTTTTGTCGAGTCGGTTGCGGCCATGAATTGACTCCGTTTGTTTTCTTCAAGGGCGATGCAACGCCGCGCCGGGGACAATGAGTGAGGCGCAACTATGCTGGCTGCGCCTCACTCACCTTCGTGTCAGCCTACATCAGTCGGCAGGTCTCGGAACTTACTCTCCCAGACCGAGCGACTTGACATAGATTTCCCTTTGAACATCGCGTCCCAGGCGATCGGTGATGGCCTCGAAGTCTTCCACCGTGGCCTGGAGCGCCTCGGCTGGCGTCTTCTGGGCGGTCGCCGCCTCAGAGAGGTGGATGTCCAGCGCCGTCCAATACTCGAAAGTGCCAGGGATGCGCAGGTATGGGAACTGCATCTTGGCGCCGAAGTTCTCGAAGTAGGCGTTGGTGTAGGACTCCGCATCGGCGGCGTCCCAGCCGGCGGCCAGATAGCCATCGATCGTGTTGGTGCCGTTCGGCTCGAGATAGTGGCTGAAGCGGCCCGGATCGACGCCATCCCATCCGCGATAGGCGTAGACCTCAGATTTCTCCGGGGTTGCCATCAGCGCCAACAGGAAGTAGGTGCACTCCGGCGCATCAGAGAATTTGGAGATGACGCCGGCCCACGAACCACCGGTGGTGTTGCCGACCTTGTTGACGCCATCAACTTGCTTCCATTCACCGGCTACGACATCGTAGTACTCAGTCGTGCCTGGCATCGGCGCCGCGCCGGTCTTGCCTTTCACCGCGCTGCCTTCCTGCTGCGCCAACGCGCCCAGGTCGCCCCAGGTGAAGGTAAGCGCCGCCTGCCCGCGCAGGAAGTGATCCCACGACTCGCCCAGGCTCCAACCCATCATCGCTTCGGGGCCAAACTGGACGAGATCGATCAAGGTCTCCATGGCGCGCTGGTGACCAGGGCTATCCATGAGCGGCGTCATGGTCTCCGGATCGAACCAGAAGAGCTTGGGATTGTCAGGCCCGATTACAAACGGTGCGGCGAACGACATGAAGTGGAACATACCCTGTCCGCCGACCTTGAGGTGCATGGTCAGACCATCGTCCGGTGTGCCGTCGCCGTTGAGATCCTTGCCGTCAAAATACTCGGCCACATCGCGGAATTCCTGCCAGGTGTCCGGCACTTTGAGATCGTAGCCGTATTTCTCCTTGAAGGCAGCCTGATGCGCCGGGTCTTCGAGCAGGTCGCGGCGATAGTACATGACCTGACCATCATGATCGTTGGCAACCATGTAGAGCTTGCCGTCATAGGTCAACAGATCGCGCGGGCCTTGCTGCACATCTTCGATGTCCCATTTCGGGAACTTGCCTGTTGTGTCGTTGTAGTAGTCATCCAGCGGCAGGATGTAGTCGCCGCCGACCAGGTCGCCCAGCCACCAGGCGCCGGCGATGGAGGTGTCATACTGACCGGTGCCGGTGGTCATGTCGGTCATCAGTTTGGGGAAGTGCTCGGCAAAGGGCACCTCGACAATCTCCAGGGTGGCGCCGGTCGCGGCCTGGAATTCATCGCGCACTTCGTAGAAGGGGCCAGAGATCGGGCCTTTCTCGCCAGCCGTGTTGACGATCACGGTGACGGTCTTGTCCTTGCAGAAGCAGGCGTCGCCTTCGCATGGCTGCGCCACAATTGGCGGCACTAGCTCACCAGCTTCAACTACGGAGGCATATGTCTCGCCAGATGCTTCACCTTCCGTTGCCGGCTGCGCCGCCTCACCGCCGCCAGGCGCTGCGGCCGGTGCGCACGCCGTCAACACCAGCGAGGCTACGACCAGAATGGATAGAATGGGAAAAAGAATCTTGCGCATGGATGTGTTACTCCTTGGGTTGTGTTTAGCCGACAAATTTTTGAGACAGACTAAAATGCACGTACCTCACGACATCCCCTTGTGTTTGTATGGTAGACTGGCGCCTCCTCTCTCGTTGGGCGAATCGTGGGAAACGACTCGCACCGTGCATGTTGCCGATCAGAATGTAAAAACAGCAACCACCGAACACCCTGTAACAGCGTCTGGTTGTATGCTGTTTACCCCAGTTCCTGCAGCGCAGTTGCGACGCTGCTGCCATCATGGATCACACGCTGCAATGCGCGCACCATGCCCGCCGGATTCTTGCTCTGCCAGATGTTGCGGCCAAAGACGACGCCGCTGGCGCCCGCCGACATCGCGCCGCTAACGACTTGCAGCGTCTCCTCGACGGTGTTCATGCGCGGACCGCCCGCGATCAAGGTTGGCACGGGGCAGTTATCGACCACGGTGCGGAAGCTTTCGGGCGTGCCAGTGTAGTAGGTCTTGATGTAGTCGGCGCCGTGCTCAAAGGCCAACCGCGCGGCGGACGCCATCGCCAGCGGAGCCTTGGCGTCGGGGATGCGTTCGCTGGGGCAAGGCAACGCCTCGACAAGCAGAGGCAGGTTCGCCTGCATACATTCGCTCGCCACCGAGGCCACAATCTGTAGCGTCTTCAGCTCAACCGGGATGCCGATGAACGCCATCAGCACCACCGAACTGGCGCCTAACATCAGCGCATCCTCGACCGAGTGCAGCAGTTCCCATTCGGTGTACGCCAGCCAATCCTCGCGGTAGAGGCTGGGGCCGCCGTCCAGCCGCAGCGTCACCGGCACGCGCCCCGCAATCACGTTGCGATACTTCTTCATCACGCCGAAGGTGGTCATGATGCCGTCGGCGCCCGCTTCGATCACGGTGTCGATTACCTTGCCGGGGTCTTCCAACCCTTCGATCACGCCATGCGTGCGTGCGTGATCCATCGCCACGATCAACGCACGTCCATCATTTCGTAAGACAGCCATAGATTTTGTTTTCCTTTTGTGAATTTATGTGCAGGCATTGCAATTTTGTCGCATCAATACTCTAATCAATTGCCTAAGAGTTGTCAAGCTGTGCAAAAACCTTTTAATCCCGCCTCAATCGAGGGGAGAGTTGCGAGGGGCGAAACGTCGACGCCCTCTTTCTGTCTATGAACAGGCCGGATACCTTCCCGGAAGCTCGAAGCTTCCGGGAAGGTGTTTTGCTACTTTCCCACGTCAATGATGATCTTCACCACGTTGTCGGCGTAGCGTTCGTTAAGCGCGTAGGCTTCTGGCGTCTGGGCGAGCGGGAAATGGTGCGAGACGATGCCGGTCAAGTCGACGGCGCGGCTGGCCCACAGCTTGATGCCGCGCGGGTAGACGTGTTTCATGCGCCGCGACAGACGAATCGTCAAGCCTTTGCGCCGTGCGGTCGAGTGCTTCATCTCCAGCTTATCTGGTCCCGGAATGCCGACCAGCACCAGCCGCCCGCCCAACCGCGCCATCTCCGCCGCCCACTGGATCGAGTGATCCGCCCACGCAGCTTCGATGGCGACATCGACGCCGCGCCCGGCCGTTGCCTGTCGAATTGCCGCCAGCGGGTCGGTTTCCTTGAAGTTGATCGGCACGCCGCCGTAGCGTGCTGCCAGCTCCAGCCGCCAGGCAAATTGATCGACGACGTAGATTGGCTGTGCGCCCGCCAGTTTCGCCATTTGCAGGATGTACAGTCCGATCGGCCCGGCGCCGAGAATGGCGACGCTGTCCGCCACGCGCAGCTTCGCCAGATCGATGGCGTGGATGGCGATGCCGAGCGGCTCGAGCAAAGCGGCGCTGGCGTCGTCCATATCGTCGGGGATCGGGAAGCAGGAGCGCGCCGGCATGATCATATACTCGCTCAGGCTGCCAGCGTCGGGATAGGTGCCACAGAAGTGCAGCCGATGGCAGAGGTTCGGATGCCCCTGTTCGCACATCTCGCAGCGCCCGCACGGCTGCGCCGGATCGACTGCCACGCGCGTCCCAACCTGCAGCGGCTGGAAGTTGCCGTCGAGGCTCTCTGGCCCCACGGCTTCAACGATGCCAGCGAACTCATGCCCCAGGATCAGCGGCGTTTCGACCACGGTGTCGCCGATGCGCGCGTCCTGGTAGGTGTGGATGTCGCTGCCGCACACGCCGACTGCCGTAACGCGCAGCAGCGCCATGCCAGGGCCGGGTGTTCCAGGGCGTGGTGCACGCTCCACGCGCAGGTCGCGCGGTCCGTGCAACCGCACAGCAATCATCGACT
The DNA here is from genome assembly GCA_002391565.1 of Anaerolineales bacterium UBA3905. Taxonomy (GTDB): domain Bacteria; phylum Chloroflexota; class Anaerolineae; order Caldilineales; family Caldilineaceae; genus Caldilinea. The sequence goes on from DGFH01000195.1 coordinate 6,120, forward strand.
GGCTTTCATCCATGGCGCATCTCCACATGCACTTTCAAGGTCTGGCCGGCAGCGAACTGCTGGAAGACGCTGGCAAATTCCTGCATCGGCGCCACGTGGCTGACGAGCGGCGTTACATCGATGGCGCCGCTGGCGAGCCAGTCGATGGCGGGCAGAAAGGTATAGCAGAGCGCAAAGCTGCCGATGATTGTCCAGTCATTGCGGAAGATGTCGTAGGGGCTGACGCTGACGCGCGCATGGTTGGGCGCCACGCCGAATTGCAGGAACGTGCCGCGCGGACGCAGATAACGAAACGCGCCTTCAATCACTGCGGGAACGCCCGTGGCGTCGATCACCACGCCGAAGCCGCGCGGGGCGATCTCCTTGAGCGTGGCGTCCTGATCCGCGCCGACGGGCACGGCGAACGAGGCGCCCATCGCCTTTGCCAGTTCCAGACGCGCTGGCTGCTTCTCGACGACGGCGACGTAGGATGCGCCCATCCGCCGCAGCGCCTGCACCAGCAGCAGCCCCATTGGCCCAGCGCCAAGAATCAGCACTGGGTCGGCAGGCAAAATGCGGATGCGTTTCATGGCGTGAACGACGCACGCCAGCGGCTCGATGAAGGCGACCTGCGCGTCGCTGAGCGAAGCCGGCAGGTGATAGCAGGCGCGCGCTGGCGCGGCGACAAATTCGGCAAAGCCGCCCGGTCGCGTGATGCCGATGCCCTGCCAGTTGAGACAGTGGTTCGCCATCTCGTTGCGGCACATATCACAGTGGCCGCAGTAGAGGTTGGGATCAACCGCCACGCGGTCGCCCACCTGAAAATCGGTGACCGCCTTGCCGACTTCGACGATCACGCCGCCGAACTC
>DGFH01000195.1:7193-8421 GCA_002391565.1 Anaerolineales bacterium UBA3905
CAGATGCCGCAGCGCGACACCTGCACCACGACCTCGTCGGGTGCGCAGGTCGGGTCGGGTACGCGCTCGATGCGGATCGATTCGGGGGCAGGAAAGAGCACAGCTTTCATGAGCGAGATTCCTTTTTCTACCAGCAGCAATATCCGCCGTCGATCACCATATCGTGCCCCGTCATGTAATCCGACGCCGCCGACGCCAGATAGACGACCGCGCCTTGCAGATCGGTGACCTCGGCCATGCGTCCCATCGGCGTCATCCCCATCCACGTCGGCAGCATGGTCTGGCCGATGGGCGTGGCGAGCAGGTCATCGACCAGTTTGGTGCGCGTGTAGCCAGGGCTGATGCTGTTGACGCGCACCCCGCGCTTTGCCCATTCGGCGGCAAGGCTGCGCGTCAGGTGCAGCACGCCAGCTTTGGCGGTGTTGTACGCCGACTGGTTCTGCGGCGTGTTGCTGATATGCCCCGACATCGACGCGGTGTTGATGATTTTGCCGTAACCGGCGGGCAGCATTACCTTTGCTTCCGCCTGCGCGCAGAGAAAAACCGAGTTGAGATCGACGTCGATCATGCGCAGCCAGTCGCTGTACGCCATGCTTTCGGCGTCTGCCCACTGCCCGATGCCGGCGTTGTTGACGCCGATGGTCAGCGCGCCCCATTTCGCCAGAATCGCATCGACCATCGCCTGCACCTGGTCGGGTTTGGTCACATCCGCCTGCACAGCGATGGCGTCGATCTGCTTCTGCGCCAGTTCATGCGCCACGGCTTCGGCTACATCCAGCCGCAGATCGACGACGGCGACAGCGGCGCCGGCCTCGCCCAGCCCGTGCGCAAAGGCGCGACCAATCCCCTGCCCGCCGCCGGTGACTAGCGCCACACGACCATCGAGCCGGAAACGTTCAAGAATCGGTTTGGCTTCCAAAACAGGATCGCTCATGGTTCTTTACCCAAAGAAAAGGTGTTGCGTGCTACGTGTTGCGTGTTGCGTGCTACGTGTCTCGTGCCACAAAATTCGCCCGGTACGTCAAGTTACACGCAACACGTAGCACGCAACACGCAACACGACTCATTCTGCCACGATAATCTGCGCCTTCACCGACGACGGCGGCATGTGGACGGCGAAGTTGAACGCCTCGACGCTTTCCTCAAAGCGGAAGGTGTCGGTGATCAGCGGCTTGACGTTGAGCTTGCCACTTGCCATCAACGCAATGGCGCGCGGTTATACACATCT
>DGFH01000199.1:0-434 GCA_002391565.1 Anaerolineales bacterium UBA3905
ATGTTGCCGCCGACGTGGACGCGCCTGCCGCTCGCCTCCAGCATCCTGCCGACCAGCGTTGTGGTGGTCGTCTTGCCGCTGCTGCCGGTGATCGCCACCAGCGGGCCGAGGCCGCGCTGCCGCGCCAGTTGGAAGGTGAGCAGGCTGTCGTTGCTCAGCGGAATGCCGCGCTGGATCGCCTCTTGCACAATGGGTAGTTGGGCAGGGACGCCGCCGCTCAGACACAGCAGATCGCAGTTGTCGAGCAGCGCTGGCGGATGACCATTCAGCGCCAGCCTGACCGGCAGCTTGCCGAGGCGTTCGAGGTCGGCAGCCAGGCGTTCGGCGGGTGCGGCGTCGCTGATCGTCACATCGGCGCCAGCGGCGACAAAGAAGCGCGCCAACGCCGACCCCTGTCGAGCCAGCCCCAGTATCACGATCCGCCATCCGCGAAA
>DGFH01000199.1:641-9544 GCA_002391565.1 Anaerolineales bacterium UBA3905
GCGCGAGTGACCCGGCGCAACAACGCACACCGTCAGCCTGAACCACCCCTCGCAACTCGCAACTCGCCCCTCCTCATATCAACGCCAGCGCCACGCCCAACATGCCAGCCAGCACCGACGCGATGAAGAAGCGTTCCTTGACCTGCATCTCGCTCCAGCCGAGCAACTCAAAGTGGTGGTGCAGCGGCGCCATTTTGAAGATGCGGCGTCCCTGACCATACATCCGCTTTGTGATCTTGAAATAGCTGACCTGCGTCATCACACTCAACGCCTCGGCGGCGAAGACCAGGCCGATCACAGGCAGCAGCAGCCATTGTCCTGTCATGATCGAGACCAGGCCGAGCGTAGCGCCTAGCGCCAGACTGCCCACATCGCCCATAATCAATTGCGCCGGGTAGGCGTTGTACCAGAGAAAGCCCATGATTGCGCCCGTCAGCGTGAAGCAAAAAGTCGCCAGATACACCTGATCCTGCAAATAGGCGATGGTGCCATAACAGGCAAAGGCCACCAGGCTGGCGCTGCCGGCGAGACTGTCCAATCCATCCGTAAAATTAACGGCGTTGCTGGTCAGATACAGAATGACGACGGTCATCGGGATGATGAAGGGGCCAACCCGGAAAAAATCCACAAAGCCGGGCACGCCGACGTAATCCCACTGAGGCGGACCATAATAGAGCACCAGCCCGATGATCGTAGCAAAGATAAACTGAAATATACTTTTCATGCGGGGACTCATCCCTTCGCCGCGTCCGCGAATCCCCTTGATACCCTGCCAGTCGTCAACGGCGCCCAACACAGCGTGGGAGCCGAGACAGAAGAAGAGGAGCAAGGTGCTCTGCCCGATGGCGTCCATGCCCAGCAGATTGACGATGTTGAGCAGCCCAAAGATCACCAGCACGGGCGCCACGAAGAGCAAGCCACCCATCGTCGGTGTGCCGGTCTTGAGTTGATGGCTGCCTGGCTGCTCGATGCGGATCTGCTTGCCGACGCCCTTGCGCTTTAAGAAGCCGATCAACGGACGCCCCCAAATCACAGCAAAAAAGAAGCTCACTGCGCCTAAGGTCAGCGCATACGCCATGCGCGGCTCAAGTGGATTATCCATTGACCGACTCCCCGGCAGAGAGATTGGCGCCGGCGGCAATCTCGGCGACGATGACATCCATCCCGACGGCGCGGCTGCCTTTGACCAGCACGAGATCATCGGCGTGGATAATCCGGCGCAGCAGATCGATGGCATCTTCATGGGTTGCCATGATATACAAATTGGCGACTGGAAAACCGGCCGCGCGCGCTTCTTCACCGATGCTGGCGCCAAGCTCGCCAACCGTCACCAGCACGTCCAGCACATCGGCGGCGCGGCGTCCGACGAGCTTGTGCCCTTCGGTCTCGTAGCTGCCCAATTCGCGCATATCGCCCAACACAGCCACCCGACGCCCACCTGCCGCCGGGCTGATGTCCGCCAGCAAGTTGAGGGCGGCGATCGTGCTGGCGGGGCTGGCGTTGTAGGTGTCATCGATGAGTGTGCTGTCGTTGATGCCGCGCACCGCCACCAGGCGCAACTGACCGGCCATCGTCTGCAGACCGGCGACGATCTCTGCCCAACTCAGCCCATCCACCAGCCCTACAGCGGCCGCGCACAGCGCCGTATGGACGCTGTGCCGCCCCATCAGCGGAACCTTGACGTGCAGCGATTCCACTTTGTCTTTGCCGGGCGTGCGATAGTGAAAGCGGAAGCGGACGCCCTCCATGCCCATGCCCTCGATTTCATCCGCCCACAGGTCGGCGTCAGGCGTCAGGCCGATGCGAAAGACGTTCGCCGCCGTCAGCGTCGCCATAGCGCGCACTCGTTCATCATCCCAGTTGAGGATAGCGACGCCGCCATCATCCACACCAGGCAGTGCGCGCACTAGCTCGGACTTGGCTTGCGCGATGCGTTCAATGGTGCCCAACCGGCTGAGATGCACCGGCCCCACATTGGTGACAACGCCAATGCTGGGACGCGCTAAGAGGCAAAGGCGTTCGATCTCGCCCAGCCCATACATACCCATCTCCAGCACAGCGCGTTCGTGGGTCACGTTCAATCCCATCAGCGCCAGCGGCAACCCTTGCTCACTGTTGAGATTGCCAGGCGAAGCGTGGGTGACGTAACGCTGGCGCAGCACGTTGGCGGTTAGTTCCTTGGTGCTGGTCTTGCCGACGCTGCCGGTGACGCCGATCACGCGCAGAGCGGGTTGGGTGCGATGGACGCGCTGAAAGGCGCCGACCTTCTGAAGCGCCAGCACGCTATCATCCACGATATAGGCAATCGGTGCGCCGGGCTGATAAGCGGCAGGCAAGGTCGCGTCAAGCGCCCACCGTCCGCGCGTACAATCCACCACAATTGCGCCAGCATTTTGCGCCAGGGCGCGCCCGCGCTCTTCGCAGATGATTGCCTGAGCGCCATTGGTCAACGCAGCGCCGATGTATGCATGACCGTCGGTGTTTGAACCCGCCAACGCGACAAACATATCCCCAGGGCGAATGTCGCGGCTGTCGAGTGCGGCGTGCGCGATGGGCAGCGGCGGCAGCGCCAATGGTGGCGTATCACCGGTGAGCGCACTCCACACGGTGTGTTGTGTGATCGAAGTGCTTGGATAAGGTCGTTCAGCCAAAACTTTACTCTATTCTGGATTGTTGGCGCCCAGACGGATGTCGTCGGGCGGGATGTTGTAATAATAGAACAGCCGACGCGCCACCTGGGCAAAAGTCGGCGCCGCCGTATAGCCAGCCCAGCGACTGATCGACGGGTCTGGCCGTTCAAGCTTGACCAGGATGACGAACTTTGGATCATCGGCAGGGGCATAGCCGACAAAGGTAACGATGGTGTCATCCTCGGTGTAACCCTCTTTGGTCGGAATCTGCGCCGTGCCGCTTTTGCCAGCAATTCGATAACCGGCAACACCCGCCGCCTGGTTCCCTTGCTCTACTACGCGAACGAGTATCTCGGTCAATTCCTTCGCAATTTCAGGGCGCACCGTCGTACCCAACACCGTCGGCTCCGTAACCTGCACCTGCCCGTCAAGCACGCGCGCCTGCACCACATAGGGGCGCATCAACTTGCCGCCGTTGGCAATCGAGGCGACGGCGTTTGCCATTTGGATGGGCGTCACCGCTAACCCCTGTCCGAAACTGTTCGTGCCCAGGTCAGAGAGACTCCAGTCCTGCGTGCCCGGTTTCTTGATCAGGCCGTAGACTTCACCCGCCAGATCGATCTCCGTTACGTTGCCAAAACCAAAGCGTTCGACATATTGATAAAACTGTCGTTGCCCCATCAGCAATGCCCATTGCGCCGTAATCACGTTGAGCGAGCGCGCTAGCGCCTCGGTCATATCGACCTGTCCATGCCCGGCGCGGTCACTGTTCAGGATCACGCGCTGACCAACAGCGATCGAGCCGGTGTCCGTAAGTTTCTGAGTCGGCGTAACAACGCCGCTGTCCAGCGCTGCCGCCGCCGTGATGATCTTGAAGACCGAGCCAGGCTCATATTGGGCGCTGACCGCCGGATTCTGCAACGCCGCCGGATCATATTCGGTAAAGGCGTTGGGGTCGAAGGTAGGTGCATTCGCCATGGCCAATATTTCACCTGTCTTCGGCGCCATAACGATGATCGTGCCGGCTTTCGCCTTGTACAATTCCAGTGCACGCGCCAGCTCCTCTTCGGCGATCCACTGGACATTGCGGTCGATCGTCAAGATCAAATCGCGCCCGGCCACTGACGGCAAATAACGTCGTACCTCCGCCGGTAAGGACGCAGCCGGCGTGGTCGTCTTGCTCGTCAGCCCGACGCCGTCGCGTTGTCGCAAGTAGGACTCGTAAAAACCCTCCAACCCATATAACCCGCGCCGCCAGGTTGTCTCCTTCAACATCGCCATGATGCCCAGTAGATGGGCGCCCAGGCGCTGCTCTGGGTAGTAACGCTGCGGCGTAGGCGTCAGGTTGATATACAGCAAGGGGTGGATGCCCGGCTCTTCCATCAGTCGCTTCTGTTCCGCCAGGATGCGGTGGCCAGCCTCCAGGCTAATGCGCGCGGCCAGCCGCAAAAAGAGATTGTCGGGATAAGCACGCAACTGATCGAAGGTTTGCTGCGCCGGGATGCCAGCCAGGTCCTGAAGCGCACTGGCGACGAGTTGACGCTGTTCGTCGTCTTCGAAGTAGCTTGGCGTCGTCGTGACCTCATAGAAATAGCGATCGGCGGCCAGTAGTTCGCCATGACGGTCGACAATTGACCCGCGCGGTGATTCCCCTTGATGCGGCAAGCCAGCAGGCGGACCTTCCCCCCATTGCAGTAGCTGGTGCACGAACAACGCCAGCGCCACCAATCCGGTCAGCACCCCAAAGACAAAGACGATCATCCAGAAGCGCCACAATTCACGCTTCTGGATGATCTCCATTGTTGTGCTATGCGGTTCGCTCATCGCCTGCGGCGCTGCAGACCGAGCGGCTTCCGGCGCCGCTGTCATGGCATCCAACGCTCCATGAATCCTGACGTAAAACCACCCACTGCTTGCACCGCCGTCACGGCGCCTTGCTGCAACCATTCACCGGCGGCGCTCAGCCCCCTGCCCACAGCATCGAGCAAACCGCCGCCTGTGGCGGTTGCATCGCTCACAGCGGCGGACGGCGGTAGGGGCGTGGCGAGTGGCGCCGCCTTGAGGATGACGCCATTGTCCGCGACGGCGTCACGTCGCACATAGACGCGTTCGGTGACAGGGCGAAAGCCTTGTTGTCGCGCCGCTTCTTGCACCCGAACAAGCGTTGCGCTGTTCGCAATGGCATAGATGACTTCGCTGTTTTCCCGCTCGATCTGCTGACGCTCCGCCATCAACTGGCGCACCAGGACGCGCGCCTCAGCGATCTGCACATTCAACCAGACGTGCACAAGCATCCCCAGGCCAACCGCCAGCGTCCCGGCCAGCAACAGCAAGTATTGTCGATATGTTTCCGGAAACCACAGCATTTCCTGCAAGACCTCGAACCATCGTCGGTCGAAGGCCTGTTGTAAGGAATCAGTAAGCTCGGTTGAGACATAGATTGGCAGACTGCTGCGCTCTAGCATTGCTACCCCAAATTGATCGTTTATTGCGTGAACTTGCCGGGTTGTAGTAGGGGCGACGCATGCGTCGCCCCTACACTACGGAAGGCTGCGAAGAGCCTCCGAATTTAGTGATTCGCAATGTGTGGTGTGAGGGAGGGCCAGTAGCTCACTTGTCACACATCACGCGCCACACTAGATTGTTGGCAGTTTCTCGGCAATTCGGAGTTTTGCCGAGCGACTGCGTGGGTTGCGGTTCACCTCTGTCGCGTCGGCGACGATGGGCTTTTTGGTGAGAATCCGCAAAGTTGGCCGCCGGTTGTAACCGCCGTGCAGCCGGGTTGGGTCAGGCACATAATCCCGCGCCTCGTCTTGCATCCACTGTTTGACGATGCGGTCTTCCAGGCTGTGAAAACTGATCACAGCCAGACGACCACCAGGCTTGAGCAGACGCAAAGCCTGTGGCAACACCACTTCGATCTGCGCCAGTTCTGCGTTAACGACGATGCGCAGCGCCTGAAAGGTGCGCGTCGCCGGGTGAAGTCGACTGCCACGCCGCCCACCAACTGCTCGTTCGATCGCGTCCGCCAGTTGCGCTGTCGTCGTGAAGGGACGATGTTGCACCAGATAGCGGGCAATCCGCCGGCTTTGTGGTTCTTCGCCATAGCGAAAGATAACATCCGCCAGGTCGCGCTCATCCCAGTCGTTGACGATATCGGCGGCGCGCAACGGCTGGGCAGGGTCAAAGCGCATATCCAGAGGCCCAGATTGCATAAACGAAAACCCCCGCTCCGACGTCTGCAACTGAAAGCTGCTCACCCCAAGATCCAACAGAACGCCGTCAACCGGGGCAAATACGTAAGCTGCGGCTGCTTCCTCAAGCCGGGCGAAATCTCCATGAAAGAGTATTAACCGCCGGGCGGCGATAGCATCCGCCAGACGCAGCGAGACTCGCCGGATCGCAGCCGGGTCAGCATCGATGCCCAACACACGACCATCGGGCGCCGACCGGGACAGCAAGGCTTCGGTGTGGCCGCCGCCGCCAACGGTGCAATCAATCAGCCAGGCGCCAGGGCGGACGGCGAGTCCGTCGAGCGTCTGCGTCAGAAGCACCGGCGTGTGGCTGGCGTCAGCCGGATCATCAGCAATGGGCAGGCGATCTCCCATATAGTTTTAGAGACTTAAGGTGCTAAAGAAGTCGCTTGAGAAGTCGGCATTGCTCTGTTGAGCACCAACTTTTTCCTCCCAGGCGGCAGGGTTCCACAATTCGACGAATTTGTTCATCCCCGCCACCACCACATCGGTGGCGATATTGGCGTAATCGCGCAGGCGCTGACTCAATAAGATGCGCCCCTGACCATCGGGCTGCAGATCTTCGGCGGCGCTGAAAAATGCACGTCGGAAAGCCGCAGAACGCGGGTCTGTCAAAGGCAGGGCGCTGACTTTCTCAGCCAGCCGCTCCCACTCTCCCTGCGGAAAGAGTAGAAGACAGTTATCAACCGGGTTGCGAGTCACCACCAGGCCAGCGGCCAGCTCATTCCGATATTTAGCCGGAATGGTCAAACGGCCTTTAGCATCCAGTGAATGCGTGTACTCGCCAAGAAACATGATATTTGCGCCGTTGTATTGCGAACCTGCTGTTCAGCCATCGCTCCACGAAGGCGAGCATTTCGGGCCGTAATGAGTGATGCGCAATGCGTAGGCTCATACCTGGTGCGGCAAGTATGTACGCACTACGCACCACTCATTACACAGAAACACCCCGAACAACAGGCAACTCACATATCCCAAATTGGCGGTCGCGGCATCATCTCCCCACTTTTCCGCCAAAGACAGGTCAACTGACAACATTTTGCCCCACATTGACCCATTACGCCCCACATTATAGAACACAAATCGATGCTTGTCTAGTGGCAAAATGAATGAGTTTTTGGAGTCAGTTTGGAAATTTGGGATATTGCGCGTAGCAAAAACATCCGCCCGCAGACGCACCCTCTGCCATCACATCGGGAACAGACATCGCCCCATACGCACAATTCGATGATGGATTGCATTATGGAGTGCAAGCTACAGTAATCGCCATCGTGGCGACCTATACTGGCGACACGATTTCTTGATATTTTGCACCGCGCGAATTTGACAGTTTTCGTACGATCCAGTAACCTTCATGGTTACGGCATTCGACATGTTGTCGGTCGCAATGCAAGAAACATTTATTGTGTAGGCAGGAGTTCAGGCGAATGATGGGGTTGGCAGCTCGTACTTTTTCTCTCCGCTCCATCAGTCGCCTGATTTTTTCTTTTGTACAACCGATAGACGTCTGAAGCAGTTAGTGTCACGTGAAAGACACCGGATGTAGATAGTCAGTGCGCCACAGCGATGCGGCGGCTGGAAGCTGTCTGCGCAGGTGTCTTATTGCCATTTTGGGGCCAATCAAGGAGTTGGATTACATGAGCCAAACCGCAAACGGAACCGGTGTGTCCACCCAGGGAGCGCGCGTGCGTCGTAAGAGCTATGCGCGTACGCCAACCGTCCTCGATTTGCCGCGCCTGACCGAGGTGCAGATTCGCAGTTTTGAGTGGTTTAAGACGGAAGGGCTGGAGGAGTTATTTGCCGAAATTTCGCCAATTGTCAGTTTCAATAAAAATCTGGAACTTCATTTCGGCGATTTCTATTTTGGCGAACCCAAATATCCCGAAGATGAGTGCCGCGAGCGCGACATCACCTATGCAGCGCCGTTGTGGGTGAAGGTGCGTCTGGTCAACAAGGACACGGGCGAGGTCAGCGAGCAGGAAGTCTTCATGGGCGATTTTCCGCTGATGACGGAATCGGCCACTTTTATCATCAATGGCAGCGAACGCGTCGTCGTCAGCCAGTTGATTCGCTCGCCTGGCGTCTATTTTACGGTCGAGCCGGATCGCACCACTGGTCGCGACCTGGCCGGCGCAAAGTTAATTCCCAGTCGTGGCGCCTGGCTGGAGTTCGAGACGAGCAAGCGCGACATCATCAGCGTCAAGGTGGATCGCAAACGCAAGCTGCCGGTGACGCTCTTGTTGCGCGCCATTGGCTTTGGCACCGACGACGAAATTCGCGCCCTCTTCGCCGACACTGACACCAATGTCGATCATCCTTACATTGAATCGACCATCGAGCGCGACACAACGAGCAACCCGACCACCGATTCTGAAAAAGGCGTCAACGACGCCTTGCTTGAGTTTTACAAGAAGTTGCGCCCTGGTGATCCGCCCACGCTCGACAATGCGCGCAGCTTCGTGCAGAATCTTTTCTTCTCGGAACGGCGTTACGACCTGGGTAAAGTTGGTCGCTACAAACTCAACCGCCGCCTGGGGCTAGATGTCCGCGAGACAGAGCGGGGTGCACGCCTGTTGACGACAGATGATCTGATCGCCGTGATCAAACGTATCATCCAGATCAATAATGGCGAGGGGCGCCCGGATGACATCGATCATCTCGGCAACCGCCGCGTCAAGACGGTGGGCGAGCTGATCCAGAACCAGATTCGCATCGGCCTCTTGCGCATGGAACGGGTGGTGCGTGAGCGCATGTCGATCCGCGACCCTGACCAGGTGACGCCGCTCAGCCTGATCAACATTCGCCCGGTGGTGGCGGCGACGCGCGAGTTCTTCGGCGGCAGCCAGCTCAGCCAGTTCATGGATCAGACTAACCCACTGGCCGAGTTAACGCACAAGCGTCGTCTCAGCGCCTTGGGACCGGGTGGTCTGCGTCGTGAGCGCGCCGGCTTCGACGTGCGCGATGTACATTTCTCGCACTACGGGCGCATCTGCCCCATCGAGACGCCGGAAGGCCCGAA
>DGFH01000199.1:9710-13265 GCA_002391565.1 Anaerolineales bacterium UBA3905
TTGAGACCGCCTATCGCAAGGTGCTCAAGGAAATTAAGCCGGTCGAGGCGGCGGCGCTGGTGGGGCGCACCCTGGATGCAGATGTCGTTGACCCTGTCACCGGCGCCACTGTGGCCAAACGCAACGAAGTGGTCAGCGAAGAGCTGGCAGCGCGCCTGGCCAGCTTGAACCTGGAAAGCGTGCGCGTCAAACCTTTCGTCAGCCGCGAAGTCATCTATCTCACCGCCGACGAAGATGAGACCGCGCCGATTGCGCAGGCGTCGTCAGCGCTCAACGCCCTGGGTGAATTCCAGAATGTGCGCCCCTCGACGCGTCAGGCCGAAGAGTTCAAGTTCGAGCACCCCAGCGCCATCCGCTACATGGACGTTTCGCCCAAGCAGATTGTCGGCGTTTCGGCGGCGTTGATTCCTTTCCTGGAGCACGACGACGCCAACCGCGCGTTGATGGGTTCCAACATGCAACGCCAGGCAGTGCCGTTGATCCGCCCAGATGCACCGCTGGTTGGCACCGGCATGGAATATCAGGCGGCAGTCGATTCTGGTCAGGTGGTCACCGCCAGGAACGACGGTGAAGTGGTCAGCGTCGTTGGCGATCAGATCGTTGTGCAGGAGCACGACGGCACGCGCCGCGTCTATCACTTGCGCAAATACAATCGTTCCAACCAGAGCACCTGCATCGACCAGCGTCCGATCGTCTTCAAGGGCGACGTCGTCAAGGCTGGCGACGTGCTGGCCGACTCCTCTAGCACGGAGGGCGGTGAGCTGGCGCTGGGGCAAAATGTCGTCGTCGCCTACCTGAGCTGGGAGGGCGGCAACTTCGAGGACGCCATCCTCGTCAGCGAGCGGTTGGTGCAGGATGACAAATACACTTCGATCCATATCGAAAAGCACGAGATCGATGCACGCGAGACCAAACTCGGTCCCGAAGAAATTACGCGCGACATTCCCAACGTCGGCGAAGATGCACTTAAGGACCTGGATGAAGATGGCATCATTCGTATCGGCGCTGAAGTGACGCCCGGCGACATTCTGGTCGGCAAGATTACACCCAAAGGTGAAACCGAACTGACGCCAGAAGAGAAGCTGTTGCGCGCCATCTTTGGTGAGAAGGCGCGTGAAGTCAAGGACTCTTCGCTGCGTCTGCCGCACGGCGAACGCGGCAAGGTGGTCGATGTGAAGGTCTTTGGCCGCGACGAACATCGCGACCTGCCTGCCGGCGTCGAAAAAATTGTGCGCGTCAGCGTGGCGCAGCGTCGTCGCCTCACCGAAGGCGACAAGATGGCCGGTCGCCACGGCAACAAGGGCGTCATCTCTAAGGTAGTGCCGGTCGAGGATATGCCTTTCCTGGATGATGGCACGCCGGTCGATATTATCCTCAACCCGCTGGGCGTGCCAGGTCGTATGAATATCGGCCAGATTCTGGAAGCGCATCTCGGCTGGGCGGCGTATCAACTTGGCTTCAAAGCTGAGACGCCCGTCTTCGATGGCGCCAAAGAGAATGAGATCGAGGCTGAGCTGGCGCGCGCCTGGCTGGTCGAGCTGGCCTGGCGCGAGATCACAGAACGCGCCTGGCCCTATCTCCGCGAACAACACATCAGCGAAGAAGAGATTCGCGACGACAACGACGCCCGTCTCATCTATCTGCTTGACTGGCTGGCGCAGCGGGGCGACTATGATGCTGAGCGCATCTTCCGCGACCGCACCTACGCACGCCATTCGGTCTTGCGGGAATGGCTACGCGAACGCGGTTACGCCCCAGAAGAAGTGTTGCCGGAGAGCTACGAACTGCGGCGCACCAGCACCGAGGCCAATGCCGTCACACAGCGCATCGCCTTGTGGGAGTGGATGCGCTTTCATGGCGGCGCTCCTGAGGGAGAACTCGCCGACTACGACGACGCCACCCTGCTGGCGCAGGCTGACGCGCTAAGCCGCAAGATCGGCTGGCCGCTGCCCACCACCGGCAAGCAACGTCTCTATGACGGTAAGACGGGCGAACCATACGATTCACCGGTGACGATCGGGGTGGTGCAAATGCTCAAGCTCCACCATCTGGTCGAGGACAAGGTGCACGCGCGCTCGACCGGCCCCTACAGCCTGGTCACTCAGCAGCCGTTGGGCGGCAAGGCGCAGTTTGGTGGTCAACGCTTCGGCGAGATGGAAGTGTGGGCGCTCGAAGCCTATGGCGCAGCCCATATCTTGCAAGAGATGCTCACTGTCAAGTCCGACGACATCACGGGACGCGTCAAAACCTACGAAGCCATCGTCAAGGGCGAGCCGATCCAAAGCCCTGGCGTGCCTGAGAGCTTCCGTGTGCTGGTCAAAGAATTGCAGAGCCTGGGTCTGGACGTGGAGGTCATCAACGAGAAAGGCGAGACCGTCCACTTTGGCAAGGAGGATACAACCGACGCCATGCCGAAGCTCGGTTTCAGCCTCAACCTGCCCGGCGCCATGACTAAGACGGCCAACGAGTAGTAGCGTGTTGCGTGTTGCTGAGTGCGTGTAACAGTTGCCAAACTGACGCCACGCAACACGCAACAGACGTTTAGCGGAGAAGATACAGAATGGAAGTCAAAAATTTCGACGCCCTCAAAATTTCACTGGCCTCGCCCGAACGCATCCGCGAGTGGAGCTACGGCGAAGTGACCAAGCCGGAGACGATCAACTACCGCACGCTGCGCCCAGAGCGCGACGGCCTTTTCTGCGAGCGTATCTTTGGCCCCACGCGTGACTGGGAGTGCGCCTGCGGCAAGTACAAACGCGTCCGCTACAAGGGCATCGTCTGCGACAAATGCGGCGTCGAGGTGGCGCCAAGCCGCGTCCGCCGCGAACGCATGGGGCACATCGAGCTGGCCTCGCCTGTCAGTCATATCTGGTACGTCAAGGGCGTGCCTAGCCGGCTGGGCTTGCTGCTCAACATCAGCCCACGCCATCTGGAACGCGTGCTCTATTTTGCGCAATATATCATCACCAATGTTAACGAGGATGCGCGTGCGCGCGCCATCCAGCGCCACGAACGCGAGCTGCAGATGCGCCTCCAGCGCATCGAGGGCGAAGTCCAGGATGAATTGAACCGTCTCGAAGCCGAGCGCGACGCGGCCCTGGCTGCCCTCGACCAGGAAGAGGAGGCTGCCATTCAGGCGCTCAACGACCGTATCACCGAGGAAACGTCGCGAATCATCGCTGAAGCGCAGAGACTCCAGACCTGGATTCATCTCAACGTTGGCAAAAAGGCGCCGAAGGACGAATTCTTGTCCTGGTCGGAACAGGCAGTGTGGCGCGCTGGCGAGATTATCTCGAAAGAATACGACGGCATTGTCAACGACCTGGTGCAGGAAAAGATCGACGCCCTCCAGACCCAATCCGATGAGGAGAAGGCCGACATTCGCATGCGCATTGGCGCCAAGCGCGAATTTGTCCACCGCGATCTGGGCAGTCAGATTGACGCGCGGCGCAACGAAATCGAAGCAAAGCAGGAGGCTGTCCGCCGCCAGATGGAGGGCGCCCTCAACGACCTCAAGTCGCTCGAAGAGAAGCAACTGCTGACCGAGAATCGCTA
>DGFH01000199.1:13483-17028 GCA_002391565.1 Anaerolineales bacterium UBA3905
GTGCGCGACATCGTCGCCAAGCTCGACCTGGAGAAGATGCAGAAAGAACTGCGCCGTGAGATGCGCACCACCAAGTCCAAACAGCGCCGCAAGAAAGCGGCCAAGCGACTGCGCGTGGTCGAGAATTTCCGCAAGAGCGGCAACCGCCCCGAATGGATGATCCTGACGGCGCTGCCGGTCATTCCGCCGGAACTGCGCCCAATGGTGCAGCTCGACGGCGGTCGCTTTGCCACGAGCGATCTCAACGATCTCTATCGCCGCGTGATCAACCGCAACAACCGCCTCAAGCGGCTCATGGAGTTGGGGGCGCCCGATGTGATCGTGCGCAACGAAAAGCGCATGTTGCAGGAAGCCGTCGACAGCCTGGTGGACAACGGGCGACGTGGACGCGCGGTCAGCCGCTCGGGTAAGCGCAAACTCAAGAGCCTCAGCGATCTGCTCAAAGGCAAACAGGGACGCTTCCGCCGCAACCTGCTCGGCAAGCGCGTCGATTACTCTGGCCGCTCGGTCATCGTGATCGGCCCGACGCTCAAGCTACACCAGTGCGGTCTACCCAAGAAGATGGCGCTCGAACTTTTCAAGCCGTTCGTCATGCGCCGCCTGGTCGAGAATAACTTTGCCCACAACATCAAGAGCGCCAAGCGCATGGTCGATCGCATGTCGCCCGAAGTATGGGACGTGCTCGACGAGATCACCCATGAGCGCCCAGTGTTGCTCAACCGCGCGCCGACGCTGCACCGCCTCGGCATTCAGGCCTTCGAAGTCGTACTGATCGAGGGCAGCGCCATTCAGCTTCACCCGCTCACCTGCTCAGCCTTCAATGCCGACTTTGACGGCGACCAGATGGCTGTACACGTGCCGCTCAGCGACGAAGCAGTCCGAGAAGCGCGCGAGCTGATGCTGGCGACGCAGAATCTGCTCAAGCCCTCCAGCGGCGACCCGATCGTCGGCCCATCGAAAGACATGGTGATGGGCGTGTATTACCTGACGGTCGATGAAGATGAAAAAGCCGAGACCGACAAGCTGCCAGCCTTCTCCAGCATGGAAGAGGCTGAATACGCCTACGATATGGGCATCATTAAGCTGCGCCAACCGATCCGCGTCATCTTCAAGAGCAAATTCGACGCGATTCCTGTGGACACGCTGGAGGTGAGCGACCGCGTGATCGAGGCGCTCAAGGCGCATGGTCTCCAGACCATCGGTCAGGTGATGGACACCTACGTGCGTGGTGAACGCAAGATGGTGACAGACATTGCCGGGTTTGGCGCCGCCGCCCTGGAGGAGACGCGCACCGCGCTGCGCAAGTTGGGATTGTTGGGCGCAAGCTGGCCGCAGGAGCGACTCATGCGCACCACAGTCGGACGCATTATCTTCAATCGCGCATTGCCCGAAGAACTCTGGTTCGTCAATGAACTGCTCGACCGCAAGGGAGTCGATGCTGTGGTCGCACGCTGTTACAAACATTTAGGGCGCGCCGTCACAGCCGACACGGTCGACAACATCAAGGATCTGGGCTTCCGCTACGCCACGCGCTCCGGCATTACGATTGCGATCTCTGATATCAACGTGCCAGAACGCAAGGCGGAGATTCTCGAACAAACGACAACGGAAGTGGAAAAGGCGGAGCAGCAGTACCGTCGCGGTCTGATCACCGAGGAAGAGTTGTACAACAAGACGGTTGAGCTGTGGACGCGCGCCACCGATGAAGTCACCGATGCGGTCAAGGAGTTGCTCAGCCCCATCGAAGGACTGGGCGCCATGGCGCGTTCGGGCGCTACTAAAGGTGGCATCAATCCTGTCCGCCAGTTGGCCGGTATGCGCGGGCTGATGGCCGATCCAAACGGACGCATCATTCCGCTGCCGATTCGCTCCAACTTCCGCGAAGGGTTGAGCGCCCTGGAGTACTTCCTGAGCACGCACGGCGCCCGCAAGGGTCTCGCCGACACCGCGTTGCGCACCGCCGATGCAGGTTACCTGACCCGCCGCCTGGTGGACGTGGCGCAGGATGTCATCATCACCGAGGAAGACTGCCACACCACCAGCGGCATCTGGATCACGGCGGCGGAATCCAAAGCCATGCAGGAGAGCTTCAGCGAACGGATCGCCGGACGCTTCCTGGCCGCCGATGTTTCTGACCCGGAGACGGGCGAGGTGCTGCTCCATCGCAACGAGTTGTTGACGGAGGCTGCCCTCGAAACCCTCAAGCGGCACAAAGTGGAGAAAGCCTTCGTGCGCACGCCCATGACATGTGAGGCGCGCTTTGGTCTCTGCGCCCACTGTTACGGCGAAGACCTGGCGCGCGGCGGCGTGATCAAGATCGGTGAAGCGGTCGGCATTGTGGCCGCTCAATCCATCGGCGAACCAGGCACCCAGCTCACCTTGCGCACCTTCCACACAGGCGGCGTCGCCGGCGCCGACGACATCACGCAGGGTCTGCCGCGCGTTGAAGAAATCTTCGAGGCGCGCACACCGAAGGGTGAAGCGTTGATCGCCGAAATGGACGGCACAGTCACGATTCAGCGCGAAGGGGATGTGCGCATCCTCCGGATCAGCCGCACCGATCTGAAGCGCCGTGAGGTCAAAATTCCAGCCGGCTACACCGTCGTCATCAGCGACGGCGACCGCGTGCAAGAAGACACTATCGTTGCCCGACGCAGCGACAATGAGGTGATTTTTGCAGGGATGGACGGCGAAATCTTCGTCGAAGAGAACACGGCCACCATCCGTCGGGAAACCACGGAAATCTGGGAGGTCGAACTGCCAGCCAATGCCCGGCTGCGCGTCGAAGACGGTCAGACGGTCGAGGCAGGCACACAACTGACCGAGGGCGCCAAAAATCCCAAAGAGATTCTGCGCATCTCCGGTCGCGAGGCCACGCAACTCTATCTGCTCTCCGAGGTGCAGCGCGTCTATCGCAGTCAGGGCGTCGGCATTCATGACAAGCACATCGAGGTCATTCTCCGCCAATTGCTGCGCCGCGTGATGGTGCGCACTGCTGGCGACACCGATCTGCTGCCCGGCGAGTTGCTCGACCGCTTCAAGTTCGAGGACATCAACAACTATGTCATCGCGCGCGGGGGTAAACCAGCTAAAGCCGAGCCAGTCGTGTTGGGGCTGACAAAGGCAGCGCTCAACACCGAGAGCTTCCTGGCGATGGCCTCCTTCCAGGAGACGACGCGCGTGTTGACCGAAGCAGCCATTCGCGGCCAGCGCGATGAACTGCGCGGCCTCAAAGAGAACGTCATCATCGGCAAGTTGATCCCCGTCGGCACTGGCTTCAGCCAGCGGCGCATCATTACCTCCAACATCGCCGACGAGGTCGAACTGTTGATCGACACTGAGATCGACCACGACGAAGACCTGGGCGACCTGGATGATGTCGATCTGGCGCTGGATGACTTCGAACTGGACGACGCTGATGGCGTCACAGAACTGGGCATGGAACCTCTCGGCGCTTCCGTCACCCTGGGCGAAGAGGAAGATGATAGCCTCGATCTCGACTTCGACACCCTCGAAGAAGAGGAAGAAGAGGAAGAGACCGAGCC
>DGFH01000091.1:0-6231 GCA_002391565.1 Anaerolineales bacterium UBA3905
GTCGGGGGTGATTTCGGACACGTTGGCGCAGTGGTGCGCAGCCGCCTGGCGCGTCTACACCGCAACGGCGCGCTCGACAGCGGCTTTGCGCCCGCCGCCAATGGCATCGTCCATGCGCTTGCCGTGCAAGGGGATGGCAAAGTGCTTGTCGCAGGCGCTTTCACCCAGATCAGCGGTCAAATGCGCCTCTATCTTGCACGTCTGCATAGCGACGGCTCGGTGGACGCCAGCTTTGCTCCTGCGCTCAATGGCGCCGTCTATGCCGTGCTGGTCCAACGTGACGGCGCCATTGTGATCGGCGGTGCGTTCACCCAGGTCGATGGGCAGACGCGCAACCATATCGCCCGCCTGGATGCCAGCGGCAATCTCGACGCCGCCTTCAACCCGGACGCCGACAATGTCGTGCGTGCGTTAGGGCTTCAATTCGGCGGCAAGATTGTCATCGGCGGCGACTTCACCCAGATGGGTGGGCAGCCACGCACCCATCTGGCCCGCGTGAGCGCCACAGGCGCCGTGGATTCAGCGCCGGCCGTCGCCATCGACGCTCCTGTTCACGCGCTCCTGGTGCAGGCCGATGGCGCTTTTGTCGCTGGCGGTGCGTTTACGCAGGTGGCAGGTCAGCCACATCACCGACTGGTGCGTTTCAGCCATGACGGTGCCCTTGACGCTGCCTTTGCACCCGATCTCGCCGACGCCGTCCTGACGCTGGCAGAGCAGCCGGACAATAACCTGCTGATCGGCGGCGCCTTCACGCAGGCTGGCGGCGAGACCCGGCGCTATCTGGCGCGCCTCTATCCAGGCGGAGCGCTGGACGCCAACTTTGACCCTGTGGTCGACGCTGGCGGCGCCGAAGTGAACATCAAGGCGCTGGCGATCCAGCCAGATGGCCGGATTCTGGTCGGCGGCGCCTTCACGAGCATCGACGGCCAGCCACGTCGCCGGCTGGCGCGCCTGTTGCCCGATGGCTCGTTGGATCCAACCTTTACCGCCGGCGCCGATCAGGACATCTGGGCAATCGCCGTCCAACCGGACGGCAAGATCATCGTGGCCGGCGGCTTTACCGAGATCAACGGCCAGGCGCGGCAGAATATTGCGCGTCTGGACCAGAACGGCGCCATCGATCCAACCTTCATGGCGACTGCCGATCAGTTTGTCTTAACGCTGGCGTTGCAACCCGACGGCAAGCTGCTTCTGGGTGGAGATTTTAGCCAGGTCAACGGCCAGGTGCGCAAGGGGTTGACGCGCCTCCATCCTGATGGCTCGCTGGATTCCACCTTTCAGGCCGACACCAGTGGCAGAATCCTCACGCTGGCGTTGCAACCCGATGGCAAGATTCTGGTTGGCGGCGAATTTAGCCGCCTCGACGCCAACAATCAGGTGCATGATAACCTGATGCGTCTGCACCCGGATGGCGCCATCGACGCGACCTACACTGCCAACGCCGACAATGCCGTGCTGGCGCTGGCCATTCAGGCGGATGGACGCGCCGTGATCGGCGGCTATTTCATGAGCGTCAACGGCGTGGCGCGGCACTATGTTGCGCGCTTGCTGGCGGATGGCGCCCTCGACCTCAATTTCAATCCGAACGTCGAGAGTCAGAGCGGCTTTGTCTACTCCATCGCCATTCAAGCAGATGGTCAGATCATTCTGGCAGGGCGATTCACCGTCATCGGCGGGCAGATTCGCAACCGTATTGCGCGCTTCACCAACGACGGCGTGCTTGACCCAACATACAATCCTAATGTCAACCCAGGAGCCATTCTGGGCGTCGTTTACGCTACTGCGCTGCAGAAAGATGGGAAACTCGTCATCAGCGGCGGATTCACCGAGATTAATGGTGCGTCACGCGCCAGCCTCGCCCGCCTGAGCGCGTCGGAGGCCGCCCTGCACACCCTGCAAGGCGACGCCAACGGCATCTTCGTCACCTGGCGGCAGGCTGGCTCCGCACCCGCCCTGGCGCGTACGACCTTTGAGTACTCGCTAGACGGGACGACCTATGCACCATTGGGTGCGGGCGTGCGCATCACCGGCGGCTGGCAATCCCCACGCGCCGCCTTGCCCCTCAATCAGGAATTCTTTGTACGGACGCGTGGCGTCTACCCAGGCGGCGGCTTCGATGCCTCCATCAGTGAAATCGCCGCCACCGCGCGCACCTACATCCCAGGGGGCGCCATTGAACTCCTCACGAGCGCCACCCCGGCACAGGCAACGCCGACATGGAGCGCGACGATCTCCCAGGGCGCTGAGACGATCATCTACACTGGCGCGCTGAGCGCCAACGCAACGACTGGCAGCCAGCCTATCGGCGCTGGCGTCTACACAATCACTTTGAGCGCCAACGCCGGGACCAACGCCAGTGACTATGCGATTACGTACGCCTGCACGGTCGACGGACAGCCCGGACCTGATGGCGTCGGCGCTGCTTTCCAGGTTGCTGTCAATCCACTCGGCGTCACGCAATGCACCTTCACCACTGCACGGCGCATCGGCTTGTTGGATGTTGTGCACAAGCTCGAACCAGACGCAACCACCAGCGTCTGGGATTTGCGCGTGGACGGCCCCATCGCCGCGACTGCCGTGTTGACCGGCAACGCCAGCACCGGCGCACAACCTGTCTTCACCGGGGCGTACACGCTTAGCCTGGCGCAGCGCGCCAATGCGCTCTACACCACCAGCTATACATGCACTGTCAATAACCAACCTCTGGTCAGCGGGCAAGGCGTCGCCGCCGCCGTCTCCATCGCCGAAGCGCAGACCGTCGTGTGCACCTTTATCAGCCGCGACTTCTACGTCTATCCACCCTACCGTATGCTGTTGCCCTTCTTAAGGCGGTAGACGACTCGCCCCGCGCAGCCGTGTGACAGGCACGCGTCAATCTGCACATCGGTCGCCCACCTTCCCGGAAGTTCAGAGCTTCCGGGAAGGGCAGCAGTCTGCTATCCTCAAGGCCGTGCGCATACTGTAGCATTCAATGGTACATCTCCACCCGTACACCCACTGATACACATCTGGCGCTTGTATTGCACCGGCATTCTGTCATGCTGAAAGCAGCAAGACGGAATAGCGGTTTTCTTCTTCATCACAACAGGAGCAAGCGCCATGAAACGCCAATCGACTTTCACCAAGATCGCAGGATTCGCCCTGGCAACCTCTTTCATCCTCAGTGGGTGCAGCGCCGGGGCGCCCTATGCGCCCGCCCCATCTGCTGGCGCTGTGGCTATGGAAGCGTCGGCCCCCTACTATCCACAGGAACCTGCCGACATGTTCTTCGAGGATTACGGCGTGCGCGGCTTTGTCACCACCGCCAAAGACAATCTCTCCACCTTCGCCGTTGATGTGGACAACGGCGCCTACACCGTGGCGCGCAACTACGTGCAGGATGGCTGGCTGCCACCCACCGACGCCGTGCGCGCTGAAGAGTTCATCAACTACTTCGACTATCGCTACCCCAACCCGGAGGCGGCAAACAGCTTCGCCATCACGGTGGACGGTGCGCCATCGCCCTTTGCCGAGCGTCAGACTAACCGCATGTTGCGCGTGGGCATTCAGGGGTATGAAGCGCCGGCTGATGTCCGCCAGGATGTGGCGCTCACCTTCGTCATCGATGTTTCCGGCTCGATGGACATGGACAATCGGCTGGGGCTGGCCAAACGGGCGCTGTACCTGCTGGTCGATCAATTACGCCCGACCGACCGGATTGCCATCGTCGTCTATGGCACCAATGCGCGCATTGTGCTGGATATGACGCCGGTCAGCGAAAAACAGACAATCCTCAACAGCATCAATCGCCTGGCAGCGGAAGGTGCCACCAACGCCGCCGCCGGTCTGTGGCTCGGTTATCGCGTGGCGACGGCCAATTTCGATCCGGCAGTGGCAAATCGCGTCGTGTTGCTCTCCGACGGTGTGGCGAACGTCGGACCGACCGGCCCGGATGAAATCCTGGCGATCATCAAAGAACACGCCGCCGAAGGCATCCGTCTGACGACGATTGGGTTGGGGATGGGCAACTACAACGACACGCTGATGGAACAGCTGGCCGATGACGGCGACGGGTTCTATGCCTATGTCGATTCGATGCAGGAGGCCGAACGCATCTTCGTAGACAAACTCACCGGCTCGCTGCTCACGATTGCCAAAGACGCCAAGGTTCAGGTCGAGTTCAACCCGGAGACTGTGGAACGCTACCGGCTGATCGGCTATGAGAACCGCGATGTAGCCGACGACGACTTCCGCAACGACGAAGTAGACGCCGGCGAAATCGGCGCCGGACACAGCGTCACCGCGCTCTACGAACTGGAACTGCTGCCGGATATTGAAGATGCTGCAGCCCAGGTCGCCACTGTGCGGCTGCGCTGGGAAGAACCGAACACGGGCGAAGTGAGCGAACTGGAACAACCCCTCACGCTGGGCGACCTGGCAACCACCTTCGAGGCGACCGACCCACGCTTCCAGCTCGCCGTCGCCGTCGCCGAATATGCTGAGCTGCTTAAGCACAGTCCCTTCGCCTGGGAAGGCTCGCTGGCCGACTTGAGCGCCGAGGTGCAGCGCATCGACGACCTGATCGCCGCCACCGAGGGTGCGCACGACGCCGATGTCAAGGAACTGGCGCAGTTGATCTGGCTGGCTGACAGCCTGCAACCAGCAAAGTAGAACCTGACCCTCACCGTCACCCTCCTCAGCCGTCAGCAGAGCTACACCCGCCGCTCCCACTCTCGGCGGGTGTCGCCTTATATTCTTACGAATAAAAAAATTATCGTAGTATTATCCTGACGTTTTGCTAACTTCTTGACAGCTTTCTACACCGAAATCCAGGGTAGACTGGTGGCATCGAGTACGGAATCTACACAAGGAGTTGGTGATGTTACACAGAATCTTCAAGCAAGAATCCGGTCAGTCACTCATCGAGTATACGCTGTTGTTAGGTTTGCTGGCGCTGGCAGTGTTTGGTGGCGTCGCCTTGTTGGGTGAACGGATCGGCGCCAGGCTGGCGAATGTCGACCAGGCATTGACAAATATCGTCCAGAGCGATGCATCGACGCCTGAACAACCTGCACTCGATGACTCCGGCAACGCCAATGAACCAGGTGACGATAACCAGGATGATAATCAGGATCATGACAATCCTCAGGGGAATGAGGACGCGCAGGGCGACGAGGGACGCCCGGACAAACCAGGCAAGCCACACAGACCGCTTCCTCCGGAGCGGCCGGCAAAACCGGATAAGCCCTGGTTTCCCTGGTTGACACAGCTCTGGTGATCAACCTACGCTGAGTTCTCCCTCGTGAAGACCCGGCGCCAACGTCATCAAGGCCAGGCCACAGCCCGGAATCTGAAGCAGATTCCGGGCTGGTGCATTAGACGGCTCTTCTCATGCAGGGGCGCCGCCGGCCATCGCCCCAACGACCATCAGCGGCTCCTGACCAGTCGCAACAACTTCAGGCAGCGGTGTATCCATCGCAGCGTGCGACCAATCCTGTCCACATACGAAGAAGCGAATCAGTGGTCGGCGCAACTGCGTGGTGCGGTCGCGGATCGTGCCGCGCAACATCGGGTAGCGCATCTCCAGCGCGTCGAGCACTGTGCGCAGCGTTGCGGCGCCCTCGACCTGCACTTCGACTTCCTTGCCCGTGTTCGCCAGCGTGCGCAGATGATGCGGGAGCAGGACGCGGATCATGGCAGGGTCTGAACCTCCACCGACAGCACCGGCGGCAGGTCATGCACAATGGTCGTCCATGTGTCGCCGCTGTCGGGCGAGACGTAGACTTGCCCGCCCGTAGTGCCAAAGTAGACGCCACACGACGGCAACGTATCGACCGCCATCGCACTGCGCAACACGTTGACATAGCAGTTTTCCTGCGGCAGCCCGTTGGTCAATGGCTCCCACTCATCGCCGCCCGTGCGACTGCGATAGACGCGCAGCTTGCCTTCCGGCGGGTAATGCTCGGAGTCGCTCTTGATCGGCACGACGTAGATTGTCTCCGGTTCGTGGGCGTGGACGACGATCGGAAAGCCGAAGTCGCTGGGCAGGTTGCCGCTGATCTCGCGCCAGTTGTCGCCGGCGTCGTCGCTGCGCATCACGTCCCAATGCTTCTGCATGAAGAGCACCTCTGGCCGCGCCGGATGCATGGCGATGCTGTGCACGCAGTGGCCGACCTCCGCGCCAGGGTCGGGCAGTTCCCAGTTGGATTTCAGCCCGTGCGTCGCAGGGCGCCACGTCGCGCCGCCATCATC
>DGFH01000091.1:6361-7648 GCA_002391565.1 Anaerolineales bacterium UBA3905
TTCCCAGTTGGATTTCAGCCCGTGCGTCGCAGGGCGCCACGTCGCGCCGCCATCATCGCTGCGAAAGGCGCCTGCCGCTGAGATCGCAGTAAAGATGCGCTTCGGGTTGCCAGGATCGAGCAAGATCGTGTGCAGACACATCCCGCCCGCCCCCGGCGCCCACAGTTCGCCTTTTGCCTGGCGCAAAGCGGGCAGTTCTTGCCATGTCTGGCCGCCGTCGTGCGTGCGAAACAACGCCGCATCCTCCACCCCGGCGTAGACGGTGTCCGGGTCGGTGGGCGACGGCTCCAGCAGCCAGACGCGCTTGAACTCCCACGGGTGCTGCGTGCCATCGTACCATTGATGGGTGCCCGGCACGCCGTCATAAGTGAATTCATTGCCGACAGGCGTCCACGTCTGCCCGCCGTCGTCGGAACGCTGAATCAACTGACCGAACCAGCCAGTCGATTGCGATGCATAGATGCGGTTCGGGTCGGCGGGAGACCCTTTGATGTGGTAAATTTCCCACCCTGCAAAGTGCGGCCCACTCACCGCCCATGCCCGGCGCGCCTCATCCGAGGTCAAGATAAAGGCGCCTTTGCGAGTGCCTACCAGCACACGTACACCACGCATATTTCCCCCTCTCCCTGTTTTCTTATGTGGTTACATTATCGCCAGCTTCACGATACTGACGGCTGCGCCTGCCGGATCAGCAATGACGGCCATGCGCCCGTAAGCCATGTCAAAGGCGGGCACGAGCACCTTACCACCGCCCGCCACTACCCTTTCCAGTGCAGCGTCGGCGTCGTCCACGGCGAAGTATGCCATCCAGTGTGGCGGGATGCCTTCCCATTGCTCATCCATTTGCATCACACCACAATAGGATTCGCCATTGCGCTGGAGCATGAAGTAGTCCATCCCCTCCACCTTTTGTGGCGTAAAGCCGAGAAATTGTGCATAGAAATTGCAGGCGGTCGCCACATCGCGCGTGGCGACTTCGCACCACGCCATGCCGCCGTGTTCATTTTCAACACCAGCGCCGATGTGCTGATCGGCCTGCCACAGACCAAAGACCGCGCCCGTCGGATCGGTGCAGACAGCCATCCGTCCTGAATCTCCGATCGTCATCGGCTCGAACAAGACCTGCCCACCCAATGCACGAACGCGAGCGACATCGATGTCGATATCGGCGCTGGCAAAATAGACGGTCCAGGCAGGCGGCGTCTCTTGCCCAGGCTGGATGGCGGCGATGCCAGCGGCGTTGCGTCCCTGCGCCAGCGCCATATGATAGTGTCCGAACTCGGCGCC
>DGFH01000093.1:0-12157 GCA_002391565.1 Anaerolineales bacterium UBA3905
GGTTGGACAGGTGGATGTATGAGTGATTTGATCGCACAACTCGAACAGTTGCAGGTGGAAGCACAAGCGGCATTGGCGGCGACGCAGAGTACGCCAGAGACCGAAGCCTGGTACGCCGACTTTTTGGGGCGTAAAGGACGCTTAACTGCCATGCTGCGCGGTCTGGGGCAACTGTCGAAGGAGGAGCGACCGCTGGTCGGTAAGCGCGCCAACGAGATCAAAGAAGCGCTGGAGGTGGCGCTGGCGGCGCGGCAAGAAGCGATCGCCGCCGAAGAAATGCAGCGCACCTTAGCCGCCGAGGGCATCGACGTGACCATGCCAGGGCGACGTCCGCAGGTAGGCAAGCTCCACCCCACCAACCAGGCAATGCGCGAGATGGTTGGAATCCTCAAGCAGATGGGTTTTCAGGTCTTCGATTCACCCGAAGTGGAGACTGACGCCTACAACTTCGAGTTGCTCAACTTTCCGCCCGATCATCCGGCGCGGGAGATGCAGGACACCTTCTTCACCACCACGCCCGACGTGATCCTGCGCACGCACACCAGCCCTGGACAGATCCACGCCATGCGCCGCTATGCGCCCGAACCAATTCGCGTGATCTTGCCGGGCAAGTGCTACCGCAACGAGGACGTGACGGCGCGCTCGGAGATGATGTTCTATCAGATCGAGGGGCTTGCCATTGGGCGCAACATCACCTTCAGCGACCTCAAGGGGACGTTGCTCAACTTTGCCAACCAGATGTACGGTGAAGGACGCAAGATTCGCTTCCGCAAATCCTATTTCCCCTTCACGGAGCCGAGTGTAGAATTCGACGTTGACTGCATTCTCTGTGGCGGCGCGGGTTGCCGCATCTGCAAATACACCGGCTGGCTAGAGATTCTGGGCGCAGGCATGGTGCACCCGATCGTGCTGCAAAATGGCGGCTACGATCCGGCAGTCTTCAGCGGCTTCGCCTTTGGCATGGGCATCGAACGCCAGGCCATGCTCAAGCGCGGCGTAGATGACATCCGGCTCTTCTATAGCAATGACGTGCGTTTTTTGGAGCGAGTGTAATGCTCCGCTGAGCGTAAACGCTTTAGCAACGACTATTCAGGCTGAAGCACCGCCTGCACTTGAACCGGAGCGGGAAGCAGCCCGACTCTTTCCAGTGCAAGCAATACAGGCGTTTGTTGTCAGCACAATCGAGCGCCGTAAGCAAAACGCCCACAGATAGACCTGCGGGCGTTTTTTGTTGCCTGCCAACCTGTCCAAATAGAAGCATACTCACTGAACAAGCAGAAAAACAGGCATAGACTAAAGCTGTACAAAACCATTGCAAAAGGGCAAAAAAATGAACGCAACACTTGGAGTTTCCGAAAATCGCCGCAGCGCCGCCGGCATGGGCGACTACCTGCGTCAGTTCGTCATCATCGTGGTCACGCTGGCAACGATCGCCATCAACGGGCTGGCGACCAGTCTGCCGCTCAACGGCCAATCGACCGGCGAAATCTCGGATCGTTTCCCGTCACTCTTCACGCCAGCGGGCTATGTCTTCTCGATCTGGGGCGTGATCTATCTGGGGCTGCTGGCGTACATGGTCTACCAGGCGCTGCCGGCGCAACGCACCAATCCACGCCTGCGCGCCATCGGCTGGCCCTATGTCGTGAGCGGCGTCGCCAACTCCGTCTGGATCTTTCTCTGGCATTACAACCAGTTTGTGCTGAGCCTGGTCGTGATGCTCGTGCTCCTCGTGAGCCTGATCGTGATCTATCAGCGGTTGAATCCGTGGCGCGCTGCGGCTTCGACCGGTGAGCGATGGACGACGCACATCCCCTTTAGCATCTATCTTGGCTGGATCACGGTGGCGACGGTTGCGAATGTGGCGACTGTGCTGCTCGATATTGGATGGGACGGGGGCTTCCTGCCGCCGCTGGCGTGGTCTCTCATCATGATTGCTGTGGCGACTTTGATCGGGCTGTTCTTTGCCATGAGCAAGCGCGACGTCGCCTACGTAGTGGTGCTGGTCTGGGCATTTGCCGGGATTGCCGTCAAGCAGAATGCTACACCGCCGGTTGTCTACGGCGCCGTGACTGCCGCCATTGTCCTGGCCGTCGCCGCTGGGGGGGGGCTGGTGGGGTGCTCGCCAGGCGCGCACAGCACAGTAAGCTGTACATAAAAAAACTTACATAAAGTGAGGAGTTATGGGACAGAAAATCATTGTCATCGGCAGTGGGTTTGGCGGGCTGGCAGCAGCGGCGCGACTGGCGGCCAAAGGGAACGACGTCACGCTCTACGAGAAGCGTGACAAGCTCGGTGGTCGCGCCTACACCTACGAGATCAACGGCTTCAAATTTGACGGTGGACCGACGGTCATCACAGCGCCATGGCTGCTCGATGAAATTTGGACGTTGGCCGGTCGTCGGCGCGAGGATTATTTCGAGTTGATCCCGATCGATCCATTCTACAAAATTTTCGATCACCAGGGGCGCGACTTCAGCTACAACGGCGACCATGAGTACATCCTCAGCCAGATCGAACAGTGGAACCCGCGCGATAAAGAGGGCTACACCCGCTTCATGGCAACGACCAAAGAAATTTTCGATGCTGGCATGGCGCTGATCGATAAGCCTTTCCTGCACTTTGGCGACATGTTGCGCGTGGCGCCCGATCTGGTGCGGCTACAATCCTACCGCAGCGTCTATGGTTATGTCAGCAAGTTTATCGAGGATGACTTTCTGCGCCGCTGTTTTTCCTTCCATCCGTTGCTGATCGGCGGCAACCCGCTCGATGCACCGTCGCTTTACGTGCTCATTCATTACCTGGAGCGCGAGTGGGGTATTCACTACGCTAAAGGCGGCACCGGCGCCATTGTCGATGCCTTTGGCCGGCTGTTGGACGAGCTGGGCGTCAAAGTGCACCTCAACACCGAAATTCAGGAGATCGTGATCGAAGGAAAGCGCGTCAAAGGCGTGCGCCTGGCGGATGGCGCGGTGCACACCGCAGACGCCGTGGTCTCCAACGCCGATGTGGGCTGGACATACCTGAACATGATTCCCAGGCAGCACCGTCGCAAAAACAGCGATCGTTGGGTCAAGAGCAAGAAATTCAGCATGTCGCTCTTTGTGATCTACTTTGGCACCAAGAAGCGCTACAACACCGGCACGAAGCTGGCGCATCACAACATCATCTTGAGCGAACGCTACAAGGGGCTGCTGCGCGAAATCTTTGCCGAGCAAGATCTGCCAGAGGACTTCTCGCTCTACCTGCACATGCCAACGATGACCGACCCCAGCATGGCGCCGCCAGGCCACGAAGCGTTCTATGTGTTGTCGCCGGTGCCCAATCTGAACGCCAACATCGACTGGACGACGAAGGCCAGGCACTATCGCGACGCCATCATGCAGTTTCTGGAAGATCACTATTTGCCCGATTTGCAGGCAAATATCGTCGCCGAACATTCCATCGACCCGCTGCACTTCCAGAACACCCTGAACAGTTACCTGGGATCGGCCTTCTCGGTGGAGCCAACGCTGTTGCAATCGGCGTGGTTCCGGCCACACAACCGCTCGGAGGACTTTGAGAATCTCTACTTCGTTGGTGCAGGCACACATCCGGGCGCGGGGCTGCCAGGGGTGATCTCTTCCGCCAAGATCGTGGACGATCTGCTCAACCCGGCTGGCGCCACGGCAGCGGCCAAAGCGCCAGACGCAATGACGCACGCACTGCAAGGAGCGTGAGACGTTGCTCATCCTGCGTCACTCGTCATCCGTCACTCCATCTTGATCAAAGGTGACGGATGACGAGTGGCGCGTCATCTATCGTCTGCGCGCAATTGTAACCAGAGCAACGGCAACAGCATCGGAATCAGCACTGTCACCGGCGTACCCCAGACGCCAACATTGGCGCGCAGCCAGGCGCCCCCAGGAAAAAGGCCAATGCCATAGAGGATATACCCGGCCAACCCAAAGATTGTCGCCCATAGCATGTTGTGCACCAACGTTGGGCGCGGCAACACGCGAATCTGTACGATCAGCAGCAGGCTCAGCACAACCACCAGGGTCAACAGCGCAATCGACAACGTCAGGAGATTCACCCGATCCAGCGTTGTGCTCCGCCCAAGTGCACCATTATCGACTGCTGGCGGCAGCTCCTCCGGCGTAATCAGAACGACAGGCGCCGGCGTTGGCGTCACCGGCGGAACCACGACGACGCCGATGCCGGCGCCTGTAGAAGCGTTGTGCGAACGCGCCGAAATCTGCAAAATGCCGCTACGATCGGGCGTCACTTCGCGCACCGCCATCCCGTTGCGCGTGAGCGCTGGCTCCATCGTCAATGCTACATCCTCAGCCTCGTAACGCAAATCAAGGGTCACCAATGTCCCATCGGGCACGGGATGGCCGTTCAGATCCAGGATTGGGCCAAGCCGCAGGCGCATCAGGCTTCCCGCCGTAATTGTCGGGCGTTCTTCAGCAGCAGGTTCGCCAGCATTGCCAGCGATCACTTTGCCGTCGCCATCCTCCACCGTCAATGCAATCTGCAGCGCCGGGTCGGGGAGTAAGCGAGCGTTGAGATTGACAAAGCGCGTGCCAGGCACATCGACGGGGGGCGCCCCAATCGGTGGATAGCGGCGAAAGAGGGCGTGAACGGCGCTTTCCAGGAATGGTGTGGTCTTACTGTAGACGCCGAAATACGCCGTGAGTTTACTCATTTCTGTGGCGTCGAGATAGTAAGGCGCCTGCAACGCCAGCACGACAACCTTCTGATCTCCTAACAGCCCGGCATGTTCGCTCAGCAGACGCTTGACGGCAGTGCTGGTTGGGGCGGTTGCCGGCGCGACATCGAGCATGACGAACAGTATCCAGTCAGCGGCCTGGATCGCGGCTAATGTTTTGCTGTTGACATTCTCACCTGTTGGAGCCGGGCCGTTGTCCAACATATCGAGCGCAGAGGGCGCGCCAGCTTCCAGGTTGCCGTTGACGGTCATGGGAACGGTAGTGGTCAGGACAGCTCCGGGAAGTGGGGTTGGCGTTGGCAGGATGACGCCTGTCAGCACAAGGGTGGGTGTGATCGTCGCTGCAGGGATCGGGGTTGGTGCAGACCGCATCTGATCCAGGCTGTCCAGCAACGCAGTCAGTTCGACAAAGGTCTTGCTCACAATGTTATTGGGGTCAATCACACCGGCGGACTGGGAGCCGTAGAGTCGCTCGATAATTCGCGCCACTTCGTCTGGCCCGACCGATGGCTCCTGTTCGCAGGTCGAGCACTCGCGTTGCAGGCGAAAGTCCGTGAAGACCAGGATATTGTCGGTCGCGCTGAAGGCGGGCGGCACCGGCGCGGTCTGCGTGGCCGGGTCGGGGTATAGCAACGTGATGGCGGACCGCGCAATCTGCCCCATCTCTTGTTCGGCGTTCACGCGTGCTTCACTGGTCAGCACACTCAGATCGGTGTCGGTGACCAGTACATTGGGGAGCGGCACGGCGGGGGCGCCATCCATCTCGGCCATCTCTCCGGCAGGCAGCAGGGTGAGAAGGTCGTTGCGATAAATGCCCAACTTCAAGCGGATGATCCGCTGGGCGGCGGCGTCGACCAATGCCGCAAAGTCACGGTCGGTCGTGTAGAGCGTTTGGAACGCCTGCACCGTCGCCTTGATATTGGCGTATTGCGCCGGCCAATCATCGCTATAACCAAAATCGGACAGAAAGAGCAGGTCATTGCCGGCGACGAAAGCGTCTTGCACCATGCGCCGGAAGGCTTCGGGATTGTCGGCTGCCAGCTCGCGCTGCAACGCAGGCACCCCCAATGGCCCTGACATGATAACGCCGCCATTGGCGCGCCAATCGCCAAACCCCTCTTGTTTGAGGATCGTGCGCAGCTCAGGCGCCAGGCTCAGCGGCCTCACCCGGCTGTCGGCGCCCTGCAAACCGGTGTAGCGCATGTGGCTGGTCATGAGCAAATCAGTCGCGCCAGGGTCGCCCGTCGGGTCAAGCACCGTTGAGGGTTGACGCGTCACGGCAAGAAAAGGGAGCAGGTCGCGTTGGCGCAATTCAGCCTGGCTGGATTGGATTGTGGCGACCTCTTCGCTGGGGATGCGGTCGGCATTGCCTTGTCCCGGAAAACTGCTGGCGACTGTTGCTACGCGTCCTTCGCCCCCAATATGGACGCCTTCGATATAGGCGCGGCCAAGCTGTCCAACCCAGTAAGGATTGCCGCCGAACGAGGCGATGCCCAAAGGGAGCACTTTGTCGATGCCGGACGGGTTGAACACGTCGAGCGCTGGCCCAAGCAGCATATTGAAGCCCACTGCCTGCAATTCACGCCCCACCACACTGCCGACGTCCTTGACTTGCGTGCGATTCCACGATGCACCCAGCGCCAGGGGGGAGGGCAGAGGCGTGAAGCCGCGTCGCAGCGCTGTCATCGGCAAATCGTCGCCAGCCTGAACGACGCCAACCAGGAGCGGCAGGTGAGCGGGCGTTGCATTGGTCACGTCGGGCAGATAGGTGAAGACGCCGCGTGGCGGCCAGGGCGCCAGGGGCACAGGCTGCAAAGCATTTTCCGCCGGCAATAACACGCCATATGCGGCGGCTTGCAGCTGGTTGATCAATACGGCGACCTGGCGGGGCGTATCCGTGCCGCGTGCATTAGAAAAGTTGCCCGCACGAGGGCTAAGCACCACCCCACCAATGTGATCATTGGTAATCAGGTCAACGATATCGCTGTCGAACTCGACAGTGTTGCCTTGAAAGGTCACCACGAACAGTTGGCCGACACGTTGCGCCGGGGTCATGTCGGCAAAGATGGCTTGCGCCAGTGCATCCAGGGGATCGCCAGTGACGCCTTCCGTTGTGTCGGGTGTGACGCTGGGCGGCGGGAGGGGCGAGGTCGTCTGCGCAATGCCTGCCGTCGCCTGCGCCACCAACAGCATGATCGCTAAAGCGATAGCGCCAAGACGCCGACGATTAGCTTTTGCCCCGGTCGGGTGGCGCAGCTTTTTCGCTAAGTACATGCTCAGAATTCTATACGAGCCGCGTTGGATGGACATTTGCCTCATGTATCTGCAATCTTACTGCCTGGACAACGTGCCGCCAAATCGGTATACTTCTTCACCAGGATGAAAGTGATGCACGACACGCACAATAGTGAGCAATACAACCAAAACAACATCGACCACGTAGGGGATGACCCATCGGCGTCCGACGAAGCGAGTGGTTTGTGGCAACTTGCCCGACCTGCAGTCAAGGAGGCGCTACAGATCGTTGCGCCGGCCTTGATTCTGGCAATGGTGGTGCATCTATTTCTGGCGCAGGCAACGGTAGTCTTCGGCCAGAGCATGGAGCCAAACCTGCACCCTCACCAACGCCTGATCGTCGATAAGATTAGCTACCGTTTGCACGCCCCCCAACGCAATGATATTGTCGTGATCGACTTGCCCAGCATGGAAGAACTGCTGGTCAAGCGCATCGTCGCAATGCCGGGCGAGGTGGTCGAAATTCGTAGCGGCGTTGTCTATGTAAACGGGCAACCCATCGCTGAACCCTTTCCGCACGACACCACCCCGATCGATATGGCGCCAATGACGTTGGG
Source organism: Anaerolineales bacterium UBA3905 (assembly GCA_002391565.1). GTDB lineage: Bacteria > Chloroflexota > Anaerolineae > Caldilineales > Caldilineaceae > Caldilinea. The sequence goes on from DGFH01000093.1 coordinate 7,564, forward strand.
CCCACTCTCTTACTTTGTCCTGGGTGACAACCGCAGCAATAGCAACGATAGCCGGGCTTTTGGGCCGGTCACGCTCGATCAAATCTTAGGGCGGGTCTGGCTGCGGTATTGGCCGCTTGACGAATTTTTCCTCTTTTAACCCATTTTTCCCTGCTTTGCCTCCGCATATTGTGAGCAGTGACACCGACATGACGCAATTTCGGTGTGAAACTTCAGCTGATAGCTTGGAATCTATGAAAACCTATGCTAACCTGTTGCCGTTGTCTGTAGTCAACAATGTTCGTGAGGCAGGGTCGGAGTAATGGTGAACGTAGCCATGAATGTGCGTAAAGTGATTCAGTTGTCATTGGTGCATGTCGGCGTCTCGTTGACAGTGGTGCCGATAACCGGCACGCTCAACCGTATCATGATTGCCGACATGGGGATTCCTGCAGTCCTGGTTGGCATTTTAGTGGCGCTGCCATACCTGCTCTCTCCCTTACAGGTATTGGTGGGCAACTGGGCGGATCAGCGCCCGCTGTGGGGGCTCCACCGCGCGCCGTGGATGCTGATCGGCGGGCTGATGGCCGCCTTCGGCAGCTACCTGGCGGCGCACACCGTCTTCTACATGGATGCGCACTTCTTGCCCGGACTGCTCGCATCGTTGGCTGTGTTTACATTATGGGGCGTGGGCGTCAATGTCGCCTCTGTCAGTTATCTATCGCTCGCCAGCGAGTTGACGGAGGGCTCACCCAAAGGTTGGCGCACTGCCACCGTCGGCGTCATGTGGACGGCCATGATCCTCTCCACCATTGTCGCCAGCATAGCGCTCTCGAACGCGTTAGAGGCTGATGCCAGCGTCAGCGGCATCTACACAGCGTTTGGCGCCATCTGGCTGGTGGCGACCTTGTTCGTGCTGGTTGGCGCTGCGGGCATCGAAACGCCCAGCGCGCCCGATCACATCGTCCACAACACCGCCGATAACCCCTTCACGGCGCTGCACGTGCTGGCGAATAACCCGACGGCCAGGCGTTTCTTTGTCTATCTGTTGCTGGTGCTGGTCGGCATCCGCGCCCAGGACGTGTTGCTAGAGCCATACGCCGCCGATGCGCTCGGCCTTTCCGTCAGCGCCACGACGCGCATCGAATCGATCTGGGGCATCGGCGTCTTCCTCACCTTGCTCGGTGGAATGGGATCGGTGCGCTGGTTGGGCAAGCGCGTCAACGCCAATGTTGGCGCGCTTGTGGCGATCGCCGCCTTTATATTGATCATCGCGGCGGGGGTGCTGCACAACGCTCCCTTCTTTTACGGCGCGGTCTTCCTGCTTGGCCTGGGCAGCGGCTTGATGACTGTCAGCAATCTCAGCTTCATGTTGGATATGACGGTGGCGCAGAATGTAGGGTTATACATGGGCGCCTGGGGTGTTGCCAACTTTGTAGCGCAATCGCTCGGCACTGTGGGCGGCGCCCTGCTGCGCGACATTGCCTATCGTCTGACTGGCAACGTGTCGCTTGGTTATATGGTCGTCTTTGCGCTCGAAATCGCCGGGCTGGTGGCGGCGCTGTTGCTCTTCCGCACGATCACGGTCGAAAATTTCCAACGTGACGCCAGAGTCGAGGTCGCCGACGTGCTGGCATTGGCCGGAGATTGACGTTGGCTGCATTTACATAGCCCGCCGAACCATTCGCTGCCTACTCTTTCCGTTCGATCACCATCGGTTGACGTCGTAGCGCGTCATGCGGGTTGCGTCACTCGTCAAATGTCATGGATCGTAAGTGGGCAGGCGACGCCTGACGGGTGACGTCTCTGACGGGTGGCGCCTCACGCACCATGCAACACAACCTGATTCCCCGACGGGTCAGCCAATCTCCAACCGGCGCCATCCGGCGTGATGGGAATGGCGGCCTGCTCCAGCCGCGCCACTGTTGCCGCCAGTGTACTGGCGTCGGAAAAGAGTAGCTCGAAGTCGAGGAGGCGGGCGGCGTCCACTGGCGGAGGCGGCGCGCCGACGCCAGCCCAGGTGTTCAGCCCCAGGTGGTGGTGATAGCCGCCCGCCGCCACAAACGCCGCCTGGCCGCCAAAGCGCTGCATCAGGTCGAGACCCAGCAGATCGACGTAGAAGTGCACAGCAGCGTCCAGACGCGCCACGTGCAGATGAACATGTCCCATCACCGTACGCGAGTCGATGCCCTCCCAGGGCGCCTGCGCGCGGTCGGCGGCCAGCACACCCCGCACGTCGAGTGGGTCAGTGGTCATTGCCAGGCTGCCCTTAACAAAGGGCCACTCGCGGCGCGGACGGTCGCGATAGATTTCGATGCCGTGCCCGTCCGGGTCGGAAAGATAAAGCGCCTCGCTCACACCATGATCGCTGGCGCCGTCGATGGGCGTGTTGGTTGCCAGCAAGTGGTTGAGCACACGTGAAAGCGCGGCGCGATCGGGCGTCAACAACGCAAAGTGATAGAGGCCGGTGCAACGTCGTTGCACCGGCCGCGCCTCCGGCTGTTCCACTAACGCCAGCAGATCGTCGCTGCCTGCGCCCAGAAATACGACGCCAGCTTCACGGCGCTGCACCTGTAGACCGATCCGCTCCTGATAGTAGGCAAGCGACCGCGCCAGATCGCTCACGATCAGACGGACAACGCCACAGCGCAACGGCGTTTCTGTTTTTGTTTCGTTCACGGAAACTCCTTCCTGATCCACCATGAAACAAGTAAAGCGATTCTCCCATTCTCTATGCCCCGAACCTCACGGCTGGGTGAGAACGGTTGGTGAGAATGACCATCGACAAAGGGCGAGATTGCACCACAAGTATCTCAGAGGGATGCAACCGGATTGACGCGCGTCGATCTGGTAGGCTAAAGTATAGCATCTACTCTATTGCACCTTTCGTCTGATCATTTCATTTTTATACGAAATGGAGCTATATCATGGACGTCTTCAGCCGCAGTTGGTCGCTCTTCAAATCGTCGTGGAGCGTCGTACGCAGTGAGCCATCACTGCTCTGGTTTCCGGTGTTGTCAGCGCTCCTAGTCATCATCGCCTCGGTGGTTTTCTTTGGGTTGCTTGGCGCCTTGTTCGTGCTCAACCCAGATGTGCAGCGCACGCTGGTGGATGCTGCCCAAACCGCCGAAGGTGGAGAGGGTTCGCCCCTGCTAACGCTGATCGGCATCGCAGTGCTTTTTGTCTACTATCTGATCGTCGGCGCTATCGCCACCTATTTTGCCACCGGTATGGCAGGCGCAGCGTTGCGCAAATTGGACGGGCAGGACACCTCTTTTGGCGAAGGCATCCGTATTGCCAATAGCCGACTGGGCGCAATCCTGGGCTTTTCCGTGATTGCTGCAACGGTCGGCGTGATCTTGAGCATGTTGCGCAATAACCGTGAAGGTGGCAATACTGCCGGCGCGATTCTGGCCGCCATTGGCGGCCTGGCGTGGAACGTTGCCACTTTCCTGGTTGTTCCTGTGATCGCCGACCGATCAGTCAACGCAATTGGGGCAATCAAAGAGAGTGCATTGTTGTTGCGCAAAACCTGGGGCGAACAGCTTGTTGGCAGCGGTGGGTTGGGGTTGATCTTTGGGCTGGCGTCGGCTGTGGTCGTCATGCTCACCGTCTTGCTGCTGGTGGTCGTCAGCGATATTGCCGGGCTGTTCTGGATACTGCTCGGCTTGAGCGTGACGACGTTGATTGTGTTGGCAGTGCTCAACAGCACACTCAGCGGCATCTACAAAGCCGCCGTCTATCGCTACGCTGCTCAACGCCAGGTCGCCCCGCAGTTCGACGCCACACTGATCGAAGGTGCGTTCCGGCTGAAGGGCGCGGCGGCGTAGGAAGAGATTAAGAGATTGGAGATTAGAGATTGGAGGGCGCTGGCGACGAACGCACGCAATCTCCAATCTCACAATCTCCAATCTTCAATCTTCAATCTCCAATCTCATTGCCCGATAACGCCGAATCAGCGCATTTGTCGAACTGTCATGGTGCAACTCTGGGTTGGCGGCGCTTAACTCAGCGGTGATCTTTTTTGCCAACACTTTGCCCAGCTCGACGCCCCACTGGTCAAACGAGTTGATGCGCCAGATCACACCCTGCACGAAGACGCTGTGCTCGTAGAGCGCCACCAGCTTGCCAAGCATCGCTGGCGTCAGTCGCTCCGCCAGAATCGTGGTGGACGGGCGGTTGCCCTCAAAGGTGCGATGCGGCGCCAGCCAGTCGGGTGTGCCTTCGGCGCGCACGGCGTCGGTCGTCTTGCCAAACGCCAGCGCCTCGCCCTGCGCAAAGATGTTGGACATCAGCAAATCATGATGCTCGCTGATGGGATTCAGGCTCTGGCAGAAGCCGATGAAATCGCATGGCGCCAGCTTTGTCCCCTGATGCAGTAACTGGTAGAAGGAGTGTTGGCCGTTCGTGCCTGGCTCGCCCCAGTAGATGGCGCCGGTCTGATAATCCACCGGCTCACCGTCGAGTGTGATGTATTTGCCGTTGCTTTCCATCGTGAGCTGCTGGAGATAAGCCGGAAAGCGCTTGAGATACTGATCATAGGGCAACACGGCGACGCTCTCCGCGCCGAAGAAGTTGGTGTACCAGACGCCGAGCAGCGCCATGATCACCGGCA
>DGFH01000093.1:12227-16229 GCA_002391565.1 Anaerolineales bacterium UBA3905
GCGCCGAAGAAGTTGGTGTACCAGACGCCGAGCAGCGCCATGATCACCGGCATGTTGCGCGTGAAGGGCGCCGTGCGGAAATGTTCGTCCATCGCATGGAAACCGGCAAGCATCTCGCGGAAATGTTCCGGTCCGATCGCAATCATCGTAGACAGCCCGATCGCCGAATCCATGGAGTAGCGACCGCCGACCCAATCCCAAAAGCCGAACATATTGGCCGTGTCGATGCCAAATTTTGCAACTTCTGTGGCATTGGTTGAAACTGCAACAAAATGGTTGGCGACTGCTCTTTCGTCGCCCAGCGTCTTCAGCAACCAGCGCCGTGCCGTGTGGGCGTTGGTCATCGTCTCCAGCGTGGTAAAGGTTTTGGACGCCACGATAAAGAGTGTTTCCGCCGGATCGAGATCGCGCACTGCCTCGGCGAAATCTGTGCCGTCGATGTTGGAAACGAAGCGGAAGGTCATGTCGCGTGCGCTGTAATAGCGCAGCGCCTCGTATGCCATCACCGGCCCCAGGTCGGAGCCGCCGATGCCAATGTTGACGACGTTGCGGATGCGCTTGCCGGTGAAGCCTTTCCACTCGCCGCTGCGCACACGTTGAGAAAAGTCGCGCATGCGGTCAAGCACGGCGTGCACCTCCGGCACAACATCCTCGCCGTCGACGTAGATATGGGCGTCGCGCGGGGCGCGCAGGGCGATATGCAGCACGGCGCGGTGCTCGGTGACGTTGATCTTGTCGCCGCGGAACATGGCGTCGATGTGGGCGCGCAGATCGGACTCTTCTGCCAGCTGCACGAGCAGCCGCATGGTTTCGTCGGTGACGCGGTGCTTGGCGTAGTCGAAGTAGATGCCCAGCTCGTCGATCACCATGCGTTCGCCGCGCCCTGGATCAATCGCAAAGAGGTCGCGCAGATGAATATCGCGCATTTGGGCGAAATGTTGGTGGAGAGCATGCCAGGCGGAACTTTGTGTGAGTGGATTTGTTGACATTGCCGGTATTTTCCAATCGTTTTCGTGAAGACCAAATAGCGTCTCAGGTCATTCTCTTCAAGACAAACCTGATGATCTCGGTGAGTCGTTGTAGTGAATCATTGGCGTCTGGGTCTACAACCAGCACTGCCTGGATTGTCCCTTCGTTGATTGGCTGTGCCAACGCGCCGACGCCCCAGAGTTCTTCAGCCGGACAGGCGAGCTGTAGACGAACGGTGGAGGTTTTGCCATCCAGTATAGCAAACGGCGCGTGAGCGCCTGTGACGAAATAGCGAATGACTCTACCAGAAGCGCGCAAGTCGTACAAAATTTTACGATTTCCGGGCGCCTGGCAGCGAATGATATGCGCATGAATTGCCTCCAGATGCCGTGCCATGCCAGCGTTGGGCACGATGCTTGACCCAACGGGCATGGGTGGTAGCAATTGCTGACCGTTCATCGAATGGACCAGTGCATCGAGCAGTTTTATTGCTTCCACATAGAGCGCCGCAGCTGACCGAATCTCGTTCTGTTTGTCCACAAGCCGAAGCAGATGGAGCGCAATACCGAGCCAGAGCCGTTCTCGATAGTACCGATCATGGTAGCGTTTGGCAAAATCTGCCAAAGTCTCCAAAACCAAACGTTGGAACAATTGCGCCGTTTCCGTGACAAATGTTGGGTAGGCGATATGGTTACGATCTATCGATAGAGTGATATCTTCTGGTCGGAGGAAAAAGCGATATTTCTCATCGAAGAAACGCCGAAAGAGCGCGACATCTTCGAGCAGCAGTGCAATATCCAGAATATAATCACCCGCCACATCGATGCGGTCGAGGTCAATGAACTTGACGCGTTCGAAGCAATTGTCAAGCATGATGTTGCGGGAGTGGCAGTCTCCATGTGTCATGACCAGGCAAGGAGGGCGTAAGCGATGGAAATGACGCTGTAACGCCTGTTGATAGTAACCGATCGACTTGAAATGTAGTTCTACACCATCTTCGGTCTCCAACGTAAATCCTTGAAAGAAGTCTTTGAGGCGGGGAAAACGATGCTCACTGACCATATCTAGCAGCGACCTGTCCAGACGACTGAAATATAGGCGTGAAACCTGGAAGCCTGCAATATCATCGATGGGACGTAGAGTACGGGAGTAGATATTTACCAGGCAGTTCATGATCGCGGTGGCAGCTTGTTCGAGGCGTGCACGATCATCCGGCGAAGGCCGACGTTTGTCGACTTCATTCAACACCTCACGGAACGTGGCGTACTCGTCGGTCAGGTCCTCCAACACCATGAAGGCGGAAGTCTCGCTGGCGTCGTTTACTTTAGTTGCAGGCGCATGATGGGCAAAATACTTTTGTAGGTCGGCTGGCAGGCGCTGAAATTGTGCGATAGATCGTTCCAGAGCGCTGTGACTGTCGGCTTTGATGACGACATGCGTGGCGCTGTTCCGATGCAGCGTCGTTTTATCTGCCAAAATATCTTCCTGAATGGCATACTCGACCCGAAATACGCGTGCTGTTGTGATGCCGCCCGTCAGGTCTTCGACGTCGCGAATTTCGATCTCAACACGCTGTCGAATCAATTGTGCAAATTGTTGCCTGCGCTCTATGTCCCGCTCTTGAGTCAGATGTTGTCGCGAGGCGAACGCTTCCTCCCACAGATTCCCAATCAGGCTTTGGCTAAGCTCCGCCCCGCCGCATGTGAGCAACATGCGCACAATCAGTGGCGGCATATCATCTTGCTTGTACCAGCGCCGACTTTCACTCTGACCGAGACGTTGGTGGAGGTGTTGGTGAAATCGGTTCAGCGCTGTCGTGACTTCGCGGTCATTGCTAAAGTAGGTGCTCAACTGAATTGCGCTGTAGAGCGCGTCTTTTTCCAGCGTGCGTTGGTTGCGTTCGGGTGACAGCGCATCCAACATGGCGGTGCGCACTGACGCACAGAGTGGATCGCTAAGCTCAATTGTGTGGCTGCGTAGAAGAATGTCCAACGCGTAGGACGCTTCGCCAACATTATTAATCAGTTCTTGGCGCCAAGCATCCTGATGAGAGCCGCACCAACGCACCAGGCAAGACTTAATGGTCGGCAGTGTGCAACTGGCAATCCGGTCATAAGACAGAAGATGATGACCGACGGTACGCAGCTCCAGCAAAGTATCCATCACGATCAACGAACCCAACAACTGATCGACCAGCACCTTGTTCAATAAGCCGTCTTCACCGATTCGTCCACATAGTTCAGCAAAGTCCTCTTGCAATTTCTCATCCTGAAATTCACGCAAGCGCGCCAACGTTTTGAAGCGGCTGGGATGAAGGCGGATCGATATCCAGGCGCTGCTGTCTGCATCGATCTCGTCGGCCAGATTCAGTAGCCAGTGAACGCCGTTGGCGATTATCCGTGGGAAGGTTGCGCTTCCTAATAGATACAGGGCTTCCAGTGCATGGCATGTATTGCGCAGCGTGTGACTCAGATCGTCGCCGGGCCAGGCGCCATTTTTCTGTTGTTGCGCACGCAAGGAGATCACCAGTTGTTCCACGAGCCGCGCATCTCGCTCAACGCTGGTGACGCCACTTCGCTGTACTTTGTCACGATCGGGTATCATGATCACCTCGGAGGTTTTCCTTATCACTGTCAGGAGTTATGTGGTTCACGCAATGATGTTACATAATATTTTATTGTGGGCGGTAGCAAATGTCAATACCCATCAAAACTCGCTTGGGTGCGACTTCCGTCCCTGCATGCGCACTGTTCATAGGGGTGGTTGCCGATTATGCGGATCCCAACGTTGACCGGGTTCTAGCGCACCATGAACATCTGGCTTGTCTCGCCCTACCATACCGGCAGCCATCAGGCGTGGGCGGAGGGGTACCTTCGCCATACGCGCCACACCATCACGCTGTTGACGATGGCCGGTCGCTTCTGGAAATGGCGCATGCAGGGCGGCGCCATCGAGCTGGCGGCGCAGGCGACGCGGCTCCTGGCGGATAGCGCTGCGCCCGACGTCATTCTTGTCACCGATATGCTCAACCTG
>DGFH01000340.1:0-6868 GCA_002391565.1 Anaerolineales bacterium UBA3905
AGCGCGCCAGCGCGACTTCGATGGCAGGCGTCAGATCACTTTCGCGGAAGGGTTTGACCAGATAACCGGCCACGCCTGCCTGCCGCGCCCGCTGGACAAGCTCTTGCTGACTATAGGCGCTGAGCAGCAACACAGGCGCGATGCGTTCCTCGGTCAGCACCTTGGCCGCTTCGATGCCGTCCATATCCGGCATTTTGATGTCCATGATGATGATGTCTGGGCGCAACTCACGCGCCAGGTTGACGGCGCTGCGCCCGTCGCCCACCTCGCCCACCACCAGGTAGCCCAGGTTGGTCAGCATCTCCCGCAGATCCATGCGGATCAAGGATTCATCGTCGGCGATAATCACTCGTGTGCGTTCCACGCTCACTGCTCCTTTGGCTGGCGACTGGGTTTACCGGCATCGACGCTGCACACAGCAGCGCCCATACCGTGATGAACAATCCAAAACAGAATTGCAGGCATATCATGTGTGCTGTGCACCGGCGCCTGCAATCAATCGACCTTCAGTTTTACCGCATATCCGGCTATCTGCGCAACTTTTCGTAGCAAATGACAACACTGCTAACTGGCGCGCCCGCTGCGTTTGGGAAATGTCACGATGGCACGCGCACCGGCAACGGCTGGCCCGCTCTCGCCTGTGACCATGATCGACTCCATGCGCAGCGCCCCTTTGAGATCGTCGGTCACCAACGTGTGCACGATCTGCAACCCCAGGCTATGGGCGGTGTGCGCCAGGTCGAAATCAGGCGGCAGTCCGCTTCCATCATCCTCAACCTGGAGCAGAACGGCATCGCCCTGATCTTCCAGCGTGATGCGGATCATCCCATGTGGGCGATCCTTGAGACCGTGCTCGACGGCATTGAGTAACAGCTCGTTGACAACCATCGCCAGCGGCGTGGCCTGGCTGGCCGGCAGGCGCACTGCCGAACCCTGCACCTGGATCGTGATCTCCTGTTCCGGATTCGCCGACACCTGCTTCACCTGGCTGGCGATCCGTTGGCAGACATCCTTGACATTGATCGGGCGATGTTCGTCCTGACTGAGGAATTCGTGGATAACCGACATGCTAAGCACACGGTTGACCGCGTCGGTGAGGTGCTGGCGCGCTTCATCGCTCTGCACGCGGCGCGCCTGGATGCGCAAAATGGCAGCGATGTTCTGCAAGTTGTTCTTGACGCGGTGGTGCACTTCCTGGATGATGGCGGACTTGACGTTGAGCTCACGCTCTTTTTGCACTGCCTCGGTCGCGTTGTGCAGCAGCACCAACACGGCATCGACGCCGCCATCGCCAGCCGAATGCGCTGCAAAAGGCGTCCACGGCAGCGCCAGCCAGTAATTGCGCCACGAAATTGTCGGCATACGCAGCGGGATGGCCGAGCGCACCCAAATCCGTCCATCATCATTTTCGACGCGCTCTGTGTGGCAGGCATGGGTGGCAAAGACGCGTTCGACGATCTCGCGGTCGCATGGCTCTAGCGCGGCCAGCCGCTGCTCGCGCACCTCCGGCGTGATGCCGATGCTGCGGAAGAGGTTGGCGGCGATGCCGCTCATATAGACGACCGTGCGCGTGGGATCGACCATGTAGACGCCATCGTAGAGCGAGAACCTGGGCAGGATGGCGCCGCTTTCCAGTTCACCGCGCGCACACATCTCTTGCATCCACACCACCGCCTGACGAAAATGGCGGTTGCGCCGGCGTTGCCGCTCATGGGCAATCATGTTTGTTTCGACCAGCATGGCGCCGATCACCTTGCCCTCCTGGTTGTGAATCGGGAAAACATCCTGAATCACCGGGGCGCCATTGCTGAGCACTTCGCGCTGGCGACGCCCGCCGCTGCCGCTATTGAGCGCCTGCATCAGCAACGGCTGCTCTTCGGTGTTGAGGATGCGCCCGCCAGCATCTTTGCGATAGAGGGAAGAGATCGAGTTGGGGATGGCGTGAAAGGCAACAATCGCTTTATCTTTGGCAAGCGGTGTGCATAATAGAATATCTGCGCGGCTCACATCCGCCGTAATCGGCAGCCCGGCCTCGACTTTACGGAGCAACTCCAGATCAGTCGGTGAGATTCCTGGTAAGTTAGCGATTTGACTGTCCATTGTCGGTTGCAAACAGACGTTGTTCGCTGTGCGTCAGCACCCCTCTGAGCATCTGTTTGATGAGTCGCCCAATTTGACGCAAAGGCGCAGAGAAACGCAGAGAGAATCAAGCGAATGCGCATCTGTAGTCAGCTCTGCAACTCCTCTGCGCCGCCGCGTCTCCGCGTCAAACTTCCACCCTCTTCAAACACTCTTTGAGCGTGCCGCAACGTGCAAAAAAGCTCCCGCAGATTTCTGTGGGAGCTTTCCTTGCCGCTGGTCGGGGCGAGAGGATTTGAACCTCCGACCTCTTGAACCCCATTCAAGTGCGCTACCAAGCTGCGCTACACCCCGAAGTCCCAAAAGTATAGCACGGCGTAGGGTGTGGAACAAATGTGGAGATGAGGAGATTGGAGATTCCGTGTACGGTCTTCCGCGTCAGGCGACGCCCACTCCTCACAACCCGCCCTCCGCTCTTCCTCACAACCTTGTCCCGATGAAGTCGGGGGCGCCATTGAGAAAGCTGCGCACGTCCAGCGGGCGCTTGCCGGCCGGTTGCACGGTGCGCAGGTGGAGTAAGCCGGCGCCGGTGCCCACAGCCGCTCCCTCCGCTGTACGGATCACCTGGCCTGGCGCTGCTGCGCCGGGCATGACGGTCGCCGCAATGATCTTGAAAGGTTCGCCTTTCCACTGCGTGTACGCGGAGGGCCAGGGCGTGTAAGCGCGCGTCATGCGTTCGATGAGGGCTGCGGGCTGCGTCCAGTCGATGCGCCCATCTTCCTTCTTGATGAGGCGGCAGGACGAAGGGGCGCCGGGCAGCGCAGATTGCGCCACCGGCGCCACAGCGCCGCGTCGCCAGTCGACCAGCGTCGCCACCAGCAGCGCGGCGCCCTGATCGGCTAACCGCGCACTTAAGGTCGCTGTTGTATCGTCGGGCTGAATCGGTTGCACCGCCTGGCGAAGCACCGGGCCGGTGTCCATACCTTCATCCATCAACATGATGGTGACGCCGGTTTCCGTCAACCCATCGAGGATAGCGGCAGTGATCGGTGAGGCGCCGCGATAGGCGGGCAGCAGGCTGGCGTGTACATTAAGGCAGCCAAAGGTGGGAATCTCCAGCACGCTCTGGGGCAGGATCAATCCATAAGCCGCCACCACGATCACATCGGGCGCCAGATGGCGGAGTGCTTCGACTGCCGCTGCATCTTTGCGCAGCGACGCTGGCTGCAGCACTGGCACGCCCGCAACCTGCGCCGCCTGTTTGATCGGGCTGCTCACGGGCTGTTTGCTGCGCCCGGCCGGGCGGTCGGGCTGGGTGGCGACGGCGACGACCTGCCAGTTATGTTGTGGGCCGGCAGCCAACAGTGCATGCAAGGTGGGCGCCGCAAATTCGGGCGTCCCCATGAAGATGATGCGTGTAATACCATTTCGTGTCATGGTTGGATTCTACCACACGATGGTAGCGACGGCGCTTGCCACCATGCACAACACACCGATTGGGGGCAGTGAAAGGATGGGGTGCGTCGGCGTTGCCTCTCTTTCAACAATTTCTTAGCGCGGCAAAAGTGCGCGGCGCACGAAGCCGGGAAAATCAGCTTCAGGCTGGCGGTCGAGTTCGGCGGTGAGCGCGGCATGCTCCCAGTTGAGGCGCTGCCGAGTCTGCTCCAGGCGGCTGATCTCTTGTTCCACGATTGACGCAAAACCGGTTGCCTGCTTCTCCACCTGAGCGCGTTCGCTGCGTAGCGTCGCAAGCTGCTGGCGATGGCGTTTGCGAATCGCAGCGACCTGTGCGCGGTGGCGTTCCTCGATCTGCTGCTCCTGCACTGTCAGCCTGGCGGCGCGTTGGGCGGCCTGCTCGCGCGCTGCCGTCACCTTCCGGGTCAACTTGTGTTCCAGCCGTTCGCGCTCGCGGGTTAAGTGTGCGTGCATGCGTTCGTGCTGATGGTGAATGTCGCGTTCGTCGCGACGGTCGAGCCGGGTTGGCGCCCCCTGCCAGGCGAGTTCCTCAACGCGCTGCCGCCAGGTGAGGAGTGTATCGGCGCGCCCGACGCCAATGCCTGGTATATTCGCCAGCCGTTGGGTCGTTATGTCGGTCACGCGCACAATGCCATGTCGTTTGAGCTGTTCCTTGATGCCCGGGCCAATGCCGGTAATCAACGCCTTCTCAATCTTTTGCCGGCTCAGAAACTCCTTCACAAATTCCTGGCGACGCTGTTCTAGCCGGCGACGCTGCGCGGTGATCTCTGATTGTTGGAGCGCGCCCAACTGTTGGTCGATGTCGGCGATGCGCTCCTGGTAGCGTGTTTCAATGCGCTGAATCGTCAGCGCCGTCTCCTGTTGCAGGCGATGGCGCTGCACTTGCAGATCGTCGAGCGCACGCTGATAGCGTTGATTCTGGGTGGTCAGCTGGCGCTGCTCAGCCTGCTGTTCCTGGTCGATCAGCCGGTCGATCCGTGCGTATTGTTGCGCCTGAATGAGGCGAATGTAGGCCAGCTCGCGCTCCGCCGCCGCCAGCTCGCGGGCAGTAGTGCGCTGCTGACGCGCGACTGCCCCTAAACGGCTGCGCACATTCCGGCGGGTTGTCACTGCCGGCGTACGCCAGTAATGCAGCGCCAGATAGCCAGTGTTTCCGGCTGCCAGCACTGCCGTCAGCAGCGCCGGCGCCGCCAGTCCGACCGCTCCCATGCCAAACAAGAACCAGGCCGCTATTGCAAACAGCGCTGACGCACCGGCGACCAGACGCGGTTGCCACTGCGCGCCGGGCGGCGGGTGCGACGCCACCGCTGGCGGCGTGATGATGAAATCGGCAATCCAGGCCGGCGCAGGGTGAGATGCACCAGCGCGGGGCGGCGCAGTTGCATTGCCTGGCACATGGTCGCGTATCCAGGCGGCGGCCGGACGCGTGCGCATGGCGTTGAGATCAAGCTGACCGTCGATGGGCGGCGTCTGCGTTGGCGCTAATGTAAGCAACCCGCGCAGCAAGTCGGCCAGACGACCGAGGCGCACGTCGCCACTCTGCTCCAATGCGGAGAGGGCAGCCGACTGCATCGGGTTGGTGAAATCCTCGCGCCGGAAGATCAGGCACTCGTCGCCGCCGCGCAGTTGCTGCCAGAGCGATGGCTGCACTGCAAGCGCCACCAACGAGCTGTAGATGATCCAGGTGGAGAAATGGTCAAGCTCTGGGCCAAAGAGCGCCTCGTTGCGTTGAGGGTGCTGGTAGTTGCGGTGACCGACCTCATGACTCTGACGCCCCGCCAACGCTGGCACATACATCCCATCATAGTCGATCAGCTTTAGCCGTCCCTGCACGACGATCACGTTGCCATGTTGCAGGTCGCCGTGCGCAATGCCAGCGCGCGCCAGCGTCTGCGCCATTTGCACCCACTGTTGCGCCAGGTCAAGCAGTGCACCCGGCGTCTGGAGATGGCGTTCGACATAATTCAGGAAGGGTTCGCCCTCGACCCACTCCATCTTGAGGATAGGGTGCAGCCGCCCGCCCACGCGGATGCCATCGGCCAGGAAGGCAAAGTTCACCATGTAAGGCAGGTTGGCGTGGGCAAGATGTGCGCTGATGGCGGCATAACGCTCCTGGTGATCGCCAAAGTCGCGCAGGAAGCAGCGCACCGCCCATACGCGCTGGTGGGCGCAAACCATCTGGTAGACGCTGGCAAAGCCTCCGGTGATTGGGCGCGGCAAGCCAAGCGGCGTCAGCACGGGTTGCCCGCTGCGTAGCTCCGGGTCGCTGAAGGCAGTGGATGGGTTTTGGATCGCTTCGTTATATTCCTGGGGTGTGGGCCACGCCATAGCCTGTTATCGTTCCAGCCAAGTTACGCGCAGCAAGGTGACATCGTCGTTGCGCATTTGCCCGGCGCGGCGAAGCGCATTGATCCAGCTCCCAAAGCCGCGCCGCCGTCGCGCCAGCGCGCCATCGATCTGGTTCCATGGCATGGCGCCGCGCTCGATTTCATGCATCCACCACTGCCCCAGCGCATCAGAAACCAGATAGAGGCGGTCGCCAGGGCGGAAGCTGCCCGACGTGCGGCGCATCTGCGCGGCCAGCCCGGCGTTGCCAGCGGGCGTGCTGCCGATCAGCAGAGGTCGGCCGGTGAAGAAAGCGCTATCGATGGCTGGGAAGCCAGTCAGCAGGTCGTCGCTGCGCACATGGAAGAGCGCGCAGTCTCCTACCGCCAGCGCCTGCCACGGTCGCGCGTTGTGGCTGTCATCGTTGGTTGCTGCGCCAAAGGTTACGCCAAGCAGCGCGGCAAACGCACCGCTGCGCACCTTCTCTTCGGCGTACCAGGGCAGTGCTTTGGCGCCCACTGCCGTCTGCCAGGCAACCTGTTGACGCGCCAGTTCGCGCGGCCACTCGTCGTTGTCGAACGCGCCGCGTCCATACGCGCGCACCAGTTGCTGCGCCCACGCGGCGGCAAACGCGCTCTCCGTTGCACCGTCAGCTACGGCGCAGCGCACCACCGATTGCGTTGCCGTCAATGACCGTTCGGGCCACGTCGCATCTTCATATTCATCGTCGCGGTTGCCCGCCTTGGGCAGCCACTGTACACGGATCGAAAGCATCAAGTCAGATGAGTCTAGTGGTGATTGTGAGATTGGAGATTGTGAGAGTGGAGATTGTGAGAGTGGAGATGAACGATGTCCGCTTCCCCCAATCTCAATTTCTTACTGATTGCTAGGCAGAGTTTTCATATTTTCAGTGTTACGTGTTGCGTGCTACGTGTCGGAACCCCTCACGCAACACGTAATACGCAACACTGCGCTCATAAAATGTCAA